>JAQSWN010000285.1 GCA_029266615.1 Polyangiaceae bacterium
TCTCTCGTGAGCCGATCCGGCAGGGGTGGGACACTCTACTGCTGTCGGACGCCCGAGTATGGCCAAGAAGGATTCTCAAGCCGTCGCCGAGCTGCTGCCGCTGCGCCGGAGCCAGTCGGAGCTGCCGGCGCCGGAGTCCGACGAGCTGCTCGTGCTCGCTCTGCGTGCCCGGCATCCGGACGCCGGCACGCAGCTGTTCGACCGCTACGCCCCGCACGTACGCCGCGTGTTGGTGCGCGTCATGGGGCCGGACTCGGAGATTTTGGACTTGGTGCACGACGTGTTCGTCACCGCGCTGGAGTCCGTTCACCGGCTGGTGGATCCGCGGGCGCTCCGCGCGTGGCTTACGCAAGTGGCCGTGTTTACCGCGCGCGCCAAGATCCGCCGACGCGTGCGCGGCCGCGTGCTCCGTCTACTGCCGTTCTCGGAGCTTCCCGAACCCGAGCTTCCTCCGCCGGACTTCGAGGCGAGCGAAGCCATGCGGGCGGTGTACCGCGTGCTCGGCGGCTTGAATACGGACCAACGCATCGCATTCGCGCTGCGCTTCATGGCGGGCATGGAGCTCACGGAGGTGGCGGCCTCTTGCGGTGTGTCCCTCGCGACCATCAAGCGCCGTTTGGCTCGCGCGCAACAGGCGTTCGTCTTGGGCGCGCGGCAAGAGCCTTCGCTCGTGGAGTGGTTGGCAGAAGAGGGAGCCGCGCCGTGACCGCGCCGACCGAACGATTGCAGCGCTTGGGACGCGCTCTCGCCGTCGAGCAAGATCGCGCCCTCGCGCAGGACCTTTCACTAGGTAGCGTACGGGCGCGGGTCATCGCGCGGCCGCCACGCCGGCGTCTCAAGTACAAGCCCGTGCTGGCGGTAGCGGCGGTCGTCGTGTCTGCGGCCGCGGTCGCGGCGCTCGTCGGCGTGGGCAAGCCGCGCACGCCGCTCGGGGCTACGTTCGGGGACCATCCGCTCTCCGTCGGAGAGTGGGTGAGCGCGACGGAAGCGAGCACGCCCCCCATTCATTTCTCGGATGGCTCGCAGGTCTCTCTCGCTCCGGGCTCTCGCGCGCGCCTCGCGACCTTGGACTCGGTGGGCGCGCATTTGGTTCTGGAGTCCGGCTCGGCGGACGTGCGCGTCGTGCCCAATCACGGCGCCCGTTACAAGGTGAGCCTGGGGCCCTTCGCGGTGGACGTGACCGGCACGCGGTTCGACGTCGGCTTCCGCCCTAATGACGAGCTGTTTACGCTGGTTTTGCACGAAGGCAGGGTGGTCGTGTCCGGCTGCGTGCTCGGTGAAGGGCGGCAGTTGCTGGCGGGCGAATCCCTCCGCGCATCGTGCCGAGCCGGGCACTTCGAGATCAGCGCGGCCGGGACACGGCCGATTCCGAGCGCCCTGGCCGCGCCTTCCGCCGCGTCCACCGCACCCGCCAAAGCAGAGCCCGAGCCGGCGCCGGAAGCCGACATCGCTCCGCGCGTCCCTCGCGAGTCGCCGCCGGTGGCGCCCACCTGGCAAGGTTTGTCCCGGCAAAGCCGCTTCACGGAGGCATACGCGCTGATCGAGCAGGAAGGTTTTGACGCGGCAGTGGCGAAATCGTCCGCGTCGGAGCTGGCACTTCTGGGGGATACGGCGCGCTTTGCTGGCAAACCGGCCGACGCGCTCACGGCTTACCAGTCGTTGCGCTCGCGCGCGGCCGGCTCCGCCGCAGCCAAGCTTGCGGCATTCTCGATTGCGCGTGTGCATTTCGACCAGCGAGCAGCGTATGCTGACGCGGCCCGATGGTTCCGGACCTACCTTGCCGAGCAGCCAGGCGGACCGTTCGCGCGTGAAGCGGAAGGTCGGCTCATGGAGGCTTTGTCTCGCTCCGGCGATGGCGCTGGTGCGCGAAAAGTGGCTGAAGGTTACTTGGCGCGGCACGCGCGCGGGCCGCACGAGCGCGTCGCTCGCCAGTTGCTGTCGCGCTAGCGCGGCGCTTTTGGCGGGCGCGCTCTGCCTAGGAGCGTCCGCGGTGTGGGCGGCCCCGGCCGCTCCGCTCGTCGTCGTGCTGAGCGGCAATCCGGACGCGCCATTCGTGCGGCGACTGGCAGCGGAGCTTTCGCTGTTCGGCTACCGCGTGGAGGTCGCGGGGCGCAGCGCCGACGATGCCGAGCTCTCCACCGTGCTCACGCGTCACGAAGGGGCCGCCCTCATCTCGGTCGATCAGGGCACGCAAACGGCGGAGGTCGTCGTCGCGGCCCGACCTGGTACGACCGAGCCGCGTCGCGAGCTCGAGCGGCTCGACCCGCGCCGACGCGCCGACACGAACGCGGCCGTCCTCGCAGAACGCTTTCGGGCGCGCTTGACCGAGCTCGGTATCCCGCCCGGGGCGGCGCCCGCATCGACGCAACTGCCAGCTTCGCAAGTCGCGCCTCTCCCCGGGCTGGCGCCGGAGCCGGAACGTCGGCTGTGGCTCGCGGGCAGCGTGGGCGCGAGCGCGGGGGGACTCGGCGCCTTGCCGGAGGCGGCGCTGGAGCTGCGCGCGTTCCCGGTGCGTTGGCTCTCTACCAGCGCTTTCGGGAAGCTTTCACTCGGCCGCGCGCATGTGTCGGCCCCGGAAGGGAACGCCGACGTGCGACTGCTGGCCGGTGGTCTGCTGATCGACGTGTATCCGGTCCGCGGCCCCGTGAGCGTCAATGTCGGGGTGGGCGCGCTCCTCGTCGACGCGGAAATGTCGGGTCGTGCTGCTCCACCGTGGCAGGGCCGAGATGTTTCGGTGCTCGTGCCGGGAGCGATATTCCAGGCCGGAGCCGGGTTGCGTCTCGCGCCTCGTGTTTCGGCAGAGCTGCGGGGATTTATCGGCGCCTGCTCGCCGAGCGTCGCCGTGCGTATCGCAGAACAGAAGGCGGCGAGCTTTGGGCAACCGTTGGTCGGCGCTTCCATTGGTGTCGCGGTCGGGGTGTTTTGACGCGTTGAAGCGCGGCCTCATGGTGAGCGTTACCGCGTCGCGTGGACGAACGGCGTGAATAGTCGTTCAAAACACGCGCGCTCTCCGCATCCTTCACCGCACGAGAGTGCGTCCGTGGTGGACGAATTTTCGCGACCAGGGGCGTCCTGCACCTCCTCCGCGTGCGCGACGAAACGGCCGCAATTAACGGGTTTCGAGCTTGCGCTCGGACCCTTTAACGGAAAAGCTTAGGCGTCGACTCGGCGGCTCCATCGTGAGCCCTTATTTTGGAGGCTTCGGTTCGATGAAAGCAGCGAAGACGTGGCGCTTGGCAGGTGTTCTGGTGTTGGTTGGCATGGCGACCGCGAGCTGCGGAAAGGACGAAGCCACCGGCGGCCAGGGCGGCAGCGGCTCGGTCCTCGGCGGCAGCGGCGGGAGCTCCGGCACCGGCGGAGGTCGTCCTGACGGCGGCACGAACAACGCGACTGCTCTCGGGATGGGCTGTATCAACGACGGCGAGTGCGCCGACGCCAAAGCGCCGAATCTCATTTGCGTGACCGCGACTGAAACCGTGCTCGGCGACGGAGCGCCGCCCAAGGGCATGTGTACCGCCGAATGCGTGGACGACGCAGACTGCCAGGGCTTCGGAGCCGGCGCGCTGTGTTATCCGTTTACGGAGACCACCGGCTACTGCGTCGAAGGCTGCTCCTTCGGAGACCCGGGGGAAGGCGTCCAAAAGTGCCATGATCGGCCTGAATTTGCCTGCAATCCGGCGTTGCTCGGTCGCACGCAAACCACCTGTGAAGACGCTTCGGACTGTGGAGACGGCGAGATCTGCTCGAGCCAGGGACTCTGCAACGTCGTTTTCCCAGCTTGCTTGCCCTCGTGTCGCGGAGACATCGACTGCGCAGACGGCCTTTACTGTGACCAGTCCTTCCTCAGCGGTGTCTGCGTGGAAAAGAAGCCGACCGGCAAGGCGCTGGGCGAGCCGTGCACCGTTCCCGGCGCGGACGAGCCGTCGGAGCCGGACGAATGTCTCGGCTTCTGCCAGGCGGACGACGCGACCGGCACCACCGGTCATTGCTCAGCGAGCTGCGGCCTGGGCTACGAATGCGCCTACGACTCCGGGACGGAAAAGTTCGATGGCGCGTGCGTTTCTCCGGCCGCGCTCAGCGGGTCCACCGCTTTCATCGGGGACTTCGGCTTCTGCACCCCCACCTGCGATTGCACGTCGCAGTGCAACGACCCGTCGCTCGTTTGCCAGCTCCTTCAGCAGGGTGAGCTACCGACGGAGCTCTTCAAGGGCGCAGGCATCTGCGACTTCGAAGCGCGAGACGGCTCGTCCGTGGAGTACAACGAGTGCACGGGCGTCGGCGGCGGTGGAGCCGGCGGCGCGGGCCCGGGCGTCGGTGGTGAGACCAGCGTCGGCGGCGGCGGGGCCGGGGGCGGCGGTGAGCCGTCCTCGGAAGGCGGCGTGCCGACCGTAGGCGGTGGCGGCGCGGGCGGCTGACCGAAGCGCACCCCGAGGCTGAGCTCGCGAAGTGGAGCGGCTGGAATGCGCGCGCCGAGGACAACCCGGCGCGCGCACTCCGTAACCTCTGGATCGGGGAATTGCGTCTCGGCCGGCACCGCGCTCTCCACCGCGCCCACGTCGCTGAGCGAGAGGCGTAGCGCGACCCGTCCCCACAGCTTGGGATCGCGCGCCAGCGCTGGCTCGTAACAAGCCACGAGCGCAGGAGACATAGCTTGCAGCGCGGTTTTGGCGTCGCTCCCCAAGCGCGTCGGGGCGGCGTCCTTGGGCGCGCGAGGGGGGACCGGCGCGTGACCGGGCCATTGTTTGACGCTTATCTCGATGTCCAGCTTGCGCGTGAAGCCGGGCGTGAAGTCCAAGCCGCGCAGCCGCTCCAGCACGCAGCGCGAGTACTCGCGCTCGGGCGCGGGGCCCATGATGCGGGCGCCTTGCACCTTGCCGGAAGCACCCAGCGTCAAGCGCACCTTTGCGGCTCGTTCGGGTTTCGTCGTGAGGCGCTGCGCGTCCTCGAAGCAGGCGCGTAGCGGCCAATAGCCGCGGCTACGCGCGATGCGCAGCAGCCGCTTGGTCGAGCCTTTGGGAGCGCGGGACAGCAGCTCCACGTCCACGACCACGCGCGTCGCGGGGTGGTAGCCGGGGCGATTGCTAGGGTGGGCTGGGTCCGAGGAGCCGCCGAGCGCCCATTGGAACAGCTCTTCGTCGCGCTCCAAGCTCTGCATCTCGGTGGCGAGCCGCGCGTGGCCAAGCGCGGAGTACGGCGGTTCCAGCAGCACCCGCGCGTCCGTTGCAGGAAGCGTCGGCGGCGCGGGAGCGGGAGCGGGAGGGACGAACGGAGGCGGCTGCGCTGGCGGCTGAACCAAGACGACAGGCGTCGACGATAGCGACGTCGAAGTCGGCGCTGGTAGCTCGGCCACCGAGGGCGCCGGCTTCGAAGCGCAGCTCCCAAGCAGCAACGAGACGCCGAGCGGCCACGCGCGCATCCGCGTTACATATCACGCTCAGAAGTCGATCTTCGCTCCGACTTGCAGCCAGCGGGGCGGACTTACGCGAGCCCCGAACGGGCGACGCGCCACGAGGTCACGCTCGTCCAGGATATTGCGCAAGTTCGCGTACAGCCGCAGGGGGCCGAACACCCGCCCCATGATGCCTGCATCGAGCCACGTCTGCGTGTCCGTCGCGAGCGATTCGGAGAGCGGCGCGCTTCCGGCTTGCTCACGCATCCGCGCGACGTAGCCGAAGCTCACGTACGCCGAAGCCCGATCGACCTCCGCGGCGAGCGTGGCGTTCAGCTGATGCTTCGGCACGTACGGAATCTCGTCGCCCTTTCTCACGGTGCCGTAGATCGGGTCCTGGGACTGAAAAGAGTTCTCGAACGTGGCGCGGGTGAACGTATACGAAACGCTGACGGGGAAGCGCAGCTCCTGTCCCGCGGGGATCTCGTGGGCCGCGAACGCCTCCACGCCGTAGATGTGCGCCTTCCCGGCGTCGAACTGCCGATCCAAGTTCTGGTCCACGCAGCCGCTGGAGATGGTGCAGATGTCGGTCAGGTTCGAGTAGTCGTTGAAGAAGCCGATCGCCTCGACGCGCGCTCTGCCGCGCGTGAAGCGCGCGCCGGCTTCGTAGTTCACGCTGTACTCGGGCTTCACGCTCTTGGCGCTGCCCGGCGGAGGCGGGCTAAATCCGCGATAGACCCCCGCGAGCAAGCCGAAATCGCGCGTCGTCGCCCAATAGAGGCCCGCGCCCGGCATCCAAGCGACCTTCGTGCCTTTGGTCGTGTCGAGGGCGAGCCGGTCCACGCTCTTGGAACGAATGATCTCGACGCGGATACCCGGCGTGAGCGTGAGCGACTTCCACGTCAGCGCGTCGATGGCGTGCAGCGCGACGGCGGTCGTGCTGTCCGTGTTGGATGCGGTGATTTGCGTCGGCGAGCCGTCGGCAATCAACTGCCCCCCGACCATCTGAAATCCATCTTGGCTGTGGCGACGCTTGATCTCGTCGTAGTGCAGGCGCGCGCCGAGCTCGATGCGTTGCGCTATCGGTCCGTCGACGCGCTCGTGAGAGACGACGCTTTGTATGCCCTGGCTGATGAAATCCCGATCATTCGGTCCGACCATGATGCTCTCGAGCGGCGTCGCGCTGTCGGTTTGGCCCCGCAGCACGGCAAGGTAACCGGCGTTGGTCGGGTCTTCCGGGTTCGTCAAAATGTCGAAGATCTGCGCGTTGCGCATCGAGTTGACCTTGCGCCAGATGCGCTTGTAATCGTGCCGATACGCCGCGCTCTTGATCTTCAGCTTCAGGCGGGGGTCGTCGAATTCGTGGAAGAGGACCATCGACGCGCGATGGTTCTTCATCTGGTCCAACTGGCTCGCCGCGTAGCGCTGGTCGGGGCTCGCGCGCAGGTCCGCGTCGGTGAGGCCGAGGTAAGTCTCGTTCGAGACCTCGTCCGCGTAGGCCAGCTTCAGTAAGAATTCGTTGCGGGCCACGGCGCGCGGATCCACGACGTAGCTGGCCTTCACCATGAAGTCGTTACGAGTGGAGCCAGTGTCGCCGCCGTTCGGGAGCTTCTTGAAACCGGTGTTGCCGAGGTGGGTGCCGCTGACCAGAAACCCCAGTTGCTCCGTGCTGGAGCCGAACCACCCGTCCAGCTTGTTATAGCCGTATTCACCGAAGCCGAAATCCGCCCCACCGCTGGTTAGGGTCGGGATCGGGCGCGAAATGAAGTCTATTGCTCCGCCCACCGTCTGCGGGCCGTACGCGATCGCGGCCGGGCCCTTGATGACGCGCACGGAGGTCATGCGTGTCATCAACGGGAAGTAGTAAGCGGCTGGCGCGGAGTACGGCGCAGGACCGAACAAGATGCCGTCCTCCATCAACGTCAGCTTCTTGCTTCGATCGGGGTTGCCTCCGCGAATCGAGATGTTGGGGCGCAAGCCGACGCCGTCCTCTTGCCGGACGTACACGCCCGGCACCTGTTGCAGGATCTTACCGGCGTCGTCGTACTCATTGCGCTCGAGCTGCTTCTTACCGATGACGTGTGCGGAGCCGGGCGTGCGCGCCACGCCCGTTCCAACGATGGTGACTTCCTGAGGCGGAGGGTCCGCTTCCGGCGCGGGTGGTGGAGCCACGGGCGCTGCGACGGGGGGAGGTGCGGCTGCCGGCGGGGCGGGGGGGGCTGCCGCCGCCGGTGGCGCGGGCTCAGCGGGCTCAGCGGGCGCAGCGGGCGGAGCGGGCGCAGCGGGCGCAGCGGGCGCAGCGGGCGGAGCGGGCGCAGCGGGCGGAGCGGGCGCAGCGGGCGGAGCGGCGTCGGCCGGCGGTGCCGCATCGGCATCGGCCGGCGGCGGCGCCGGTTGCGCTTGCGACCGAGCGCCCAGCGCGAGCAAAAAAGCGGTGATGAAGAAAGAAACGCGGGGGCGGAACATGGATGATTCGAGGCTCAGAGCACGGGTCGCGTGTGCGGGGGCGCTTGGGAGGGCGCTGGTAAGATGAACGACGCGGCCCTGAGGCCGTCGCTCAGTCGAGATAGGTCGACGCTGGCGTCCAAGAACGGAGCGCTGCTGCGTCCGTTCAAGCCGACGCGGCTCTCGGCGCGTACCTGCACGTCGCCGTAGCCGCGGCGCTGGAAGTCGTCGTGAATGTGGTGCGCGAGCTGCAAGATCAGGTCGGGCTGGTTGCTCATCTCGGCTTCTTGCACGCGCGTTAGGTACTCGCGCGGGCTTACGTAATACGTGTGCCGACGTGCGGGGCTATAAACGACGAAAGTCGTTCCGCCGCCCTTGGCTCGCACCATCACGCGCCATGAAAAGCGCATGCCTTGCTCGTGCCACAGCACGTTGCCGCCATACGCCAGGTACCGGAGCGGCATCACCAGTTGAATGAGCGCGTAGCATCCGGCCAGCAGCAGGCCTGCCGTGGCGAAGCGCCCGGGCGGCGGCGTCGGCGACGGGCGCGGCGCCGGCCCCAGCTTCGACCAGAGCCGTCGCGGAAAGCTCGGGGAGAAGAACACCAGCGCCGAAAGTGACATGATCACGGGGAACATGCCGATCGGGAACAGAACGCGTGTCATGGCGTGAAAGGCGAGCAGCACCGCGTAGGCGTACGGCCGGGCTCTGGGCCACAGCAAGAAGCCGACGACGGTCGTGTCGAACAAGAATCCGCACCAGCTGAGCAGCATCGGCACGAAGGGCAGCGTGAGGAGCGGACCAATGAGCGGCAGCTCCGTGCTCGCGCCGAGCCAGATGCGCAGCGGCTGCGCGTGCAGCAGCCAATCGGACTGCAGCTTGGCGAGCCCCGCAAACACGTAGACGACGCCGACCTGCAGGCGGAACAAGTACAGCCACGACGCGCTCACGGTGGGCTCGCTTCGTTTTCGCAGCCACGCGTCCACGGACCAATACTTTCCCGCCGGTGACGCGGCCAGAAGCAGAGCAAGGAGCGCCGCCAAGTAGTAGTGGTTCAAGTACGTGCTCACGTCGATGAGCTGCACGTAGATCAAACCCAACGCGAATAGGGCCGACGCGAGCCGAAACGCCAGCCCCGCCGCGACGCAAAGCGCCGCCGCCATGAGGCCCCAGAACAGCGCCTGCATGCCGGCTTCGGACAGCGGCTGCACCCACGAAAAGCCCCAATACTTGAAGAACAGCTTGGGGCGCACGAAGAAGTCACTGACCCAGCCATACGCCAGGAAGCGCCACATCGAGAATGCCAGCGCCAAGCCGTAGCCGACGCGAAACGCTGCCAGCCAAGCGGCGTCTACCGGACGCAAGAGCCAGGCGAGCCTAGTCGGTGTCACCTTCGAGGCCTGGGGGCAAGGTGAGGCCGATCGGGCTGCCCGCGCCGAACAGATCGTTTTTGAGTAAGTCGGTCAGGCGCTTCACGGCTTGGTACAGCGCCTCGAGCTCCGCGGGCGTTGCCTCATCCATCTGCGGAGCCGCGTCCGCGAGGGCTTGCGCGTTGACGTACGCGGCGATGATCTCCTGCGCCAGCTCCGGGTGACCGGCTTCGGTCAACCAATCGTCGAATCCGAGGCCTTCGCCTTCTGGGCCGCAGCCTTCGTAGAGACCCCGAAAACCGATCAAATTCTGCCGAATGGCCTGAATTTTGAGACCAGAAAATGCCGCTTCGGCGACGCTGACGGGCGCGTTCGCGGTGTGCGCAGTCGGAAGGCCGAGCTTCCAGTCTTTCACGTCCCGCTCCATGTAGAGCAGCGACCAGGCCATCACCTTCATGGCTTCGTGCTCGGTGGGGTACCCAGAGGCGTTCACCAGCTGCGGCGCGAAGTTGCCCTCGTCGCGCGACCAATCCGCCCGAAGCTGCTGCGCTTGGCTCAAGATATCGTTGCCGAGCGTGACGGCGTAGTCGAGCTTACCAGCCGCGATCTCGTCCTCGCTGAGCGTTGCCCACTTCTTTCCGGCCGCGCTGCTCGGGTTGCACTCCGTGTCGGTGCCTGAGTAATGCAGCAAATAGTCCAGACCGAATAGGCCTCGGGCGCTCACGAGCACGCTGCCAAGGCTCGCGGAGGGCTGGGCGACCTGCTCCTCCACGCGGCAGCGCGAGGAGAGCGGCCAAGAGTAGACGACCTCGCGGTACCCTTTGCCCTGGTAGCTATCTTTGCCGGCGCTCGTGGACTGCGAGGCGTACGGACCGAACTGAAACAGCTCGGTCACGGAGGTGAGGGCGAACGCTTGAGCGTACGCTTCGCGCGCGATCGTCTGCGCGGCTTCGCTCGGTGCGGCGGAAAGCTCGTCGAGCGCCTCCACCAAGCCGCGCGCGCCGCCTTCGAGACGGCAGTAGTGCCATTGCGCGCACTCGGCGGCGGCCGCTCGCAGCGCCTTGCGCGTGAACGGCTCGCTCGAAATTGGCGGCTCGCCACAACCGAAATCAGTCGGGGGCTGCGGGACGACCACGCTGCCTTCGCCGCCCGCGCCCGCGAGCCCGATGTCGTCTTCACCGCCCTGGGCGTTGCCGGTGCCCGCGGTGCTGGTCGGCTTGCCGCCGGTGCTCCCCGTACCGGAGCCCTTGCCACCGGTGCTCGAACCCGTGCCGCCCGTTCCCGTCCCCGCTGATGCCGCGGAACGGTAGTGCTCGACTGGGTCTTCGGTGCGCGTGCAAGCCGCTGCCACCACGAGGCCAACCGTAAGTCCGATCGCTACACGCCTGTTGCCGAAACCAATCATCGTAAAAAACTCCGGCCCGGGGCGGTCACGAGCGCATCGCGACTACCCCGAGCCTTTGAAAACCTCAAGCCAGAAGGCGAGGGATCACTCCACGTTCAACACGGCCAGGAGGGCGCCTTCCTCATGACCATTCGTCGTCGCCGCCACTCGCTTGCCGTCCGCCGACTTGGCGATGGCGTAGAAGTGCGACGTCGTTCCGCTCAGTGGCGCATACAAGTAGGCGCCCGCAACGGTGTCCGTGCCGCCCGGGCCGGCTTTGAGACCGCCCTCAGTCGGATCCAGCTCTCCGTCCGCGGTGACGACGAACAGGGCCGGGGACACACCGAAGCGGCCCGCGATAACGAAGCGATCGTCCGCAAGGACCGTCAAATCGCGGCCGCGTTCTTCCGTTCCGCCCAGGTTCAGGCCCTCACTCTGGATGGCGAGCGTTCCTTCACGGCCGAAGGTCGTGTCCAACTTGCCGCCGGTCGCGCTCTGCACGAAGCCGAACTGCACGGCGTCCACGCCGTCGGTCCGCTCCCAGTCGAAGGGCACCGGGGTCGCCGCGGGGAACATGGTGCCCGTGACACGCCCGTAGCCGGTCGAAACGTAGCGACCGGTGCTTTGACGAGCGGCCTGGTAGCACTCGGCAACTCCTTGCCCGACGAGGAAGGGATTCGCCACGAACACGCCCGGGACAGACGGAGTACCGCCCGTGAACGTCGCGTCCGGCACGCCATCGATCGACAGCCGAGCCACGACGATGTGATTGCCGCCCGTCTCCAAGTTGGTGTAGCCCGCGCTGATGATCGAGCCGTCCAAGGCCTCGACGTTGCCGCGGCGGCTGTTGTCGCCACGGACGCCGACCGAGTTGAACGTGTACGCCTTACCGGCGTTGAACGTCGGGTCCAGGGCGCCGTCGGAGGCTTGGATGCGCAGCACGTAGCGATCGTTGTCGGTGCGCTGCACGTCGGCCTCGGTCTTGGCACCCAGCTTCGCGGGGCCGTGACCGAACACGACGACCGATTCCGGGTACTCCTTGTCGCCGATCTTCCGGGCCGGGCTGTAGGCGAGCCCACCGCCCTCATCCGTCGGCTGCGCGCCGGGCGCGCCCGGGAACGCGGCGCTCTCCGTCTCTGTCCAGCCGAAGTCCACCGTACGAACGGGGCCGATGGCCGCGGTCCAGTTGGAGAACGTGCCGGTCGGGGTCATCTTCAGCAAGACCGCGTCGCGGCCTTTGCCGCTCAGGTCGCGCCGGTTGGCCAAGATCACGACGTTGCCGTTGGCGAGCTCCACGATGCCCATCGCGTACTCGTCGCCGTCGTTCGTGAGGTTTTCGTCGACGCCCACGCGCGCCCGCAAGTTCACGGTCCGGATGCCGTCGCCGTCGAAGGATTTGTCCAGCGTACCGTCGGCGTTGAAGCGAACGACCGCGAGCTGTCGGTCCACGCCGCCCAAGCCGATGTTCTGGCCGACGTAGCCCGCGGCCCAAATCTTACCGTTGCTCGCAAACGTGACGCCGCGCAGGTCGTTCACCTGAGGTACGAGCGTGCCGTCCGCGCCGTTCACCTTGGCGGTGTGAAAAGTGTCGGGCCCCGCGCCGCCCGCGCCGCCCTCGCTCGGAGCTGCGCCTTCGCCGCCCGCGCCGCCCTCGCTCGGAGCCGCGCCCACGCCGGTGCCGCCGGTGCCGCCGCCACTGGTTCCGCCGGTGCCGCCGCCACTGGTTCCGCCGGTGCCAGCCGTACCGCCGCCGTCCGACCCGCCCTCGTCGGGGCTGCCAGCCGTGCCGCCGCCCGAAGAACCGCCTTTTCCGGCCGTTCCGCCCGCGCCGCCCACCGGCTCGTCCGTACCGCCATCGTCGTCGCCGCAGGCGGTGACGGAGGTCGCGAGGGCGAGGCAGGTGACGGGGAGCAAGGTCGCGAAGCGCTTAAGCTTGAAACTGACTTTCATGTTCATCTCTCGCCGCCGCTCTTACCAGTCATGGGCAGAGAATGAAAGTCACTTTCAACAAGGGGACTAGGATTCGGAGTCGGCCGGTTGTTCAAAGTGGGGCTTTTCCCTACGTAATTTCGATGTAATTTCGGCCCTTGGTTGCTGCGCGGGGCGGGGCGGGAGACATTCGTAGGTCACGCCCAATGAGCCAGGAGGTCGAGCGAGGATGAGCGACGAAAGAACGGACGTCGGTGGCTTCGAGCACGCGAAGGGGTTCGTCGCAGGCGAGGTTTCGGGCAGCTTGGGGCTGGGCCCCCTGGAGACGCAGTACGAGGAGTTGTTCGCCGACGCGCTCGCGGACGGCGTCATCACGGCCGACGAGCGCGTCCGATTGGAGAAGGCGGCCGACAACTTGGGCCTGGATCGGTCGCGCCTGCTCAAGCTCGAGCAAGCCATGGTCGTCGCGTACCAGTCACGGCACCGCGTCCAAATCGTCGAGCACTACGAAGAGGCGGCCCCTTCGCTGTCACCCCTGAGAGTAGAGGCGGAGGGCGACGCCGGGCGCGCGCTCCTGCTCAAGCGCGTGGAGGTGCTGGAAGCTCGGGTCAAGGAGCTGGAGGAGGAGCTGCGGCGCGCGCAGGCCGCCGTGAACGTCGAGGTGGATTTGTCCGATCTCGAAGATCCGACGTCGGCGGACGGCTATCGGCAGCTGTTCCGTATTCAAACGGCGCGGGGGGACGCGGACGCAGCCTTCCGCGCGTCGGAGGCGCTGGTCGCGCTCGGCGCGGCCAATGCGGACGAGAAAGCGACGTTCGAGCGGGGCCGGGCCCAGACGCTCATCGCGCCGCGCGGCAGCATCTCGCAAGCGGCGTGGCACGACTTCTTGTTCCACCCCGAGCAGGAGCTGCTCACCGGGCAGATCTTCAGCTTGATCGCGCCGGCGGTTTTGGTCGGGCGCGTGACCTCGTTACGGCGCGACGGCAAGCTGCACGTCCCGGCGCCGGCCGCCAAACAAGAAGTCGCCAAGGCCACGGTCACGGCCGTGCGCGCCGTGCCCTGGGCGGCGGCGATCTTGGGTCTCGCGTGCCCGGCGCTCTACGTCGAAAAGGATCGCGACGTCGGCTTCGCGCACCTGCCCGGCGTGCCGCCGTCCACCGTGATCGGCAAGCGCGTCCTCTCGGGCAAGACCCAGCTCGAGCAGGCGTTTCTCGTCGGCCGGCACCTGGCTTGGTATCGCCAGGAGTCGTACCTGAAGACGCTGTTCAGCGCGGTGCCGGATCTGGAAGACCTGTTCCTCGCCGCGCTCATTATCGGTAACCCCGGCTTACCGATCGCCGACGACATGAAGCGGCGCGTGACGCCCATTGCTCAAGCCATCGCGCCGCTCCTGGAAGCGCCGCAGGTAGACGCCCTGCGCGGCTGCTTCTTGCGCTTCGTGGAGGAAGGAGGCCGGACGAACTTACAGAGGTGGAGCGCGGCTACCGACAAAACCGCCGCGCGCGCGGGCCTGGTTCTCTGCGGGGATTTGGGCACCGCGCTCCGCCTGCTCGAGGCTGAAGAAGGCGCCCAGGGGGAGATTGCCAAGGATTTGCTGTGGTTCTCAGCCAGCGATCGCTATGGCAAGCTGAGGCGGCAGCTAGGTGTGGCCAAGGCGGCCGTCAGCTAGCGCCGGCAAGCAGATGGCAGAAGACGCGTTCGGCATCGTCGGCTCGGTGATCGCGGGGGCGTATCACGTCGAGTCGGTCGTGGCCGAGGGCGGCTTCGGTACCGTGTACCGCGCGCACCACGGCGGGTTCCGGGCCCCGGTCGCGCTCAAGTGTCTGCGCTTGCCGTTCGGGCTGTCGCCGGAGGCGCGTCAACACTTCCTGGACTCGTTTCGCGCCGAAGCGGAGCTGCTCTTTTTGCTGTCATCCAGCATACCGACCGTCGTGCGCCCGCTCCACGTGGACGCGTTCACGTTGCCCGAGCCAGACAGCCGGTTCGTGCCGTATATGGTCTTGGAGTGGCTGGAGGGGCACACCCTCGACGCGACGATTCGCCGGCGGCGCAGCGAAGGCCAAGCCCCGTTCGCGCTCAAAAAGATGGTGAGGTTACTCACGCCCGTCGCCCGGGCGCTGGAGCGCGCGCACAACTTCCGCGGTCCGAACGGTCCGGTCTCGGTGGTGCACCGCGACATCAAGCCGGAGAACATCTTCGTCGCGAACGTCGCCGGAGAAGAGGTCGTCAAGATCCTGGATTTCGGCATCGGCAAGGCGAAGAGCATGGTGAGCCAAGTCGCCGGTCGCGCGAGCCAAGAAGCGTCTTCCGGCATCGCCACGTTCACCCCCGCTTACGGCTCCCCGGAGCAATGGGCGCCGAAGCGCTACGGCCAAACGGGGCCGTGGACGGACGTCTGGGGTCTGGCCCTCACGCTCACGGAGGCGCTCGTTGGGCACCCGGTGATCGACGGCGATTCAGCCGCCATCATGGGCACGGTGCTGGACGAGCAAAGGCGTCCAACCCCCGGGAGTGAAGGCGTCATCATTTCGGACGAGGTGGAGCGCGTCTTCGAGAAAGCGCTCGCACTGGATCCGCGCCGTCGCTATGCGGACGCGGGCGTGTTCTGGAACGAGCTCCTCGCGGCCGCGCGCATCACTTCGGGCGAGGTGCAAGAGGTGAGGCTTCCGCGCGACGCCCGCGCCGAAGGCGGTGGCGGACCGCTGATGGAGCGGGTGGAGGTGAGTCGTCGCCCCACGCGCAGCCCCGCGCCGGTGCTAAAACCCTTGGCGTTCGAGCTCGAGCCAGTGATCAGTAGCGCCGCGCCCGACCTGCGTGTGGCGGCACCCGCTCCCTTGCCGCACGCGGTGAGCGAGTCCTTCGAAGTGCCGGACTTGGACTTGTCGCCCGTGTCGCGTCCCGCTCCTCCGCGCACCAGCAGCGGCCTGCGACCGGCCTTGGCGGCGCCCCTGGATCTGGACGACGCGAGCGACGAGCTGGGCGGAGGTGCATCGCTCGATTTGGATTTGCCGAGCCACGACCCGTTGGCACGACGCGTGAGCTCGGCCGGCATGCAAGCCGTGCGCTCGCCGTCCAACCCGCCGCCCGCGTCGGTGCGCGGGCAGCCCGCGTCGGCGCCGCCCGCGCACGTGTCGTACCCGCCCGCGCACGTGTCGTACCCGCCCGCGCACGTGTCGCACCCGCCGCCATCACCCCGGGCATCGTCGCCCCCGCCAGCGGCTGCCGCACGCGTTCTGCCCGCCGCGGTTACGCCGAAGTTTCGCCTCAAGCTCGGCGCAGAGCCGGACGCTACCCTCGTGGAGCGACTTTTGCCGGGGGGGGTGGTCGTTGCCGCGGCCATCGGTGTCACGATTCTGGATCAACTGTATTCGATCGTCTCGGGTGAGGTGTTCACGCTCCTGGGCATGCGCGCGAGCGTGCCGGCCGGCTTGTTCATGCTGCTCGGCATCGCGTGGTGCGTGTATCGGCTCAAGCGAGACTGAGCGTGACGTCGCGTGCTAGTAAATGCCTCCATGGCTCAGCGACAGCGTGGCCGTGCCGCCCCTCAGGCGAAGAAGAAGGATCAGGATTCGTCCGCCGCCGCCAAGCGCGCCGCCGAAGAGCTCGTGCAAGGGCTCCGCGGAAGGGGCATCGACCGCGCCAAAATCGGGGGCTTCGACTTAGACGGCGTGCTGCGCGGCAAATACGTGTCGCTCGATAAGCTGGAGTCGGCGCTCTCCAAAGGCTTCGGGTTTTGCGACGTCATCTTCGGCTGGGACTGCGCAGACGTCCTTTACGACAACGCCAAAGTCACGGGGTGGCACACCGGGTATCCAGACGCGCACGCGGTCTTGGATCCGAGCACGCTGCGGGACGTGCCGTGGGAGCCCGGCGTCGCGGCGATGCTCGCGGACTTTCAATCCGAGGACGGCGCGCCGCACCCCGCGTGCCCACGCTCGCTGCTCAAGCGGGTGATCGCTCGCTCCGAGAAGCTCGGCTACCAGCCCATGGTTGGCGCCGAATACGAGTTTTACCTGTTCAAAGAGACACGAGATTCGCTCCAGCAGAAGGGCTTCAAATCCCTCACGCCCCTCGACCCGGGTATGTTCGGTTACAGCTGGGTCCGGAGCGGGCAAGACGCAGACTTGATGCGCGACATCATGCTCGGCATGCGCGACTTCGACATCGAGCTGGAAGGATTGCACACGGAGACGGGCCCGGGCGTCTACGAAGCCGCCATCCGCTTCGACACCGCGCTCAAGACCGCGGACCGCGCGGCGCTCTTCAAGGTCGCGCTCAAGCAGATCGCGCACAAACACGGCGTCTCGGTCACGTTCATGGCCAAGTGGCACGCGGCGCTGCCGGGCTCGAGCGGTCACTTGCATCAAAGCCTGTGGAAGGACGGCGCGAACGCGTTCGCCGGCTCGGGGCGGAACATGTCGAAGCTCATGCAGAGCTACTTGGCCGGCCAAATCGCGCTGATGCCCGAGCTCACGGCGATGGTCTCGCCCACCATCAACAGCTACAAGCGTTACGTGCCCGGCGTTTGGGCGCCGATGGTCGCTTGTTGGGGGGTGGAGAACCGCACCACGCCTTGCCGCATCATCGGGCTAGGTGAGGGGAGCGCGCTTCGGATCGAGCATCGCCAACCCGCGGCGGATATGAACCCGTACGTCGCCCTGGCCGCGACGCTCGGCGCCGGCCTGTGGGGGGTGGAAAAGAACCTCACGCCTCCGCCGGAAACGCGCGGGGACGCGGGCACGGACGGTCCGGGAAAATTGCCGCGCACCTTGCGCGAGGCGAACGAGCGCCTCGCGCAAAGCAAAGCCGCCCGAGCCCTATTTGGAGAAACGTTCGTGGATCACTACGTGCGCACTCGCGACTGGGAAGTGCGTGAGTACGACAAGGCCGTTACGGATTGGGAGCTGTCTCGCTATTTCGAGGTCATATGAGCATCTGGAGTTTTCCGACCAAAATCATCTTCGGCGCCGGTGAAATTCAAAGGTTGGGCACCGAGGCCGCGGCCCTCGGCGTCGCGCGCGTGCTCGTCGTCGCGGACGCGGGCGTGGAGAAAAACGGCCTCCTTCAAGCGCCACTCAGCGCGCTCGCCTCGGCAGGCCTGGTGACACACGTCTTCACGCGTGTGGATGGCAACCCCACCGAGCAGAACATCGAAGACGGCGCGAAAGAGTACGCCGCCCACCGCGCGGAAGCGGTCGTCGCGGTGGGCGGCGGCTCGCCCATGGACGCGGCCAAGCTCATCGCGCTCCGCGCCGTCTGCTCGCTCTCGTTCGAAGAGCTGGACGACGCGATTGACGGCGGGGTGCACGTGCCCGCCCACGTGCCGCCGATCATCACCGTGCCCACTACCGCTGGTACCGGCAGCGAGGTCGGGCGCTCGGGCGTGCTCACGGTGCGCTCGACCGGCCGAAAGACGGTCATCTTCTCGCCGCGCCTGCTCGCGAAAGTCGCCATTTTGGACCCGGAGCTCACGGTCTCGATGCCCAAGGGCGTCACCGCCGCTACCGGCTTCGACGCCCTCACCCACTGTGTGGAAGCGTACCTCTCACTCGGAGATCACCCGCTTGCGGATGCGATCGCGCTCGGCGGCATCGAGCTCGTCGCGCATTACCTGGAGCGCGCTGTCGCCGCGCCGACTGACCTGGAAGCGCGGGGTGGCATGATGAAAGCCGCGATGATGGGAGCCATCGCCTTCCAGAAGGGGCTCGGTGCGTGCCACTCCCTCGCGCATCCGCTCTCCAGCGAGCACGGTCTCCATCATGGCCTCGCCAACGCGCTCTGCCTACCGCCGGTCGTCGCTTTCAATCAAAGCGCGGTGCCAGACCGCGTGCGGCGCGTTGGGGCGCTTCTGGGCGACCCGTCGGACGCCGCCGCCGCCATCGCCGCTCTGCGCTCCCGCGTTGGCATCGATGCCGGCCTGGCCGGCGCCGGCATCCGCGAAGAGCACCTCGCGCCCCTCGCACAAAAGGCGGCATTGGATGCGTGTCACCGCAGCAACCCGCGCCCCTGTAGCGAAACGGACCTACTAGGGCTTTACCGCGCCTCCTTGTAGAAACAATCTTCGTCTCGAGTGACGTCACACGACTCGCAGATCACCCACTGGGTCGACCAATACCCAGGAAGATCCCGGGAAAAACCACGTTCTCCGACGTAGTCCCCCTGACGTAATCGTTAAGCTTTGTCTCCAACCGAGACCTCGAGGGGTCGGCAGTGACCTCCTCGATTGCGCTGGCACGGAGCTCGCAGTGGGGTTCGCCATCATGGCCTACCTCGTCAAAGAGCCCCGCAAGCCGGCAGTGACTGCCCTCCAGCGCGCTCGTCGCCAGTCAGACCGCGGTGACGAGCGTCGCGCTATGCTCATCCTGCGCGAAGAGTGCTTCGCCGCCGAATCGGACGCCGCACTTTGGGTCCACTACGGCCTCGCGTGTCTCCGCGTTCGGCGCCGCGACGAAGCCTTCCGCGCGCTCGCGCACGCCCTTTGGCTCCGCGAGCGCGAGCGCGACCAAACCCGTGTGGAGGTCATGCGGAACCTCATCGCGCACCTGTCCGCCGGCGGCACCTTGCCGATGCCGGTCACGACCCGCAAGGCCGCCTGAGCGACGGCCGCTTCGGTCACCCCGCGGACTGCTTCATGCTCAGTGGTACGACAGCGCTTCGACGTTGAAGGTGCGCAGCGTGTTGCGCGTGCACACCGGGCAGCTCCAGCCCACGTCTACCTGCTTGTCGTCGATCTTCTTCGTCGCGTTGGCCGGGGCGAGCAGCTCGCGGCCGCGCGCCCGGTCATTCACGAAGCCGCGCACGACCACGCGCGCCTCGTCCAGCTCTGCCACGAGCTGCGCCTGACATTCGCACCGGGATTCGACTCGAGCAATCTTCATGGCCGACCGCCGGTCTATAAGCGGTACCCAGGGGAGGTCAAGGCCCTTGAAACCATCCGCGCCAAGCACTAGGCTCCGCCTCAGTCTTTGCGGGACTAGCTCAGTTGGTAGAGCACGAGCTTCCCAAGCTCGGGGTCGAGGGTTCGAATCCCTTCCGCCGCTCACTCATAAAGGCCGGTAGTTCTTGAGGAAACTCGGGACTACCGGCCTTCGTGTTTCC
>JAQSWN010000286.1 GCA_029266615.1 Polyangiaceae bacterium
CGTTGAACTCGAAGCTCGAGCTTCCGTTCAAGTAGGCAAGTCGCCATTCGGGACGCAGCTTGCCGTCTTGCTGACCGTCCTCGGTCTTGGGCTCGTCGAACGGAAGCCCCTCGTCGACTTGCTCTTTGATGACGGCGACGACTCGCTCCTGCGCTTGCGCCGACCGGAGGGCTTCCTCGCGGCGCGCGGCCACCTGCGCCCGCTTCTCTCCCGGAGCTTCGCAGCCGAGCGCGGCGCGACCGGCCATCAGGCGCAGCACGGTCGGGACGCGCACGCCGGCATACACCGCGTCGACCACTAGGTGCTGCGGCGAGGCGTGCCGGATGCCGAGCTCGTCGAAGCCCAGCTCTCGCGACACGCCCTGCAAGTCCACGTGCGCCACGTCGCCGAAAGGCGCGTCCCCGGCCGCGACGCGATCGAACAAGAACAGCTTGGCTCGACGCCCGCGTTCGTCCCCGCTCGTGTATTCATAGTCGCCGTCCTCCAAACGGCGCGCGAACAGCTCCTCCGCCCCCCGTTGGATGCGCAGCTCCGAGTCACGGAACAAAAGCGAGAGCGTGAGCGCGCCGTAGAGGACGGCGAGGTCTGGGTTCTCCGTGTAAACGTAGCCTTGCCGGAGGAATACGGCGCGCGCCAACGCCGGATCTTTACGGACTTTGCCGACGACACGCCCGAACGCCTCGTAGCCCGGGAACGCTTCCAGCTCGCCCCGCAAGGCGCTGGCGAGCGGGCTCGGGTCCGGCTCGGGGCGGCTCAAGAACAGCACCGGCGCGCTTTTCGTGCGCCCCAGCAGCTGCGCGCGTAGCGCCGGATCCGAGCTTGGAGGGAGCGAAAGCCCCGCAAGCGCGGTGAGCTCCGCGCTCTCCGCCAGGCAGCGACGGTCCTGCTCGGCGTCCGCGTCCAGACGGGGCGGCGCGCTGGCCGGAACGGGGTTCCGGGCACCGGGCGACAACCCCGCCCGCGCAGCGCCGGGTAGGCGCGTCCACGCCACGAAAGCACCAAGCGCGGCGGCCAGCAGCACGATAGACGCGCCACTCCTCCACCCGCCGTGCAAGACGCGAGCTTTCACACCTAAAACCTGTAACATACTCCGGCTCCGAAAACGCCTCCCCACGCCATGCCGATTCCCTACAAGCACCGCGAACGCCGCAAAACGCGCATTTCCACCTCCACAGCACTGCTTCGCGCCGACGGGCCCTCCGCTTCGCGCACACTGTGTATCGATATCGGCGGAACCGGCGTCAAAATGATCGTGCTCGACCCTAGCGGCGAGCCCATCAACGCCCGCGCGCGGGAGCTCACCCCCAAGCCGGCGACGTGGTCCGCCGTGCTGGACCTCATCCGCTCCATGCTTCGCCAGCAGCCTTCGTTCGACCGTATCTCCGTCGGCTACCCGGGCGTCGTGCAACACGGCGTGACGCTGACGGCCGTGAACTTGGATCCCAGCTGGATCGGTAAGAACCTGCAGACCGAGCTGGAAGTCATCGCCGGAGTACCGACCCGCGTCATCAACGACGCTGATTTGCAGGGCTACGGTGTCATCGAGGGCGTGGGCGTCGAGATGGTGCTCACGCTAGGCACCGGCGTCGGCTCCGCGCTCTTCCTCGATGGGCATTTGGTCCCCAACTTGGAGCTTGGCCATCATCCGTTCCAGAAAGACAAAACGTACGAAGAGCGCCTGAGCGACGCCCAGCTGAAGGAGCACGGCAAGCAAAAGTGGAGCAAGCGCGTCGGCGACATGATCGACACGCTGAGCGCCATCTTCAACTACGACCGCCTGCACATCGGGGGCGGCAACGCCGAGCACATTCGCATCGACCTACCCGACAACGTGAGCCTCTTCGATAACGTCGACGGAATGACGGGCGGGATCGCCCTCTGGGAGGATGAGAGTTAGCCGTCGGGCGTGAGCCAAACCCCGGATGATTCGCGCTACGCGCGACTCATTCGGGCGGCTTGGGCGGCTTGTCTTCGTTTTGCACGCACGCCGACAGATCGAACAGCATGAAGGCGACGGCTTTTTCCTGCGCAGATAGGTCGCGTTGCTCGCAGCTCGCGGGGAAGCCCAGCAGGTTGGCAGTCGTGCTGTCGTCTACCGAGGCAACGTGGAGGTCGGTGAAAACGGCGCGCCCGCAAATCTCGTTCTCCGGCGCGCCGATCGGCGCGTTGAAGGACATGTACTGCACGGCCTTGGGCGCCTCGGGATAGTTGGGGTTCTGGACGGTGATCCACTCGCGGGCCAACTCCGGATTCACCTCTTGAATGTCGTCGCGCGGGTACTGCACATCCATGGTGCCTTGCGTGACGGACGCACCGGTGTTCACTAGCCACTTGGCGAGGGCTTGGCCCTTGGGGAACGTCTCGTTGACGGTGGCCGGGATGGGCGTGCCGTCACCGTTTGCGTTCATCTGGTTTCCGGCGGGGTTGATCCGGCGGCGCATCCACGTGCCGGTCGTAGGAACGGGGTCGGGCCCCTGACCAAACCAGATTGCATGCCAATGTGAGGCGAAGACGCGGCCGCCCGCCGAAGCGTAGTCGTACATCGCTTGGCGTGAAGCCATCGGCTTGTCGCGAGCATAATCGCCGCCTTCACAGGAAAGCAGCGTGATGTCGTACTTCATCAAGCTCTCCTGGGACGCCCACAGGTCGGTCGCCGGCGTCAGGGCTCCTCCGCCGTGCATGGCGTCGAAAGTAGTCGCCGGCTGGAAGGTGTCCCCTCGCTCGTCGTAGCTGCCCAAGAAGAGATGAATGCGTCCGTCGCCGGTCGCGGTCGTGAACTCCGCCGGGTCGATACCCATGCGTAACGGCAAGCACTCCAGCTGGTCTGCGCCACCCACCGCGATCGCCATACGCGGGATGTCGCCCTCGGCCTTGTTGCGCGGTAGTCGCGTCAAATTCGGATCCGTCAGGGCCGTGTCGGCGCACGCGGCCACGCTCGGCACCGTAATCTGCCGGCGCCACTTGCCGACCTGGATCACGAGCGGGACGTTTTCGCCCGCCGGGGCGTCCGTCAGTACGAAGCCTCCGGTCTCGTCCGTCACGGCGGAGGCGATGGGATTCAGCACCTTCGCGTCGCAACGGTCGCACGTTACGCCTTCAGCAAAGGGCTCCACCGGACCGCTCGGCACGTAGACCAAGACGTTGTAGAGCGGAACCTTCCCGGCCGGGTCGTAGACCTTCCCCGTGATCGTCGTCCTCGGCTTGCCGGCGCAAGCGCCCCCGCCCGGGTCGGCCCCGAAGCCGCCGAGCGCGATGCCGGTGCCAGCCGTAGCGCCTCCCGGCACGCCAGGGGTCGAGGCTGCGCCTCCCGCCGGGGCCGTCGCGCCCGTGCCTCCAGGGAGTCCCACGGTGTTGGGATCATCCTTGGAGGAGCACGCGAGGAGAACGACGGCTACGGAGCCGAGCGAACAAACAAATGACAAGCGACGAAGCGTCGCCGCGCTCTTGCGATTGGTCATGACATGCCTGGCCTCGGAGCACACGCACACCACGAGGCTTAGTTAGTGTGCCCCGAGCCCACATTCACCAGTCAAGTTTCGCAGGCGAGTAAAAGTGAAGTCGTGCCACTCGAGCTCGTCATGCGTCGAAATTCCAAGCGCCTGCGCCCCTGCTTGTACATAACGCTCACCTTCCCCACTTCTGCTCGCGCGACGTTCAGCGTCAGAAATAGCAAAGAGCCCGGTGTTTCTTGCGAAACATCCGGGCTCTTTAGCATCTTGTTTGCTCAGCTGTACTTGGTCAGTTCGCGCTCGGCGTCTGCGCCGACTCTCGCTTCGCGACCTCGTCCAGGTAGGCCTGCGACGGTTGGGGCATCGACTCGAGCGCGGCCTCCAGCACCTCGTCGAGCTTGCTCACGAACACGAACTCCAGCTCGTCACGGATCTCCTTCGGCACTTCGTCCAGGTCGGCCTTGTTCCGCTCCGGCACCAAAACTCGCTTGATACCGGCACGGTGAGCGGCGAGCGTCTTCTCTTTCAGACCACCGATAGGCAGTACGCGACCACGAAGCGAGATCTCGCCCGTCATCGCCACGTCGTGCCGCACGCGGATACCCGTGAGCAGCGAGACGATGGCGGTGAACATGGTGATGCCCGCGGACGGACCATCCTTGGGCATACCGCCCGCGGGGATGTGGACGTGAAGGTCGCTCTTCTCCAAGAAGTCCTTGGGAATGCCGTACTTCTCGGCGTTGGTGCGCACGTAAGACAGCGCCGCGTGTGCGCTCTCCTTCATGACGTCACCCAACTGCCCGGTGAGCTGCAGCTTGCCCGTCCCGAACATGCGAGTCGCCTCGATGAACAGGATTTCGCCGCCGACGCTCGTCCACGCCAGACCGGTGACCACGCCCGTTTCTTCCGTGCGCTCCGCGACGTCGCTCGTGAACTTGATGGCTCCCAGGTACTCCCGCAGGTCGTCCTCGCTCTTGATGACGCGGGGCGTGTTGTCGCCCTCTGCCACCTTGACCGCGACGCCACGGATGACGCTCGCGATCGTGCGCTCCAGGCTGCGCACGCCGGCTTCACGCGTGTAGTGCTCGATGAGCTCTTCCACCGCTTCGTCCGTAATCGTCAGCTGCTCGGGCTTGAGGCCGTGCTCTTCCAACTGCTTGGGAATCAAGTGCTGGCGGGAGATCGCGAGCTTCTCGCGCCGCGTGTAGCCTGGGATCTCCAGGATTTCCATGCGGTCACGCAAAGGCGGTGGAATGGGGTCGGCCACGTTCGCCGTCGCCACGAACATCACGTTCGAGAGGTCGTACGGGATCTCCAAGTAGTGATCGGCGAAGGTGTTGTTTTGCTCGGGATCTAGGACCTCGAGCAAAGCGGCGCTGGGGTCGCCGCGGAAGTCGTGACCAATCTTGTCCACCTCGTCCATCATGAAGACCGGGTTCACGGTGCCGGACTTCTTCATTCCCTGAATGATTTGGCCGGGCAGAGCGCCCACGTACGTGCGCCGGTGGCCACGAATGGCCGCCTCGTCGTGCACGCCACCGAGCGAAACGCGGACGAACTTACGTCCGAGCGCGCGCGCGATGGACTTGCCGAGCGAGGTCTTACCGACGCCAGGCGGACCCAAGAGGCAGAGGATCGGCCCCTTCTTGTCCTTCTTCAGCTTGCGGACGGCCAGGTACTCGACGATGCGCTTCTTGACCTTGTCGAGGCCGTAGTGGTCCTCGTCCAAGACCTTCCGCACCTCGGCGATGTCCATGTTGTCTTCCGTGGTGTTCGTCCACGGCAGATCCAAGATCCAGTCCAGGTAGGTGCGCACGACCGTGTACTCGGCGGAGCCGACCTGCATGGACCGCAAGCGCTTGAGCTGCTTCTTCGCGACGCTGTCCGCTTCGCTCGGCAAGCTAGCCTTGGAGATGCGCTCTTCCAGGCCGTCCAAGTCGCCTTGGTCGCCGTCGTCCTCCCCCAGCTCTTCCTTGATGGCTTTGAGCTGTTGGCGCAGCACGTACTCGCGCTGGTTTTTGCCCATCTCCTCTTTGATTTGAGAGTTGATGCGCTCACGCATCTTGAGGATCTCGAGCTGGCGGGTGAGCAGGCGCAAGACCTTGCGGATGCGCTCCTTCACTTCCACCGTCTCGATGAGCTGGGCCTTCTCCTCCACGGGCGCGTCCAGGTTCGCAGCCACCAAGTCCGCCAAGGCGCCCGGCGCCTGGATGGAATCGATGAGCGAGCCGGCTTCGCGCGGTAGCTCCGGCATGAGCTGAATCACTTGCTTGGCGACGTCACGCAGGCTCATCGCCAGCGCCTCCGCCTCTACGTCCTCGCTCGCCGGAGACTCCACACGAGTCACCTTGGCGCGCATGTACGGGGACGACTGCGTCACCTGGTCCAAGCGAATGCGCGTCAGGCCCTGGAGGATGAGCGAGTAATTGCCAGAGCTGTGCTTCAGCGCCTTGAGGACGCGCGCGGCGCAGCCAACCGGATAGAGATCATCGGCGGCCGGGTCGTCCGTCGCCGGATCGCGCTGGGCGAAGATGGCGATGACGGGGCTGTCGAGGTTGTGGACGTCTTCCACCAGGGCGACGGACTTTTCACGACCTACGTCGAAGGGAGCGACGGCTCCGGGAAACAGCACGGCATTGCGAATCGGCAGAACCGCTAGCTCGTCGCCGAACTTGATGTCCTCCTCGGACGGAGGCGGCGGGGGCGGCGATTGCGGCTGCTGCTGCTTTTTCTTGTCACTCATGAAGCCTCATTCTTGGCACAGACACCACTAAACCGGAAAACCAAACGAAGCTAACCACGCTCGTGTACGGCACAATCCCTTCCGCTCTGAACCCTGCCGCACTATAGGCGCCGCAGATGCGCGCGGTGTTCTTCGGCACTCCTCAAATCGCTGTATCCGCGCTGCGCGCGCTCACGCAAGTAGCGGAAGTTGCCGCAGTTGTTTGCCAGCCGGATCGGCCTAGTGGCCGAGGACTGAAGCTTGCCGCGCCGCCGGTCAAAGAGGCCGCGCTCGAGCTGGGCCTTTCCGTACATCAGCCTACCAAGGTGCGTACGGGCGAGCTCGCGACTTGGCTTCGAGAAAAGAACGCCGACGTCGCGCTCGTCATGGCTTACGGGCGCATCTTGCCCGCAGACGTGTTGAACGCACCACGCCGCGGCGCCATGAACCTGCACGCCTCGCTGCTTCCGCGATATCGCGGCGCGGCTCCCATCAACTGGGTCATCGTCCATGGTGAGACGAAAACGGGCATCTCGCTGATGCAGATGGATGAAGGGCTGGACACTGGCCCCGTTTACTCGCGGCACGAGCTGGACTTGACCGACGTGGAGACGGGCGGCTCACTCGCAGAGCGAATGGCGACGCTCGCCGCTCACGTCGTGCGCGCGGACCTGGCCGCCGCGGTGGATGGAAAGCTCCGCGCGGAGCCGCAAGACGAGTCCCTGGCCACGCACGCGCCGCTCATCGAACGCCAGCACCTGCAGGTGGATTGGGGCCGCTCCGCGCAACAGATCGCCCGACTGATCCGTGGCATGGCGCCCCGGCCCGGCGCCTTCACGCTGCTGGCCGGTAAAGTCCTGCGCCTGCATGAAGCCCGCCCCACCCCCGGCCCGATGGCGCCAGGCGCCGCCCCCGGCACCGTGTCTATTTTGGGCAAGCGCGCGCTGGTGGCGACCGGCGAAGGCACGCTGGAGCTGGTAAACGCGCAGGTCGAAGGCAAAAAGGCGCTCATGGCCGTGGACTTGATCAACGGCCGTGTGCTCGCGGAAGGGCTCGTACTGGGCGTTTGAGCTTCGCCCGGGTCATGGGCCGCGGCGGGGCGTGAGGCCGGTGGAGCCAGTAGCTGAAAGAAATCCGCTACCTGAGGTCGAGCTGGGGGCGGCGCGCCTGGTGGTGATACGGTGCGAATCGTGGAGCAGTCGGAGCGCTTCCTGGCCGAGCTGAAGCGGGAATTCCCAGCATTTCGCATCGTGGCCAAACGGGGCGACTCGCTATCCCGAGTCATCGATGCGGCGTTGCGCCTCATCACCCTCAACGGTCAGCGGCAGTACCTCTCGCATTACCACACCGTCATCGGCGACACTTTGTACGTCCCGCACACGTGGGACGCGCTGGGGGACCTAGATCGAGTGATTTTGCTGCGTCACGAGCGGGTGCACTTGCGGCAACGTCGGCG
>JAQSWN010000066.1 GCA_029266615.1 Polyangiaceae bacterium
CTGGAGCGCAGGTGGCTCGACAGCATCGCCACCGTACTCGGCTCGTCATCGGCAATCAGCACTACGATCTTGGAAGTATTGGGCATCTAGGAAGCTCCGTAAGCCCGGCATCTCAGTCCAGCTAGCGCAGCACGGTCAAGCGCCGACGGCCTTCGAGCCCGTTTTCGGGGTCGCGATTGCCCCCAAAACGTTACCGAAACGAGCCCCTCCGGCCGTTGACCGACCGATTGCCGGTCGTACGAAGAGCGGAAATGCGCTGGCAATTTCGCGTTCCATTCCTCGCCTTGCTCGCGCTCGGCTGTCAAAACGAGCCGCTGGGCGTCGCGCACGTCGAGCTGTCTCGCTTGCAAGGCAGGTGGTTCGAAATCGCGAAGCTGCCGCGACCGAGCCAAGCCGGCTGCGTTGGCACGACCGCCGAGTATCGGCGGGTCTCCGATCACGAGCTGCTCGTCGTGAACGAGTGCCACGAAGGTGGCGTGAACGGTCCACTGAAGCGAGTCGCCGCGCGTGCGGTCGCAACTGACGCCGCGCAGCCGGCCAAGCTGTCGCTCGACTTCGGCTTCGCGTACGGCGACTACTGGGTCTTGGAAGTGGGTGACGACTACGAGTACGCCGTCGTCGGTCATCCCTCGCGCGACTACTTGTGGATCCTGAGCCGGGAGCGAACGCTCGCACCCGCCAAGCTCGAAGCGGCGCTGAGCCACGCGCGCGACCGGGGCTTTCCTACGGCCGTGCTCGAGTACACGGAGCAGCCCTAGAGCGAGGCGCAAAACCCGCCGATGGAGGGCTTTAGGCGTGACGGTGAGCCGCTAGAAATCGCCGGGGCTTACGCCGAGCGCCTTGAGCACTCGCGGCAGCTGCGGGCGCGGCACGGACACGCGCGTTGGCATGCCGGAGCCGAGCCCGAGCAGCTCGACGAAGTTCTTCCCGCTGTCGAAGCTCGCGGCCACGCTGACGTTCTCTTTGTCGACCACCACGCTCACGGCCTCACGCTCCTGTCCGAGCAAGAGCAGCAGCGTTTTGTCGATGCGGTCGTACCCTTCGCTCACGTCGACGAGCGCCACCCCGGGCTCCAGCCGCTTGTAGGCCTGAGCGGCGCGGCGCGTCTCCTTCTCCACCGGAATCAGCTCCGCCGCAGCCGCGTCGATCGGTGTCCACAGCGCCGCGTCGGCGAGGCCCGTGGACAGATGCCGCACGATCACGCCGAACAAGCCCTGATCGCGGTAGCGAGCGCGCAGCGCGCGGTCGATGCGCTCCGCGACCGCGCTCGGGGTACCGATGCGGGTGTCGATGGCGCGCGCGTCGTCGTCACAGCCGGGATACGATTCCACGCCGTTGCGAATCCATTTTGCGGCGCTGGCCAGGCCGTCGAAGTCCGTGTGGCAAACGATGGTATCGATTCGCCCCGCGCGCGCGACGATTTCCGGCGTGATCATCTCCGGGCAAGCGCCGTGCTCCGCCTTCGTGGAGAGCACGAAGCGTGGGTCGTTTTTGTACAGCACGTGCTCTTCGCTGTCGTGGTGGTCGACCCACATCCCCAGCCGGGCGCCGAGGCCCTCGATGAGAGGCAGCGTGATCTTCTTGAAACCGCCGCCGGTTCCGGCGCCGGCGAACGCGATGTCCAGCACGACGACTTGCCCCTCGAGGCTGCTGGCTCTGGGAAGCTTGCGCGGCGTACCGAAGGCCAGGTGCTGCATGGGGGCCGGGAGTGTGCCTCCCCGCGCGTGCACCGCAAGCAGACACCCACAATCCGCGGCGCTATGCTCTGCGGCATGAGGCAAGCCCTTTCGATCGTCGCGCCTCTGGTCTGTGGCGCGCTCCTCCTCGGCTCCGCAAGCACGACCTCGGCCAAGCCGCCGGCCGCCGCTCCCAGCTGCGGACAGCGCGGCCGCGCCGTGTTCGACAAGGACGCCGTCCTCGTCGACGCGAGCGGTCGCAAGCTCGCGCGGTTCAGCGGCGGCGAATCGGCGGTCACGCTGCTGGCGCCCCCCGCTCAAGGTTCGGATCTCGCTCGCATCGAGACCGGCACCGGTCGCGGCTCGTTCCGCATTGCCGGGTTCCTCAAAGCGGCGGGGCTGCCGCTGTATACGACGCAGCCGCTGCCCGTCGTGAGCAGCCACGTGTGGCTGGCCGCCGGCACGCGCGTCACCCTCGCCGGTAGCAGCTCGGGCAAGGTGCGCGTGGACAAGCAGCTCGGCGCGCCCTTCGAGCAACGCGTGAGCGCGACCGCGGACTGTGGCGCGCTCGGCTTTACTCCGCCCGCCGTCGTCACCAAGGCGCCGACCGCCGCGCGCGTCTTTCTGTTCAAAGAGGCGCGGCTCGACCTCTACGACTCGGTACCGCCGGTGGGGGAGCCCATCTTCACGCTCCGACGCTCGCCCTCAGCGGACAACGCGCGCTTTTTCAGCCGCGAGCAACGCGGCGGTTTCGTTCACGTCCAATACGAGGGCGAGCTCGTGATCGATGCGTGGGCCAAGGCGGCCGACCTTCAGCCGCTACCGCGCGGCGAAACGTCGGACGTGCCGAGCGGAAGCTACTCGCTCAGCTCCGCGCCGCAGCTGCAACTCTCGGAGCTGCCGCGCGTGGTGAAGACCAGCCGCGACCTACCGCTGCGCATCGCGGCGAGGGACGCGGACGCGCCGATTGGCGTCGTGGAAGCCGAGACCGAGGTGTACGTGATGGACGTGATCGGCGGCTGGACCAAAGTGCTGCCGAAAAGCTTGCACGTGCTGCCCGACGGCGACGCGGCGTTCTGGGTGAAGACGGCCGACCTCGGGGCTTAGCGCTGTGCTGGCTTGGACCTGTTTTTTTCGTCTCGCTGGGAACACCCGCGCGTGTACCGCCGACGCGCCGAAATTGACGGATCTCTCACTCATCGCGAAAAACGTTCGCCTCGAAAAAGAGGCACCGCTCTGTAGACTCGGCTCGCAGTCGCAAAAGCGCGCAAGAGCGACTAAATTTCGCTAAGGATTTCGAGGGCAGCGCACCTGGACGCCGATCAGTCGCAGCGGTGACGATCGCCCGAAGCGCGCCCTGGATTGTCACCGCTGCGACCAAGTCGTACTGGGCCATCGAGAGCCCGAAGTTATTCAGGAAATCTTGTCCGAACCGCGACATCGTGCTGAGTCTCGAACACCCCTCCTTTTTTTAAGATCCCGACAAGCTCAAGCGCGGTCTCGGCACCGTCGGGCGCGGGCACGGGAATTCCGGAACCGCAGCAATCAGGGCAGGCCTCAGAGCGACACGCGGATCAGCGCTCCACGACCCGCGTGTCCGACCAGCGATCATGCCAGCCGCTCTTGCTGCGACCGAAAAACGAGAGGGGCTCGAACGGGACGAAACGGCAGAGCGAGCGCACGAAGATCTGGAAGAGGGTCGGCTTGTGTCCGTTGCAATCCACGACGCGGGTGCGCGTGACGAGCTTACCCGGCGTGACTTGAAACAAACCTTCCAAGACGAGGTAATAGCCGATCATCCAGAAGAGGGACAAGGCCACGACCAGCACTCTCGGCTCATCGTCTTCGCCGCCCCCGAAGTACCCCAAGATCAACCAGATCATGATGCGACAGCCGGAGTCGATCACGAGGTTGGTGAAACGTAGGACGCGCGACGCGGGAATCGCACCTGGAGGTGCACCCTGGCTGGCATCCTGGTCTGCCTGAGGTGCGTGATACGGGTTCACGAAAGCTAGGTAACCGAAGACAGGGCTCAGCGCTGCACGACTCGTGTGCCCGACCAGCGGTCGTGCCAGCCGTCTTTCGTGCTGCTGAAGAACGAGAACGGCTCGAACGGAACGAACCGCGCCAGAGTTCGCCCTAAAATCTGGCCGAAGCCCGGCTTGTTACCGTCCAAATCCACGACGCGGGTGCGAGTGATGAACTTGCCCGGCGTGGCTTGGAACATCCCTTCGAAGAACAAGTAGAACCCCACCATCGACCCGAGGGACAGCGCGAGGCTCAGGCCCGCGTTGTCCGTGGCCGCGCCCATGACGGCGGCCACGGCCCCGATGATGCTGCGGCACACGCCGTCGATGAGCAGGTTGGCAAAGCGCACGGCGCGCGACGCCTGAGGCGCACCCGCGACGCTGCCGACGAATGGCTCGACGTCTGCGCTGGGAGCCTGATACGGATTGAGCTCGTTTTCCATGAACTACCCCGCCAATCGTTGCGGAGAGCCTATGGCATCCGAACGAGTCGGTAAAGCGGCGGCATCTGAAGGCAGGTGATGCTTCGCGAGCGCGCTGGTGTCCGCGCACGGCTGGTGGGCGCACCCGCGGGGGCGCCCGTAACCAGGCCTCCCCGAAGAGGACGGCGAAGTGCAGACTTTGGGCCCAGACGCGGCGAAAGCGGCGTCCCTGGAACCGCAGCCGCGCCGTGATATAGCGGCGCCGTGACCGATTCGCACACCGAAGCTCTGAAACAAGCGCTCGCCCACCCGCTCACCGGAACGGACTTTCCGAAGCTGGGCCGCAAGTACGAGGGCAAGGTACGCGACAACTACACCACCGCCGACGGTCGGCGCGTCATCATCGCAACCGATCGCATCAGCGCGTTCGACCGCGTGCTCGGGACGCTGCCGCTCAAGGGGCAGGTGCTCGGCTTCGCCGCCGCGTGGTGGTTCGAAAAGACGAAGCACATCGCGCCGAACCATGTTCTCGGCGTGCCGGACCCGAACGTGCTGGTCGCGCGCGAGTGCCAGCTGGTGCCGGTGGAGATGGTGGTGCGCGCGTATTTGACGGGCACGACGTCCACCAGCATTTGGGTTCACTACGAGCAGGGGGCGCGCGAATTCTGCGGGCACCGTCTGCCGGACGGGATGAAGAAGCACCAAAAGCTGGCCGAGCCGATCTTGACGCCAAGCACCAAGGCCGCGAAGGGCGACCACGACGTCTCCGCGTCGCGCGAGGAGATCTTGAAGATTTCCGGCATGCCGGCCGCGGATTTCGATCGCGCTGCGGAAATAGCGATGGCGCTGTTCACGGAGGGACAGCGCGTTTGCGCCGAGCGCGGACTGATTTTGGTGGATACGAAGTACGAGTTCGGGAAGACGCCGGAAGGTGACATCATCCTGATCGACGAGATTCACACCCCCGACTCGTCGCGGTTTTGGTACGAGAGCACTTACGCGGAGCGCTTCACGGCCGGGCAAGATCCGGAAAGCTTCGACAAAGAGTACGTGCGGCGCTTTCTCGCCGCGCAAGGCTTCCGCGGCGACGGACCCATTCCGCCCATTCCGGACGAGGTGAAGGTCGAGGCGATGCGCCGCTACATCGAGGCGGTCGAAAAGATCACGGGCGACGCGTTCGTCCCCGACGTACAAGAGCCGAACGAGCGCATGGCGAAGAACCTCCGCGCGGCCGGCTTCGACGCTTGATCAGGCGCCCGGCGGCCGCTTGGAGTGCCGCTCGATGGTGGTGAGCCGCTGCAGCAGCTCCGCGTGCAGGTGGTCGAACTTCTCGTGCAAATGCGCGATTTCGAGCTCCGCTTTGAGGTTCACGTCGTACTCGATGTCGTTGCGCACTCGGTCGCGCGCGACCTGACGGTTTTGGCTGAGCAGCACGAAGACGGAGAGGATGATCGCCTCCAGCGACACGCACATCGTGAGGAGGCCGAACGGGAACGGGTCGAAGTCGCCGAACGGAAGCCGGTTGAGCGGGGCTACGTTCAAGATGATCCACACGAAAAAGAGGCCAATGTGGATGAACAAGAAGTCCAAGCTGCCGCTGAACTCGGAGATCCAATCCGCGACCTTCATCACCCGACTCCGCTTGTCTTCCGTCTCCACGTTGACGTTGCGGGAAGCGGTGCGGCGTAGCCTTTCGTTCGTCTCCCGCAGTCGGCGGCCAGTCGCGGTGAGCAGCTCCATCGCCGCGCCGGGACGAATCTTCATCAGCTCGGCCAAGTCTTCCCGATCCACCTCCACCGCCTCAACGTCTTGGGTGACGTGAGCGGAGGCAGTGCGGGGCCCGCCGTCCAACAAGGACACTTCGCCGAAGAAGTCGCCCGCACGCGCCGTCTCCAGCAAGATGCGCTCCCCGGTGTCGTTCTTGAAGAAGATTTCGACTTCGCCCGAGCGTACGACGTAGAGCGAGTCACCCGGATCGCCACGATGAAACAGCGTCGTTCCTGCGGCGAAGCTGACGGTTTCCATGCGCTCCGCGAGGGTGGCGCGCTCTTGCTCGTCCAGCAGCGCGAACAGCGGAACTTCGTTCAAAAGTTGCGGATCGGCGGGCATCGGGCGGGAGTGTCCGCCGCGCGTGTCGGGCGACGCAAGCTGAATCGAGCCCGGTTCAATTGACGTACGGGCCGCAGTGCGTCTTCGACCAGCACGTGTACTGGTTGCTGTCCGGACACTGGTCGGGCCCGCTGCACGCGCAGCGATCGATCTTCACACAGTCGCCATAACAAGAGCCCTCGACGCTCGGCACGTGGAAGGTGTCGCACGCGGGCGCGGCGCGCTTGCATGTAATTTTCTTCACGTCGCAGTCCACGAGCGTCGGCGCGCCACCCTCGCCGCCATCTGTCCCGCCCGCCCCCGCGGCGTGGCTCCCCCCGACAGGAGCGCCCGAGCTGCCGGCGGATGCGCCCACCGTGGGCTCGCCGGCAGAGGAACCGCCGAGACCAGAGCCGGCCCCCGAGCTGCCGCCTTGGTCCCCGGCGCCCGCGCTGGCTTGGCCGGTTCCGGCGGTCGCGACCGGGTCTTTCGACGTCCCTCCGCAGCCGAGCTCTAGGCCGAACAAGACGAACAAAGAGCCGAGCACGACGGGAAGCGAGCGCATGAAAAGGACTTTAGCTGACTCTCTGCCTCGCGTGCGGCTTGCGCTACGCTCGAGGCATGGCCGCCCCCGTCTACGTGGTTTCTGCTGCTCGCACTCCCATCGGCTCTTTTCAAGGCGCCCTCGCCAGCGTGCCCGCCCCGCGCCTCGGGGCGACTGCCATCAAAAGCGCGCTCGAGCGCGCGAGCCTGGCTCCCGAACAAGTGAGCGAGGTATTCATGGGCAACGTGCTCTCCGCCGGGATCGGCCAGGCTCCGGCACGCCAAGCGTCGATTTTCGCGGGCATCCCCCACTCTGTGCCGACGACGACGGTGAGCAAGGTGTGCGGCTCGGGCCTGCAAGCGGTCGTGTTCGGCGCCCGGGCGCTCGCGCTCGGGGACGCAGAGCTCGTCGTCGCGGGCGGCATGGAATCGATGAGTAACGTGCCGTACTACCTGCGTGAGGCGCGCACCGGTTACCGCATGGGCGACGGCAAGCTGATCGACGGAATGATCTTCGACGGCCTGTGGGACCCGTACAACGACTTTCACATGGGCCAAGCCGGCGAGCTGTGCGCCAAGGAGTACGGCCTCGGTCGCGAGGCGCAAGACGAGTTCGCTACGCGCAGCTACGAGCTCGCGCTCGCGGCGCAGAAGGGCGGCGCCTTCACCAAAGAGATAGCGCCTGTCGCCATCGCGCAAAAGAAGGGCGACCCCATTCAGGTGACGGAAGACGAAGAGCCGGGCCGCGGCGACCCGAGCAAGTTCGCGAAGCTGCGCCCCGCGTTCACGAAGGACGGCACCATCACTGCCGCCAACGCCTCCAGCATCAACGACGGCGCAGCCGCGCTGGTGCTCGCCTCGGAAGCGGCGGTAAAGCGGCATGATCTGAAGCCGCTCGCGCGCATCGTCGGCTACGGGGCGGCCGCGCAAGCGCCGGAGTGGTTCACGACCGCCCCCGCACTGGCGGTGGACGTAACGCTGAAGAAGCTGGGCCTGGCCGCGGGCGACATCGATTTGTGGGAGATCAACGAAGCGTTCTCGTGCGTCACGATGGCGTGCACCAAGCTCGCGGGCATCGATCCGGCCAAAGTGAACGTGCGCGGCGGCGCGGTCGCGCTCGGCCACCCCATCGGCGCTTCGGGCGCGCGCATTCTGGTCACGCTGCTCGGCGCCATGCACGACCAGCAAGTGCAGCGAGGCCTCGCCACCTTGTGCATCGGCGGTGGAGAAGCGGTCGCCGTCGTCGTCGAGCGCTGCTAAGCGCGGTGCACGATGGCGGGCGCCACGGAGGCCGCCGCCGGTTCGTCCGCGGGCGGCACGAAGCTGTCCGCGTTGTGATGCTCGAGCGCAGCGGAGGGCGCGAGCGCGATTCGCTCCAGCAAGACGTCTCGGTCCAGCGCCTTCGCCAGCGGCTCCAGCTTGTCGCGCCCCGCCCACAGCTCCAAGAGCAAGTCGCCCGGTCCGTCGATGGAGATGCGCAGGTCCTTCTTGCGCGACTCGACGTGCAAGCGGCGCACGAGCTGGCTGTGACCGCGATCCAACGCTACCGCCAATCGCAAAATGGACGACAGCACCATCACCGCGTGCTGCTGATGGTCGCGCAGGTTCTCCAGCTTGTCGTCACGCTTCCTGGGCTTGGCGCCGCGGTGGTAGAGCGCAATCAGCCCCAAGAGCTCGATCTCGTCGTCCGTGAAACCGCGCAGGCTGGAGTTGCGGATGATGTAGCGTGAATGGCGCTCGCGGTTTTCGAAGTCGATGTGCCGACCAATGCCGTGCAGCAGCGCGGCGTACTCGAGCAGCTCGCGATCCGCGGCTCCGAGATCGTGAAGGTTCTGAGTTTGATCGAACAGCGACAGCGAGAGATCCGCGATGTGCAGCTCGCGTGGATCGTCGCGCTCGTACTTGCGCATCAGCTCGAACACGCTCCGACGGCGCGGGTCCGAGATGACCCGATGCGGGATCGGATCGATGCCGCGGTGCTCCAGGTAGTCCCAAATCACACCTTCACGCAGCGAGGTGTCGCACAGCGTGAGCTCCTCCGCGCGCGTCATCTCGAGCAGCTCGCACAGCAGCACGCCGCCGAGGTGAATCGTATCCGCGCGCGCCTCTCCGATGCCCGGCATCTTCGCGCGCTTGGCGGTGTCCGCTTCGCACAGTCTCTTGCAGAGCTCCCGCAAATCTTTGCGCTTGACGCTCTGCGCGTTCAAAGACCGGAAGGGAGCCCCGCCCGACATGAGATGCGCGCCTTCCCCGAGCGTTCTGATGGTTCCGGAGTCGTGCCGACCGCGACCTCCACGCTGCCGCCGCCGATGTCGATGACCAGCCCGCGCTCGCCGTTGAAATCGATGGAATGCTTGACGGCGAGGAAGATGAGCCGCGCTTCCTCCGAGCCGGAGATGACCTTGGGCATCACCCCCGTGGCTTGAAAGATCGCGTTCAAGAACTCCGTGCCGTTCTCGGCCTCGCGGGTGGCGCTCGTCGCGACGGCGAGGATCTCTTCAACCCCGCGGCTCTCCGCCAGCTTCGTGTAGCGGCCGAGCACCTCCACCCCTTCGTTGAAGGCGCGCTCGGTGAGCCGCATTTCGCCGAACATGCCCAAGCCCAGCTTGACCATGCTCTTCTCCCGGTCGATGACCTGAAAAGTGCGCCCGTCGAACTCGACGACGACCAGATGAATCGAGTTGGTACCGATGTCGATGGCCGCGAGCTTCACGGTGCGGAAGGTATCAAAATTCGCCTCCGGCCTGGGTTTTTCCCGCCTCCGGGCCCCTGCCCTGCAGCGCGATCCGCGCTAGGCTCCGGAAGAGCGCGCGAGGACATGCAAAGCTCGGTGACAATCTCGATACGTTCTTCGGAGTTTCAGCGCGCGTTCCTCGCCCTGGGGTACTTTTTTGGCGCGCGCGGGCCAGTGCTAGCGGAACCGCTCGCGGGCGTCGGCTTGCAGTCGACGAGCGCAGACGTGCTCCGCGGCCTCTGCCACGAGGAGCGGAGCGAGCGTGCCAAGACCCTCGCCGTGGAGCTGGGCCGCCTCGCGACAGCGCTGGACGAGCGAGGCCTTTGGCGATGATGTGGCGGGCCCGCGTGCTGAGTCGTGAACAAGCGGAGGGGGCAGTGCCGCTGTCGTTGCCCGCTTCGGACGCCGCGCCGAGCGGGCTGCCTTTCGGCCGGGTGGCCCCCAAGTCCTTGCTGGACGCGAGCAGCCAAGCAACGCGCCTCGTGGATGACGCGCGAGCGCGAGCGCGGGAGCTCGTCGCGGCCGCGGAGCGCAAGGCCGCCGATCTTCGGCTCGTCGCGGAAGCTGAGGCGCGGGCAGAGGCGGCCGCGAAGCTCGCGGCCCACGCCTTGGCCCTCGCCACGCACGAAGCCAAGGCGGACGAACGCGGGCTGACGCGCACCGTCGCGTTGGCGCGGCTGCTCGCCGAACGGCTGCTCGGCGCAACGCTCGCCGTCGCTCCCGAGCAAGTCGTCGCGCTCGCGCGGCAAGCGTTGTCGGAAGCGCGCGGCGCCCGGCGCTTGAATGTGGTGGCGCATCCGGAAGACGCAAAGTTGCTCTCGAACTCACTCCCCTCCCTCGGGGTCGAGGTAGAAACCGTGCGCGTCACGGCGGACGCAGCGCGCGCCCGCGGCAGCCTGAGGATCGAGACGGACGTGGGCGTGCTCGACGCAGACTTGGCGCCCCAGCTCGATCGCCTGGCGTTGCGCCTCCGGGAGACGCTCGCGCATGGCCAATGATCCGGTCGTCGGCTTCCCCTCCCCACTCGGCGCACCGCCACGCTACCAACCTGAGCCTCCCCGCGAGAGCTTCGCCCCTCCGGAGCCGCGCAAGCCGAAGATTTGGCTGCATTTCCTGCTTTTCGGGCTAACGCTCGTCAGCATGCAGGTCACGGCGATGAACCTGAACGGCCGCCCGCCGGGGCACTCGTTCATCGGGTACTCGGCGTACCAAGCCGTCTCGCTGCTCGGTATCTTGCTCGTGCACGAGCTCGGACACTACATCGCGGCTCGGCTCCATCGCGTGCCGGCGTCGCCCCCCTACTTCCTTCCGCTGCCGTTCCTCGGTCTGTTCGGTACGCTCGGCGCCGTCATCACGATGAACGACCGTATCCGCTCGCGCAAAGCGCTGCTGGACATCGGCGCCGCGGGTCCGCTCGCAGGCATGGTCGTGGCGATCCCGGTGCTCTATTTCGGTCTCACGCTGTCGGAGGTCACGCCGCGCTCCACCTCCGGCTTCATGCAGGAGGGGCAGAGCATTCTCTACTGGTTGATGAAGCGCGTGGTGTTCGGGCCGATTGGGCCCGACCAGGACGTGCAGCTCCACCCCATGGCGCTCGCCGGTTGGGGCGGCCTCATGCTGACCATGCTCAACCTGCTGCCGTGGGGTCAGCTGGACGGCGGGCACATCGCCTACGCGCTCTTCGGCGAGCAGCAGCACCGCTTCGCTCGCTGGTTGCGCCGAGGGCTCCTGGTGGTGTTCGCCTACAACGTCATCGTCTTCGTGGTCCCGGCGCTCCTCGGAAAGTCGAGCCAAACCGTCGGGGATGCGGTCGCCACGTCCGTCAATTGGCTCATTTGGTACGGCATCACGGGGCTGATGGCGCGCTTCTCGGGCGAAGAGCATCCTCCCTTCGAGCCGGAGAAGCTCGGCACCGGTCGGCAGCTCGTCGCGGTGCTGTGCCTCGTGCTGTTCGTGCTGCTCTTCCTGCCGACGCCGATGGCATTTTACTCCTGAAGATGTCCGTCGCCGAGCATCTCGCCCGCGTGCGCGATGTGGCGCTACCCGTGTGCGACGTCTTAGCCGAGCGCGTCGACGGCGCCCGAACGCCGGCGTGGTGCGAAGCGCGCGGCTGGTCGCCGTTCCTGCTCACCCTGACCGACCAGGAGGTGCGCGAAGCGGAAGCGCACGGCCTGGCTACGGCCATGCCCGAGCGCGCCCCGGAGTCCTTGCAAAGCCTGGCGCGAGACGTCGCCCGCGTCACCTCGCTGCCCGGCGTCACCGGCACGACTCCGCTCGACGACGAAGCGCTGCGCAACGTGCGGCTCCGCAAGCGCGCTCAGCTATCCCGGCTTCTGGCCGCGGTCGGCCCCATGGCGGAGGTAGCCGAGCGTATCGTCGACGTGGGCGCGGGGAGCGGGCACTTCACGCGCCTCTCCGCGGAGCTGTTTCAGCGCGAGGCAGTGGGGCTCGAGCAGAGTGCCGAACGCGTCGCGTCGGCGAAGCAGCGCAGCCAAGTACGGCTAGCCTCGTTCGTCGCCGTCGACGCGTTGGACGAGCTCAGCTTGACGCCCGCCGACTTGGCTATCGGTCTCCACGCTTGCGGCGCGCTCGGCGACCACCTGGCCCGCGCCGCCGCCCGCGCGAGGTGCGGATTGGCGCTCGTTTCGTGCTGCTTGCAAAAGATCGCCACCGACGTGCGAAGCCCACTCGCAGGCGGTATCGAGCTGCGCCGCGAGCACCTTGGCTTAGCCAACCTCACGTCGCAGCCGCGCGGCGTCGAAGCGAGCATCGAAGTGACAATCGGCGCTCGCCAGACGCGCTACGCGCTCGGCCAACTCCTGCGCGCGCGAGGCGTGGAGCTCGAGCCGGGCGCGGAGATGAGCGGCATCAACCGCCGCCAAGCCAACGCCGGGCTCGCGGTCGTAGCGGTGCGGGCGCTTTCGTTACGACAGCTCGCGCCCCCGACCGACGCGGAGCTTGCCCACCACGAAGCGCTCGCCGCGCGAGACTACGCGATCATCCGCCGCCTCTCGCTGCCGCGCAGCATGCTGAGCCGCCTCGTGGAGGTGTTGGTCTCGCTGGACCGGGGCGCGCTTTTGGAAGGCAGCGGCCTGTCGGTTCGGGTCGCGACGCTGTTCGACCGCTCGGTTTCGCCGAGAAATATTGGCATTTTCGCTCATCAGGACCGTCGGCGGCTGCCGGCGGCGTGAGCGGCGGCCTCGTGTTAGCGTCCGCGCGCCCCCATGAGCGACCGCAAGTACGCCGAAGCTGGCGTCGACTACTCCAAGATCGATCCCAGTAAGCTCCTGGCTCAGGAGCTCGCCGCCAAGACCGCGCAGCACCTGGGTCGCCTCGGCCTCGAGGAGATCGCCTCCAGCCGTGGTGAGTCGGCGTACGTCCTCAAAATGGGAGACGTATCGATCGCGTTCGTCACCGAGGCTCTCGGCACCAAGAACCTGGTCGCGGATGCCGTGCGCGCTTACACCGGCCGCAGCCACTACGACGCGATCGCCCGCGACACCGTGGCCACGATTTTGAACGACCTGTGCAGCGTCGGGGCTCGCCCGGCCGCGCTCACCGCCTACTGGGGAGCCGGCGACGGAGCCTGGTTCCAAGACGCCGAGCGCGCGGGCGACCTCACTCGAGGTTGGGCGGCGGCGTGCGAAGAGTGCCGCGTTTCCTGGGGTGGCGGCGAGACGCAAGTCTTGCCCTCGCTCATCGAAGCTGGGCGCGTCGTCCTCGGCGGCTCCGCCGTGGGCGTGATCACGCCCAGCTCGAACACGCTGCACGGTGAGCGACTCGAGGTCGGCGACCAAATCCTCATTGCGCCCGCCTCCGGCATTCACGCCAACGGCTTGAGCTTGGCGCGCAAAATCGCGGCCGAGCTCCCCGCCGGCTATCAAACCAAGATCAGCGACGGTCGTACCTACGGCGAGGCTCTCCTCGACCCGACTCCGCAGTACGCCCCTCTGGTGGAGGACCTCCAGGTCGCCGGGGTGCCGCTTCACTACGCGGCTCACATCACCGGCCACGGTTGGCGCAAGTTCATGCGCGCCTCGCGGGAGCTGACCTACGTTTTGCGCAAAGTTCCACAGGTACCGCCCGTGCTGACGTTCTTGCAAGAGCGCGCCGAGCTTTCGACGCTGGAGGCCTACGGCACACTCAATATGGGCGCCGGCTTCGCGCTCTACCTCCCCGCCTCAGCGGCTTCAGCGGCCGTCGCTGTCGGCAAGAAGTCCGGGTTCGACCTGCTCCACGCCGGCGAGGTACAGGCAGGCCCGCAACGTGTCATCATCGAGCCCCTCGGCATCACCTTCGAGGGTGATTCGCTTCAAGTGCGCCGGTAATCAGCGCCGTCACCTCGCGCACCCAACTCGCCTTAGCTCTTCAGCGAACGCTACCGCGCCCCACGCACGTAGCGCTTCAGCCAAAGGCCGCGCGCCACGACAACCGCACCAACGCCAGCACGAGCACCAACACCGCGCTGCCACCGATCAGGAAGAAGAGACGCCGCGCCGCCGCCCGTCGCTCTTCAGACGGCACCCACACCGGAGCCGCAGCTTCCTCAGGTCGCAGAGACCATTCTTCTTCGTCGGTGTCGTACTTGGGAGGACCGTCTAGGAAGGCGAGGTCGAAGGGTGTCAACGACACGCGGTTACCGGTTCCGACTTCATCGACAGTAAAAGCGCCGTCCGGCATGCGATCTTCGTCTGGGGTGGAACCCGAGGCGGCGTCTGGTGCGGCTGCCAAATTCATTAGTGTCGGCAGGCAGTACCAGCAGGCTCAGTAAAGTGCACGCCGCGCGGCCGCTGCGAACATCTCTCTGGCCGTGCAGCCGTCAGGCTTCGGCAAGGTTTCCGCCTCACGCACACCGCCGCGGCGGTCACCAGCCGCCCCACAAGAGGACCCCATGTCGGGGCGCACTGTCCCGGATCGAGGCCGCAAGCGCCCTTCCGCCGCGAAATCACGGCGATTTCGCCGCAGTTGCGGCCCGGCTTGCGAAGCGTGGCGCGAGCCGACATCTTTCGCGCCGTGATTCGCTTCGATTCGGTCAGCAAGAACCACGGTCGCCAGATTCTGTTCATGGATGCGTCCGCGAGCGTGAACCGCGGCGAGAAGGTCGGGCTGGTCGGCCCCAACGGCTCTGGTAAGACGACGCTCTTCCGTCTGCTGGTAGGTGAAGAGCAGCCGGATGGTGGCCAAGTGGTCGTCGATCGTGGAATCCGCGTCGGCTACTTCAGCCAGGACGTCGGTGACATGAACGGACGCACGGTGTTGGCCGAAACGATGGCCGGCGCTGGCGAGGTGTCGGACGTAGCGCGAGAACTACATGAGCTCGAGCACAAGATGGCCGACCCAGCGTTCGCGGACGAGCTGGACAAGACGGTCGAGCGCTTCGGCGAGGTGCAGGCTCGCTTCGACGAGCTGGGCGGCTACGGGCTCGAGGCGCGCGCTCGTGAGGTGCTGGCCGGCCTCGGATTCCGCCAAGAAGTGATGGAAGACGACGTGGGCAAGCTCTCCGGGGGGTGGAAGATGCGCGTGGCGCTCGCCCGCATCCTGCTCATGGCTCCCGACTTACTCTTGCTGGACGAGCCGACCAACCACTTGGACTTGGAGTCCATCATTTGGCTCGAGAAATTCCTGCGCGACTTCGAGGGCGCGCTCGTGATGACGTCGCACGATCGCGAGTTCATGAACCGCCTCGTGACGAAGATTCTGGAGATCGATGGCGGCGAGCTGACGAGCTTCGCCGGCAATTTCGAGTTCTACGCGGAGCAGCGCCAGCTCCTCGCGGCGCAGCAGCAAGCGCAGTTCGAGCGCCAACAAGCGATGCTCGCCAAAGAGGAAGCGTTCATCGCCAAGTTCAAGGCGCGCGCCAGCCACGCCGCGCAGGTGCAGTCGCGGGTAAAGAAGCTCGAAAAGATCGAGAAAGTGGAGCCGCCCCGTCGCCGCCGCGTGGTGGAGTTCGACTTTCCGACTCCACCACGCTCCGGTGACGACGTCGCCAAGCTGAACGGCGTGAACAAGGCGTACGGCCAGCACGTCATCTATGACCGGTTCGACTTCTTGGTCCGCCGCCGGGAGCGCTGGTGCGTGATGGGCGTGAACGGCGCCGGCAAGTCCACGTTACTGCGCCTGATCGCTGGCGAGTCGCGTGCCGATACGGGGCACGTGTCGCTCGGTGGCAGCGTGAAGATGGGTTACTTCGCTCAACACGCCATGGAGATCCTGAACCCAGACCAAACCGTTCTCGAGACGCTGGAGGCCGCCTACCCCAAAGCCTCTCTCGGCTCGCTGAAGGCGCTCCTCGGCGCCTTCGGCTTCTCCGGTGACGACGTGGACAAGCGAACGCGCATCCTCTCCGGCGGAGAAAAGGCGCGGGTCGTGCTGGCGCGGATGCTGTTCGATCCACCGAACTTCTTGGTTCTAGACGAGCCGACCAACCATTTGGACTTGGACACGAAGGAGATGCTCGTGAAAGCCCTCGCGGACTTCGAGGGGACGCTGCTGTTCGTGTCGCACGATCGTCGGTTCTTGAGCGCGCTTTCGAACCGAGTGCTCGAGCTGGGCCCCGCCGGTCCCAAGCTCTACGGCGGCGGCTACACCGAGTACGTCTCCGCCACCGGGCAAGAGGCGCCCGGGCTACACTGACGCCATGCCGTCGGTGCTGGTGCGGGCCTTCAAGGAAGAGGACGAAGCTCGAGTCATCGAGCTTTGGATGTTCGCGGGGCTGATTCGCCCTTGGAACGACCCGAAGAAGGACATCGCACGCAAGCTCAAGGTGCAGCGGGAGCTGTTCCTCGTCGCGGAGCTTGACGGCGTGCTCGTCGGCACGGTGATGGCGGGCTACGATGGGCACCGCGGCTGGGTGAACTACCTGGCGGTAGACATCGGCCAGCGCCGCCGCGGTATCGGTACTGCGCTCATGCGCGACGCCGAGCGGCGCTTGAAGGTGTTCGGGTGCCCCAAGATCAATCTCCAGATCCGGCGCGAGAACACGGCCGTACAAGCCTTCTACGCCGCGCTCGGCTTCAAGGAGGACGAGGCCGTGAGCATGGGTAAGCGCCTGGAAGAGGACTAGCCGGTTTTTTGCGCGCAAATCCGCCCCGGCCGGCGGGCAGCGCGATCTGCTCGTCCTCAGGTTTACAGCTTCGGTTTCGCCTGCTATGAACCGCGCGTCGTCTCGCACGACTCGTGGGTCCGCCGACAGCGCAGCTTGAACCCCGCCAGGCCCGGAAGGGAGCAACGGTAAAGAAAAGCGGGTGTGGCGGGCCCTCCATTTTGTCCTGCTGGCGGCGTCGGGCGACGGCGTCTAGTCTCGGCCCATGTCGGATCGTCACCGCGAGCTCGCCGCGGAGCTCGAGGCACGCAACCAACGCGCCTTTGCAGGAGGCGGCGCCGTCCGCGTCGAGAAGCAACACCGCGCCGGCAAGCTGACCGCGCGCGAGCGCATCGACGTCCTGTTGGATCCGGGCAGCTTCATCGAGACGGATCGCTTCGCCACGCATCAATCGCAAGCGTTGTCGGCGGAGCAGGCCGCGCTAGGCGACGGCGTCATCACCGGGCACGGCCGCGTGGACGGCCGCGCCGTGTGCGTGTTCGCTCAGGACTTCACCGTGTTCGGCGGCGCGCTCGGCGCGGCCCACGCGAGCAAGATCGTCAAGCTCATGGATCTCGCGCTGAAGATCGGCGCGCCGTTGCTCGGGCTGAACGACTCCGGCGGAGCCCGCATTCAAGAAGGTGTGGCGGCGCTCGGCGGCTACGCCGACATCTTCTTGCGGAACACCCTCGCGAGCGGGGTCGTGCCGCAAATCAGCTGCATCATGGGGCCATGCGCGGGCGGCGCGGTGTACTCGCCCGCCATCACGGACTTCGTGCTCATGGTGGAGGGGACGAGCTACATGTTCATCACCGGGCCCGACGTCGTGAAGGCGGTGACCCACGAGCAGGTCACCAAGGAAGCGCTCGGCGGCGCCGCCACGCACGCGGAGAAGAGCGGCGTCTGTCACCTCACGGCGCCGAGCGACGAGCAATGCCTGGCCCTGCTGCGCGAGCTGCTGTCCTTCCTCCCGTCCAACAACGGGCAGGACGCGCCGCGCGTGCCCAGCTCGGATCCGCCCTCGCGCGAGTCGCCCGCGCTGGACACCCTGATCCCCACCAAGAGTAACAAGCCGTACGACATGCGCGACGTGCTGCGCCTCGTGGTCGACGACGGCTACTTCTTCGAGCTGTCGCCGCGTTTCGCGGAGAACTTGCTCACCGGCTTCGCGCGGGTCGACGGCCGCACGGTGGGAATCGTCGCCAATCAGCCGTCGGTGCTGGCGGGCGTGCTGGACATCGACGCGAGCGTCAAGGGCGCGCGCTTCGTGCGCTTTTGCGACTGTTTCAACATCCCGCTCGTCACCTTCGTGGACGTCCCCGGCTTTCTGCCGGGCGTCGCCCAGGAGCTAGGCGGCATCATCCGCCACGGCGCCAAGCTGCTGTACGCGTACTGCGAGGCCACCGTGCCCAAGCTCACCGTCATCACGCGCAAGGCCTACGGCGGCGCCTACGACGTCATGAGCAGCAAGCACATCCGCGCCGACGTCAACCTCGCGTTCCCGACCGCCGAGGTCGCGGTGATGGGGGCGGAGGGCGCCGTCAACATCGTGCACCGCGCGCGTATCGAAGCCTCGGAGAATCCGGAGCAGACGCGCGCGGACTTCATCGCCGACTACCGCGCGCGCTTCATGAGCCCGTACGAAGCCGCCAGCCTCGGCTTCATCGACGAGGTGATCGTGCCGCGCACGCTGCGCCCGCGCTTAGCCGCCTACTTGTCGCTGCTCGAGAACAAGCGCGATCAGAACCCGCCGAAGAAGCACGGCAACATCCCGCTCTGAATCAAACCCCGAACATCTCTACGACCGCGCCGTTGTGCGCGGGCGGCGCGTCCACCGCCAAGAACTCGACCGTCTTCGCGACGTCCCCCGCGCTCATGCGCGCGGGGTACGGCGAGCCCTTGAGCATATCCGTGTCGATGGAGCCGGGGAGGACCGCGCACGCCATGAGCCCCGAGTCTTTGAGCTCCTCGGCCAGACTTTTGCAAAAGCCGGTTAGGCCCCATTTGGAGGCGGAGTAAGCGGCCGCGCCCGGCGAGCCCAGCGTGCCACTGATGCTACCAATGAACACGAAGCGCCCGGAACCGGCGGCGCGCATGCTGGGCAAGAGCGCGCGCGTCAGCACGAATGGGGCGCGCAGGTTGACGTCCAGCTGCTCGTCCCAGGCGCTCACCGAAGTGTCTTCAATACGCGCGCGCACGACGAGGCCCGCGTTGTGAACGACCACGCTTGGCGCGCCCAGCTCCGCCACGACCTGCGCCGCCGCGCGCTCCAGCGCCGGCGCGTCCTGAAAGTCTGCGAAGACTTCGAAGGGGGTGTGGTTGCCGGCGGCCGCGACGAGCGCGGCGCCCTCCGCGTGCTGCGGCGACGGGCGACCGAGGAGCGCCATACGAAAGCCGCGCTCCGCCAGCGCCACCGCCACCGCGCGGCCCACGCCGCGCCCCGCGCCCGTAACGAGCGCGACCTTCACGGCGTTGCCCCGCCGCGGCGACCGAGCGCCAAGGCTAGCTCCGCTACGTCCACCTGGCCGCGACGCGCGGTGGTGACGAGCTCGGTCCCCGTCTCCCGTGAGCCGCGCGCCACCAAGCAGCCGTGCGTGAGCCGCACCTCGCAGTAAGCGGCCCGCGCTCCGCCGTGCTCGCAGAGCGCCTGCACGACGCTCTCGCCTATCGCCTCTTGCAGGCTGAGACGCCGCGCGTACGCGTTGACGAGCGCGGCCAGCGTGCCCAGCCCGAACAACCGTAGGCCCGGCCGATACGCGACCGTCGCCACGCCGTTCGACAGCAGTAAGTGGTGCGGACAAATCGTGCTCACGTGAATGCCCGAGAGCGCAACGAAGCCGCTGGTCTGCGATTCCGCGACCGCTTGCCCTTCACCGAGCAGCGCCGGCACGTCCACCGCGTAGCCGTTCAGTAAGTCTGCTTCGTACGCCTCCACGACACGCGCAGGCGTACCCACGAGGTCCGGATCTTGCTCGGGGTCGTGCCCGAACGAGAGGAGGAATTCTCGCACCGCGCGCTCGGCGCGGGGTCGGTCTACCGCCACGGCTGTGTCCTCAATTGACGAGCTTGCGCCGAACGTCGGCGCTGAGCGGGCGGCGCCCGGAATAGCCGGCCTTCAGGTCGTGATAGTAGCCGAGCGTGTCTTCACCGTATCGCCAACAGAGCCACACCAGCCTGCCATCTACACGCCCGTAAAAGTCCACCAAACCGGTCTGTGGGTCCTTGATGACCCCGCCCCATGTTTGCACACGTTGCCAGCCGGTTTCGTATCGAGAAATACGACTACGCAGGTCGTTCTTCAACCTAACGACTTCTGCTGAGTCCGCGCTCGTGCGCTCGAGAGAACGAGGAGGCTCGCCGGTGAGGCGCATGAGCTCCGCCAGGCCGTGCTCGATCTCGCTCTGCTCTCGCAGCTGCTGGCGAACCAAGGACGAAAGCGCAGGAATGAGCGCGTTTACCTCGGAAATAGTGAAAACGCGCAGCGACTCCGTCTGTTCTTCCATCACTCGACCTCGGAGCAAGATCCCATGAACCCTATCGCCGCCGCTACTTCACTGAGCGTCAAGCGTCTGGAGCTTACGAGCCGATCTTTGGTCGGTCAAGGCGAGCAGAGCCTCACAATTGAATTAAACAATCACCGGAAGAAGTAGGGGTCCGACAATTCGATTGCTCGGCGCCGGGAGCGACTTGCAAAACGTCGGGCACGTGTCAGCGCGCAACCACGGCTTTCGTGATGCTCATAAATGCGCTGGAAATTCGCGGTTCGCCCGCGCACGGCAAGTTTTCGGCGAGGCGCTTCAGTGCGAAGGCCAGAAGATGATTGCCAGTTTGGTCAAGAAGAAGTCGGCAATCAAGATAGTGATCGATACCACCACGACCGTGCGCGTCGTGCTGTTGCCGACGCCGGCAGTGCCGCCGCGCGTGGTCATTCCGAAATGACAGCCGACGAGCGCGATGATCGCGCCGAACACGGGCGTCTTCATCATGCCGCTCGCGAAGTCCGCCATCGTGACGACGCTGAGCGCGCTGTTGAAGAAGAACATCGCCGGGATGTTGAACTCGATGTCCGTGATGAGCATCGCCCCGCCGAAGCCGAGCACGAGCGCGAACGCGGCGAGCACGGGCATGACCATCGTGGAGGCGATCAAGCGCGGCCAGACCAGCTTCTTCAGCGGATCTGCGCCGAGGGCGCGGATGGCGTCGATTTGCTCCGTGACGGACATGGAGCCGACCTCCGCGGCCATGCCCGAGCCGATGCGGCCGCCGACGATGACGGCGGTGAGAGACGGCGCAAGCTCCCGCATGAAGCTCAGCGCGACGACGCGCCCCGTGTATTCCATGCCGCCGAATTTGCGCAGGCCGAACGCGAACTGCACCGCCATCACCATGCCGATGAAGACGCTCGTCACCGTGACGATGCCCATAGAGGCGACGCCGAGCGCCTCCACCTGCTGCAAAATGGCCTTGCCCTCGAACGGCCGACGGAAGCCGGCACGGATCGCGCCGAGCAGCATGCTCGTTACCGCGCCCATCCCTTCCACCAGAGCCATGAGCTTGCCTGCCTGCCGCTCCCAGAACGTAGGCGGCGGAGGCGGCATCAAGCTACGCCGCTCCCCCTGACTGGGCGGCGGCAGCGAATCGCTCTGGGCGCGCGTCGTCATCGTTCAGCTCTCCGTCGCGAAGCCTTTGACGAAAGCCTCGAACGGCGCGGCGTCCCCGCCGCTCGTGTCGGCGATGCGCCAGAAGTCGTAAACACAGCCGTCCTTTTTGAGCACGTAGACCAAGAAGTGCTTCGGCACGCCGTCCAGCTTGCCCACGAGCTCGGTGCGGAGCGCGGCGCGGCCGTCCAAGCTCACCTCTTCTTGAGACCGCTGCTCACGGTCCGTGAACTGCAAGAACAGGTGCTGCGTGAGGGATGGCAGCGGCACGTCGTCCCCGTCCATGCCGCAGCGACCGTTGACGGCTACCGTCGCCGGGGCTCGGTCGTCGTGAAACGCCAGCAAAGTGCCGTCCGCGTCGATGGAGCGCCATGCTGGCGGCACGGGGCCGGTGCGGAACCGCAGCACGCCGTCGTCATACACGGTCCCGTTGTAACGGGGGCCCCCGCAGGCCGCCGCCCAAATCGCCATCGCAAGCCCAAAACCAGCCGCGCGCATAAGGTGGGCGGAAGCTAGCACGAAAGGTATAAGAGGCGTGGCCGGATGATCCCGATCAGAGACGAGAACCCGACGCGAACGGTGCCGTTCGTGAACTACCTCTTGATCGCGGCCAACATCGCGGCGTTCGTCTGGGAATGGCTGCTCATTCAGCGCGAAGGGTCGAGCGCCATCATCGCCGGGTACGGGCTCGTGGCGACGCGCCTCGTGGCAGATCCGCTAGGTGAAGCCTTCACGATCTTCACGAGCATGTTCATGCACGGGGGGCTGGAGCACCTCGGCGGCAACATGCTCTTCCTCTACATCTTCGGGGACAACGTAGAGGACTCGATCGGCCACGCCCGTTACGTACTCTTCTACGCGTTGTGTGGCGTCGTCGCCGCAGCCGCGCAAATGCTCACGGGTGGGTTGAACAGCCCTATCGCCATGGTCGGCGCGTCGGGAGCTATTTCCGGCGTGCTCGGCGCGTACATGGTGCTGTATCCACGCGCGCCGATTTTGATGCTGAACACGATCCCGCTTCTTTGGCTGTTTTGGGGGTTGTTCTTCTCCGCGCCGGCGTGGCTCGTCATTGGCTACTGGTTCTTGGTCAGCAACTTGATGCCGGCGGTAGCCTCGCTCGGGATCGAGAACGTCGGCGGGGTCGCGCTCTTCGCGCACATCGGCGGCTTCCTGGGCGGCCTCCTGCTCATTCGTCCGCTCGTGAAGAAGCGCCCGCAGCGCGAGACGTTCGAGTGGGCCGGTTGGCGCCCACCGGCTCGCCGCTCGCGGCCGGTGTCACGCAGCCGTTACGAGAATTGGCGCGATCGCTCGAGCTGACTCGGCTTGACCCGGGGCCGTGGAGATGGCCCCCTTGCGGCCTTCCATGGCTTCGGGGCTCCGTATCTACAACACGCTCACCCGCAACATCGAGCCGCTCTCACTGCGCGAGCCGGGCGAGGCGACGATCTACTGCTGTGGCCCGACCGTTTACGACGCGCCGCACGCGGGCCACGCGCGCGCAGCCTTGGCGCCGGACCTGCTCGTGCGGCGTCTGACGCATCAGGGAGTGAAGGTCACCTTCGTCCGTAACATCACGGACGTGGACGACAAGATCTTGGAGAGGTCGAAGAAGAACGGGGAGAGCCCGCTCGCGCTTTCCCAGCGCATGGCCGCCGTCTACCAAGAGGAAATGAAGACCTGCGGTTGCTTGCCGCCAACGCACGAGCCGCGCGTGAGCGAGAGCGTGCCGGAAATCATCGAGCTGATTCAGAAGCTCGTGGGCAATGAGAGCGCGTACGTGCTCGACATGGGTAACGGCAAGCAGGACGTGTACTTCGCGGTCCGAAGCTTTCCCGGGTACGGCAAGCTTTCGCGGCGTAAAATCGACGATCTGCAAGCCGGCGCCCGTGTGGAGCGCGACGAGCACAAGCGAGACCCCCTCGATTTCGCGCTGTGGAAAGGGGCCGGACCGGAGGAGTGGGCGTGGGACTCGCCCTGGGGTCGCGGCCGCCCCGGCTGGCACATCGAGTGCTCGGCCATGGCGGAGAAGTTCCTGCGCCACGGGTTCGACGTCCACGGCGGCGGGATGGACCTCATCTTCCCCCACCACGAAAACGAGATCGCCCAGAGCGAGGCCGCGTCACCCGGGCAGGGCGACTACGTGCGCTGCTGGATGCACAACGGCTTCGTCAACGTCGACAAAGAGAAGATGAGCAAGTCGCTCGGCAACTTCGTCACCGTGCGCGACGTCCTCGCCCGGAACGACGCCGAGGGGTTCCGTTGGTTCTTGCTCGCTGCGCACTACCGCGGGCCAATTCAGTTCGACACGGAGCAGCTGCCGAACGGCCGCGTGGTCTTCCCGGGGGTGGACGAAGCCGAGCGGCGTGTCGACTACTTGTTCGCGACGGTGGAGCGCCTGACCGAGCTCACGGCGGCGGGTCCCGCCGCGCCCGCGAAGATGCCGCCTGAGCTACAAAAGCTCAAAACGGAGCTCGAAGCGGCGGCCAAACAAGGCGACGCCGCGTTGGACGACGACTTGAACACCCCCATCGCGCTCGCCTCCCTCGGGGAGATGATGCGCATCGGCAACGAGACGGTGATGCTCGCGCAGAAGCGTAAGAAGGATGCGAGCTTCGTCGGCGCTGCGGGCGCCCTCGGCCGCTCCGTGGCGGACGCGCTGAGCGCGCTCACGCAGCAGCTCGGCTTGCTCAACGTCTCGCCCCGCGAGTACGCGGCTCGCGTCAAGGAGCGTCGTCTCACGCTGCGCCAGCTCTCGGCGAAGAGCATCGAGCAAAAGCTATCGGAGCGCGTGGAGGCTCGCAAATCCAAGGACTTTGCGCGCGGGGACGCGATCCGCGACGAGTTGCTGGCGCTCGGCGTCGCCATCTCGGACGGAGTGGACGGCAGCTCCAGCTGGACCATCACCCAGTAGGGTCAGCCTAGGCGACGGAGCCGCGGCTCGCGGCGGGGGCGGCTCGTCACTCGCAGTGCGAAGGCTTCACGTCCGTGGCCTCGGTGACGACGAAGGTCGAGCCGCGCCGCTTCCAGACGAAGTAGCTCGGCAAAGGCGAGCCCAGGTCCGACCGCGGAGGCGGTGGCACGAGCCGCGCGCTGTACAGCCAAGACGCCGCGGCGGGCGAGGTGAGCGAGGTGGCGCAGCGGGATAGGTCTGCGCCTTCCAGCCGCTCGTCGCGGTGCGCGCGTTGCAAGCGGCCGTGGGCGGTGGCGATCCCCGCGGAGCCCCCGCTCGCCAGCCGCGCTGCGGTCCAAGGCTGGTCGCGCCACCGCTCCACGAACGCCTCGAGCTCGCCCGGGACGTCTTCGGGCGCGCAGGGCGACTGCTCGAAAACACCGGCCACTTCATCGACGGTGCCCGAGCGCCGCGACACCAGCACGAACGCTTCGCGCGCGGGGTCGCCGTGGACCCCGTGCAGCGTGAGGTGAAAGGCGAAGTCAGCGGCGCCTGGCCGGGGCGCGCAGGCAGTGGCGCCCGTTAGCTCCGCGCGCGCCCCCTCGTCGTCGAGCGTGCGCAACAAGGCGCTCGTCGCCGGTGAAGCGAGCGCGGCGGTGTGTGGCACGCGACCGCGCTCGCCGGGCGGGGCGTCGAGCCAACGCAGGACGAGCGCGTGCGGCCACGTCATGCGGTCGGTAGCGCGCAGCCAGCGATTACAGAGACGCTCGCGCTCTCGGTCGCTCGACGGCGAGTCGTCGGGGAACGCTTCGTGGCACCCCAGAAAGCGCAACCCTTGATAGCTCGCGTCGATGGGCGAGTAGGGCGCGTCGTACTCGGTGATCACGCGCCCTCCCCAGCCTTCGACCGGGTGAAGAGGGCGAAATGCCCAGCGGTATTTGCGATAGCCATGAGACCAGCCAGGCCGCGCGCGCGCCACGCCTCCATCGGCTACGACGCGAAGGCACGCTGGGTACGGCTCCGACACCAATAAGCGTGTGGCCGCGCTCGTGTAGGCGAGCTGGTAGTCGACGCGCACGTCGATCACGGGATCCGCGTTGACGCGCTCGGCCGACACTTCGACCGGGAACTCCCCGTTCCAGTCGTGGATGCCGCGCGTGGCGAGCGCAGCCGGGCAGCGGCTGTCCCCCGGCTCGCTCAGCCGGTAGGCGAAGCCGACGGGCGCGTCGCCATCACCCTTGAGAGTAGTGCGCGTCTGGCCGCGAACCCAGTAGCGCCCTGGCTCGAGGTCGACGGATATGGTCTCGCCGCACGCCAAAGTCTTCGGCTCTTGCTCCGACGTCGTCAAACTGACGAGGGCGCGCTGCGTGACCAGCGACGCGGGAAACTTGGGTCCCGTCGACGCCCAGAAGCGCACCGGCTCGGTCACTTCGAGCAGGTGCAACGGAGGGCTCAGTCGCTCGTCAGTAGCGTGCGCGCAGCCGAAGACGGCTTCCGTCGCCGCGGGAGTGAGCGCGGTTACGGAGGTGTGCATCGGGCCCCGCGCGGCCTCGAGCCGGGGTGGCTCCGGCGGCTCCGGTGCGGGCGGGCCGGTCGTAGCCGCTGCGCTCGCGACCGCGCGCGACGGCGCCGCGGGGACTCTCGCGTTCGTTAGGATGGCGGGCGGCGACGCACGTGGGGGCGACGCGAGCGTGGCGGGCGCCGCGCTACAGCCGAGCGCGCCAAGCAACGAGGCGAAACTCCAGGAACCAAACGCGACGCGCAGCATGCTCGGCTACCCCTACCGCGAAGCGTGACGACGCGGCCCCGAGTCACCAGCCGCTTCTGCAGGAGAGCTACGGCTCGCCAAGCCCGCAAAGACCGGCAGGAGTTAGACGCCGATGAACAGGCGATGCGCGAAGTTGCGCTCGAGCTTGGCGCGAAGCACCTTGTCGGCCGCGGTCTCGATGTCGTATTCGACGCGCTTGAACTCGAAACGCTTCTTCGTCGAGTCGTACAGGGTGTAGCTGGCGCGGTTGTCGTAGTCGCGCGGTTGGCCGACGGAGCCAACGCTCACGATGTACTTGCGATCCGGCTGCAGCTCGAAATCAATCGGCGGAAGCTCTTCCACCGAGTTCTTGGTGAGAGCGAACACCTTGCAGAGGTGCGAGTGACCGATGAGGGTCAGCGGCGCGAGCTCGTCAAAAATTGGCAAGCACTCGCGCGCCTGCTCGGGCGCGAAGATGTACTCGAACTCTTCGAGCCGCACCGGCGAGCCGTGGCAGAGGTTGACGGCCTGCTCCGGCAACTTGATCTGGTAGGGCAGCTCTTTGAGCCACGCCATGTTCTCGCCGGAGAGCAGCTGCGCGTGGAGGTCGAGCGCGTGGCGCGCCGCCTCGTAATAGTACGAGTAGTCCATGCGGCCCGCGACGGCGGCGTCGTGGTTGCCGAGGATGGTCGCTTCGACGAGGTTCCTGACGACGTCCGCACACTCGTTGGGAGAGCCGCCGTAACCGACCGTATCTCCCAAGCAATAGTAGCGATCGATGTCTTCGCTTTTGAACGCCTCGACGACAGCGCTCAGCGCTTCGTAGTTCGCATGAATGTCGCTGAGTATGCCGAGTCGCATGCTTGATTGAGTCGTGACAGGACGAGGGGAGAAACGTGAGAGTAACACGCTTCCGGGTGACGCTAACCAGTCCTCTGGCCTCGAAAAGCACGAAGGGGCCTGGGCGACCGCTCGGAGACGGGCGGGGCGTCGGCCGTTCAGTGTCCGGCGGCCTGAAAAGCGGTGGCGACCAACGGCTGGCTGGTATCGCCCGCTCCCTCATAGCGCGTAGGTCGGGCTCGCGCTCGTTCGGCCGCCGTCTCGCGTTTCGGCGTCCCCCCGCTGGTCGCCCACCCGCGGAATCCCGGCCCGACGGGCGGTAGCCATACCGGGTTCGAGCCGCACGAGAAGTGAGGCCGGGAGGGGACGGGCGTGGGCGCCCACGCTCTCGCTGCTACGCTGCGCCCGAAATGCATCAGGAACCTACTCCGGAGCCCATCGGAGAGCTCGTTCGCGCCTGCTTGGACTACGTAAAGCGCTCGCTCGGTACGGAGCTGGACTTCACCCCCGAAACCCTCCCCCTCCTCGACCACTACCTGAGTGAGGTTCGTGAGGAGCTCTCCGAGAAACCAGAGATCGCCGAGCTGACTGCGCACGCAGCCGGCGCCTACTTTGGCGAGGTTCTGCGCCGCCAGATGCGCGGCTTCTGGCGTACGCCCTCTTCGAGCCTGCACGATTACCAGGTGTGCTCGAGCGTCGCGTTCGTCGCCATCAACCCGTTCGGGGTCGCGTACGACGCACTGTTCGCCAGCGCCGAGCACGGCGGACCACGCTCGAACTTGCGGCTCGCCGCCGAGGACCACGGGTACATCGCGGCCCGGCTCGCCACGGTGCCGGAGGTGCCGGAGGACCAGTTCTTTTTGCTGACGACACGCCTCGAGGCCATCGAAATTACGGTAGAGGCGTTACGCGCGCGGCTGGAAGAAGAAGGCTACTCGGAGATGGAGTACACTCCCGAGGATTACGAAGCCGAGCTCCGGTACTTGAACTAGTCGCCGACTTGGTAGCGCGCGGGCAGCTCTAGCAGTCGCATCGGAGACGATTCGGAGCCGAAGAAATCTCGCGTTTGCACCGTGTAGCGGCCCTGCTTCAACCCCGCGACCAGCCACTCGGCGTCAGCTCGGAGCCAGACGACCGGCACGCCGTCCACCAGCAAGTACCGCGGCACGTCCCCGCGGTTCTGAAATACCAGCCCGAGCTTCGGAGCCGTCGGATCCAGCTTGGTGGGCGGCGGCAGGGCGCGGGTGTGAAGCTCGCCGAGCTCACGCTCCTCCACGAGCACGACGAACGGGACGCTGGGGAGCTCCCCCCGGCGCAAGCTCGCGGCGCGGGGAGGCGTGGCGAGACTCTCGGAAGGGAGCTCTGGACGCTTGGTGATCTTCGTGATCTCGAGCTCGAACCGTGCGCCGGAGGGCCACGCGTATTCCGCCCGGAGCGGGATCTGATCGGCGCGGCACGCTGCCGATTCCGGCCCAACCGACAGCAGCTCGAGTAACAGCCGGCACAGCAGCGCCCCCGACGAGCCCGCGAGGGGAACGACGGCTTGCTCCAGCTCCAACTTGCCCAGGCTGGTCTCGAGCTTCACCTTCTGCGTCGGAAGTCCGAGGAGGCTGCCGGGACCGCCGAGCAGCACGCTCGGCTCCGAAAGCGTGCTCACGTCCACGCGCGCTTCGGAGAGGACCGCCCGCAACGTACCGGGCGCGAGCGGTGTGTACGCGCTCGCGCCCGGCCACACGAGCACGTGACCGAAACGATCGTCCCGCGCTCGGAGCTCCGTACCGGCCGGGAACGGGAACGCGCGCGAGGCGAGCGCGAACCGCAGCCGACCAAGAGACGACGCGTCGATGCGCACATCGAACGCGGTCTTGTCACGCGCACGACCTAGCACTTCGTTGTTACCCTCGGGCGAGCGTGGCGCCGACGCGTCCAACCACCGCAGCCGCCCTTCGAGCGAGACGCCGGGTGCGGCGCGCAGCTCGCCCTCCGGCGGCATGACGTCGTCGTCTCGGAGCGGGCGGGGAGGCTCGGGTGCGCCCGCATCGGACGAAGGATCCGGCGGGGGGTGAGCGATGTCTTTGGGACTTTGCTTGGTCGGAGCCGCCGCGAGCGGCGCCGGCAGCACGCTCGCGTTGGGGCTCGGTTCGCTCGCGCTCGCTACGGCCAACACCTCCTCCCCTTTGCGCAGCTCACAGCCGAACAAGAAGAGCAGCGCGAGCGCGAACCGAAACGGCGACATCGGTCAGCGAAGCTAGCGCAGGAGCCGCTGCATCACCACGGCGTCCTCGCCCGTATCCGAATAGTACCGCGCGCGGCGATCCAGCTCCGTGAAGCCGAGCGCGCCGTAGAGCGCTCGCGCGGCGATGTTGCTCTCACGCACCTCCAGGAACACGACGCGCGCGTCCTCCCGGCATAGCTCCGTGACGAGCGCACGCGCGATGCCGCGACGTCGGTACGGGGCGGTCACGCCGAGATCCGTGAGGTGCAGCTCGTCCGCGGCGCGCCAAGCGAGCAAGAAACCGCACCGCGTTCCCGCTTCGCGCGCCACCAACAAGCGCGCGTACGAGCGAGAAAGCTCCGCGACGAAGTCTACCTCCAGCGCGCACTCGGCCGCGATCGCAACCAGCTGCGGCATGTCCTCGGACGTTGCACCGGATATCTCCAGGCTCATCGGGTCATCGCCCAGGCGCGCGCAGCGAGGAGTGGAACATCCAGCGCCAGCTTGAGCTGGCCATCGGGGCGCAACACCGCACCGGAGAAGGGGCCGGAAAGCGCGACGAGCGAGGGTACGGAGCGAATGGCCACCGACTCCACGGCGGAGGCGCTTTCGACGCCGACCCGCACGGGGAGCGCGCCCTCGACGCGCAGCTCGACGCTCACGGGCGCACGTTCGCGAGCCGAGCGGCCGAGACACGCCGCGAGCCGGACCCCCGCAAAGCCGGACGGCGCCAGCTCGAGCTTCCCCGTGAAGTCCACGGGTAGCGCGAAGTCGTCGCCGTTTTCGCGAAGCCACAGCACGTCGACGACGCTCTGGTCGCTCGGCACCTCTAGCGTCGCGACCAACCCGTTATTTTCGGCGCTACGCAAGTGGATGGTCCCGCCCAAGCGTCGCACCGCGTCCTCGGCCAAGTCCAGGCCCAGGCCGCGGCCCCGGAGCAAGTCCGCGCGCGTGCTGGTCGTGAGCCCCGGCAAGAACAAGATCAAGAGCAGCTCGCCTTCTTGGCTCCGCTCCGCCTGGTCGAAGCTCATGATCCCGCGCTCCACCGCCAATTGGCGGAGCCGCTCCGTGTCCACGCCGCGCCCATCGTCCTCGACCACGATGCGTAGCCACTCCCCGAGACGCGTCGCACGGAGCTCAATCGTGCCGACCTCCGGCTTGTCCGCCGCGCGACGCGCCTCGGGCGACTCCAGCCCGTGACTCACCGCGTTTTTGGCGAGCTGAATCAGCGCGTCGTACAACCGATCCGCGACGCGCCTATCTATGGGCAGCTCCCCCCCGACGACCTCCACCTGCACGCGCTTGCCTTCCTCGTCGGCGAAGCGCACCACTGCGCGCTTCAAGCGCTCGAACAGCGTGCCGACGGTCGTACGCCGCAGCTCCAAGAGCGCTGCCCGCATCTCGCGCGAACGTCGCTCCACCACCTCCGAGCTTCGCCGGAACGCGGCCGCGCTGCGCTCCGCGTTGGTCGCGTTGGCGCGTAGCGTGGCCGTCGCGGACTCGATACGAGACAGCGCCAGCCCGCCGTTGCCGACGAAGCGCGCGGGCTCCAAAATCCGCAGCGCCTCGTGGAGTGCAGCCTGCGCGGCGCGAAGCCGCATCGAAGTTTGGCGCGCCATCTCCGCGCCGCGCGTGAGCTCGTGGCCCACCATGCTCACGTGCTCGATGCGCTCGAAGAACCTGTCCACCTCCACGGCGGCAATGCGCAGCGGTCCCCCGTCCTCCGTGTTTTCGCCGGGCGGGCGGCTCGGGGGCTGACTCTTGGGACGGGGCGGGCGTCGCGAAGGGTCCGGCTTCTGCGCCGCCCCGGCTTCCCCCGACAACATGCGCAGCGTCGCGATACCGCGCCCCGGATCCTCGAGCAAGAGCGCGATGATGGCGCGGTGCCGCGCGAGCTCCACGATGGCGGCGGCGGCGCTTGCTTCGCCTTGAGCCACGCTGCGCAGCCGTGACTCGAGCCCGTGACAGTACCAAGCGGTGACGTCGTCGCCGACGGAAGCGGCGGCCCCTTTCATCGCGTGCACGCTTCGCTTCGCCGCGTCGAGACCGCTCTGTGAGCTCTGGGTCGAGCTGAGCACGCCGTCCAGCTCGCCGAGCCGATCGCGCATGGTCAAGTGATACTCCGCGCGGTAGCGGGCTTCGATGCGCGAAGGCGCGAGGCCGAGGGGCGGCTCCGGGAAGCGCGTGGACGCGGCGGGCTCACCGCGGCCGATCCGCGCGAGCGCGTCCTTCAGCAGGTCCCGCACCGCGGCGATCGCCGCCTTGTCTCCTTCCCGGATACGCGCCCCCAACTGTCCGACCACGAGCGAAAGATCCGGGTAGCCGGCCATCGCCAGTGAGCCCTTCAGCGAGTGCAACGCGGCGCGAATGTCCGTCAGCTCGCCGTCTTCGCGCAGCACGGGCAGGCGCTTCTCGATCTCGCCTGCGAGCAGCGGGTCGAGCTTGCGCTGGCTCACGGCTCTTCCGCGCGCCCCCTGACGAACGCGGCGATGCGGTCGCGCAGCGTGCGCGCTTCGTCGCCCGCGCCGCGCGCTTCGAGCGCGGAAAGCGTTTCGAGCAAGTCTTGCGCTTCACGCGACGCGCGCGAGAGCAGCCCTCCGAGCTCTGGATCTACGCTCAGCTCCTCGCGGAGCGTGAGCGTCAGCGCGGAGAGCGCCTCTCGTTGCGCGCGGCCGCGGTCCGCGGCGCGAGACACCTCGCTCGCGACCGCGCGCGCCGCGTCCGCCAAAGGCCCGAGCGCGAGCACCAGCCGCTCCCGCTCGCGTTCCAGCTCCGCGACGCGCGCGGCGTGCTCGTCCAACACGTCGGCGCTTCGCCCCAGCGCGCTCCGCACCTCTTCGGTCATGGACAGCAACGCCTTGCCCGCCACCTCACCGAGGCGCGCGCCTTCGAGGGCGGCGTTGAGAGTGGAGAGCCGGCCGCGCTCGAGGGTGTCGCGCAGCTCTTGCACGCTGGCCCGCAAGTCGCGGCCGCGCAGCGCCAGCCGCTCCCCGCCCTCCAAGAGTCCCTCGATCTCCCTCGCCTGACGGCCCGCCTGCAGCTCCGCGAGACCGCTCGCTTGCTCGGCCTCACCCGAAGCTTTCATCGCCAACGCCAGGCTCTCTGCCAGCCGTTGCCGCTCTTCTGCGGAGATCTCGCTCATGCTTCAGCCTCCTGCTCGGAGCCGCCGCGCCTTACGGACACGCGCACCAGCTCTGCAACGTCCAACGCAGCCGCGCGTTGTCCATGAAATGACACTCCGCTGCCGTCCGCCTCGAAGAAGCCGACCGCCTCCGGGTCCGCGCCGATCAAACCCACGAGCTCTCCGCCCACTTCACAGACCGTGAGCGCGAATCCGCGCGGCCCGACCGCGAGGATGGCCAGCACTTGCCCCTCGACGAGCGCCATCGTGAGCCCAGTGCCGGCCACGTCCGACAACACCGGCAGCGGCACGAAGCGCCGCACGGAGTGCGCGGACAGAAAACGTAAGTCGCCGTTCAATCGGACCACGACCCCCGCGCGGTTCAACGGTAGGGCCGGGCTTTGCGTCACCATGACGGCCGTTACGCGGCGGCTTTGCGCCGCACCAGACGCGAATTCAGAAACTGATACAGAATCTTACAGAGCTCGAAGGAGCTGATGTTCATCGCGTCCACGATCTCGCGGATCGTCCGTTCGCCGTCGATCGCCTCCAGCACGTGCCGCTCTTGGCGCGTCAGGTTCGCTTCTTCGCCCAGCCGCTCGATCGCGACCGTGTCTTGGTAGAGCACCTCGTCGAAGTCGAAGCTTCCCTCGATCAAGCGCCACTCGTCCACCCGCCGGAAGCCCTCCATGACGAGCGCGCCCGTTTCCATGCCGAGCGCGGCCTTGGTGGCGGCGGGGTTCTCTGCGTGGACCGTGAACGCGAAGCGCCCCGCGGACCAACGCACGACCTCGTACAGGAGCTCGGAAGTTTGGCGCGATAGGGCTCGCTTGACCTGATCTTCCGTCACCATGCCGAGCTGCACGAGCAGCTCTCCCAAGAGTCGCTTGTTGCCGGAGCGGTGGTCGAGCACGTTAGTCAGCTCTTCGCGAGTGACCGCGCCGATTTCGACCAAGTACCGGCCCAGCAAGAACTCGCCGCGCATCCCGCGTGAGCTCGCGAAATCCACGCGGCCCTTCTGGATGTGAAGGGTCACCTCGCTGTGCTTCGTGAACATGCTGAGCGCGCCGGACTGGCGCTGCAGGTCGAGCAGCTGGAGAACTTCCGCGATCGATACGACGGAGATGTCCCCCGCCAGCACCTCGCGCGTCTTGTCTCCGAAGCTGAGCGCGCGGAGCAGCGTGCCCATGGCTCCCATACTCTCCGGCGTGATGGCGCGCTTCACCGCGTCGCCGACCGCGTCCGCAATGTCGGCGAGCTCCGGCGCCTTGAGCAGCTCCGGTGTGATCAGCCGCGACAGCGCGGAGCCGAACTCGTCCGCCGCCTGGGCGCGACGGAGCCCGGGGTCTTCGCTGAAGCTCGTGCGGCTCGGGCGCAGGCTCTCCATCGAGCCCGACTCGTTCTCCTCGAACGGCATCGACTCCGCGTCCGGCACGGGGCGGCCGCGCCCTTCGCCGTGCTTCTTGAGCGCACCCTCGACGACGGCGACCAAGCCGCGCGCGTCGAACGGCTTGGTGATCGCGTCGATCGCGCCCGTCTGCTGCACGAACTGCCCGCGGATCTTGTCGCCCTTGGCGCTCATCAAGACCACCGGCAAGTTCTTCAGCTCCTCTTTGGCGCGGAGCTCGCGGCAGAACTGGTAGCCGTTCATCCGCGGCATCACGAAGTCCAGCAGCACCAGGTCCACCTTTTGGTGCACCAGAAGCTCCAGCGCCTCTTGGCCGTCCTGCGCCGGCACGGCGAAAAACGCGCTCGCCTCCAAGATGGAGCACACGACCTTGCGGATCGTGGGGCTGTCGTCGACCACCAGGATTCGTGCGCTCATCTCGCCAGGGCCTTTAATCGTGCAATCGGCGCGGCCGCAAGGTCAAGGCCGCCGAGCGCTCGAACGACACGATTGCTCTCACAAAAGACTCAGAGCGTGGCGGCGAGGGCGAGTACGGCGGGCGCAGCAGGGAGCAAGCTCACGCGAGTAGCGGCCCGAGCGCAACCGCCCGAATGGGTGAGCGGCCCACCCTGCCCTGCTCTGTCCTGCCCCGCGGCGTCGCGCCGCCCGGTAATTGTCGCGCTGCAGCACACGAGCCTGCAGCGCCTCAGCGCTCGCTCAGCATGCCTTCGAGCTGGGTGAGCGCGCGCTCGAGCGAAGCTCGGCCGCCTTGCCCGGCGAACGCGGTCGGCACGTGGGCGTCACGCGCGGCCGCGAGCGCGGGCTCGCTGTGCTTGTGCTTCACGGCGCGGTCCAAAATGATGAGCGCGCACACGCGTCCTTGGCGGATGCGCTGAGGCAGGTTGCCCAGCGCGTGCACGCCGTCACGCTCGGTGTCGATCCACTCCGTGTGCTCGCCGAAGCCGTCCGGCACGGAGTCGCTACGATCGCGCGACAGCGCGCCGATCACGACGAGCTTCTGCGACCCGAACGCCGCGCGCAGCTTCGGAAAGCCCCTCGCCGACGCTTCCAAGTTCGTCGTCGCGGCGGTCGCCTTGCTCGGCGGCACCTTGGACGTCGCCGCACTAGCGGGCTCCACCTCGGGCGCTTCGTGGAGCAATCGCGCGACGTCCGGCAGGGCGAGCACGGCGTCCTTCAGCTCTTCCGCCGCGCGGCCCACGGAAATTCCGACCTTCTGCGGCGCCTTCAGCCGGTGCTCGGCCGCGAACTCCGTGGCGAGCTGGTGCTCGACCGCACGCCGGTAAGAGCTCAGCGCCGCCTCGACGCGCTCGATGCGCACGGCGCCGTCACGCCTCCGCGCGGCGAGGGCCGCGCGAAGGCTTTCCAGCAATTCGTCGATGGGAGAGTCGGGCATGTCTCCCGGCTACTTCGCTCAGCTCTGCGGCTCGCCGACGGTGCGGATGTGCAGCTCCGCCAGCTGATTCGGCCCGACCGTGCCCGGCGCGTCACTCATCAGGTCGGTCCCCTTTTGCGTCTTGGGGTACGCGATGACGTCGCGAATGCTCTCGGTCGCGTTGAGCAGCATCATGATGCGATCCATACCGAGCGCGATGCCGCCGTGCGGGGGCGCGCCGAACTTGAGCGCGTTGAGCAAGAAGCCGAACTTCTCCTGCGCTTCTTCGTCCTTGATGCCGAGCGCGGCGAAGACCTTCCGCTGCACGTCCGAGTCGTGCAAGCGGATGCTGCCACCGCCGATTTCGAAGCCGTTGAGCACGATGTCGTAGCGGTAACAGAGCACTTTACCCGGATCCGAGTCGATGAGCGGCACCGAGTCGTCGTGGGGGCGAGTGAAGGCGTGGTGTGCGGCCGCCCACGTCTTGGTTTCGTCGTCGTACTCGAACAGGGGCGGGTTGACGACCCAGCTGAAGTTCCACTTGCCGCCGTGGCCGACCTCCGGAATCAGCCCCATCTTCTTCGCGACGATGACGCGCAAGTTCGCGAGCACGGTGTGCACCGAAGAGGTCTTGCCGAACTGGAACAGCAAGAGGTCGTTCTCTTTCGCGCCCACCGTCTCGTTCACCGCCCTCATGAACTCGGGCGTCGCGCTCTTCGCGAGCGGTGACTGCACCCACGTTCCGTCCGGGCCAACCTTGGCGCGCGCCAAACCGCCGGCGCCCATGCCCTTGGCCTCTTGCTCCAGCTTCTCTTGATCCGTGCGCGAGAAGTTCGCGCTCGCGGGCACGACCATCGCCTTGACGATCTCGGTCGGCAAATCACGCCGGTAAGCACCGGATTTGAACTTTGCCGCGATCGGCGCGAAGAACGGCACCCCGCCGCCCTCATGCGCGATGACCACGTCCGTCAAGTCGGTGTGGGCGAGGTCGAACCGCAGGTCCGGCTTGTCGTTGCCGTACTTGGTCATGGACTCTTCGAAGTCCAAGTGCGGGAAGTGCCCGTCCGGGTACAGATCCTTCAAGTCGACGTTCAGCGCCGCCTTCCAAATCGCGAAGATGAGGCCTTCCACCAGGTTGAACACGTCCTGCTGGTTGACGAACGACATCTCGATGTCGATCTGCGTGAACTCGGGCTGGCGATCGATGCGCAGCGCTTCGTCGCGGAAACAGCGCACGATTTGGAAGTAGCGGTCATAGCCCGCGACCATGAACAGCTGCTTGAACAGCTGCGGGCTCTCCGCCAAGGCGTAGAACTTTTGCGCGTGCAGGCGTGCGGGGACGAGGAAGTTACGCGCTCCGCCGGGCGTGTACTTCACGAGAAAGGGCGTCTCGATCTCCATGCAGCCTTGCGACGTGAGGTGGTTGCGCGTCGCCTGGTTCACGTTGTGGCGCATGCGGAGCGCGCGCTGCAGGGGACCACGGCGTAGGTCCAAGTAGCGGTACTCGAGCCGCACTTCCTCGCGGGTGTCGCTCTTGTCCTCGATGACGAACGGCGGCGTCTCGGCGCGGTTGAACACCGTCGCCTCCAGGACCGTGACCTCGACCTCGCCGGTGGCGATGTTCGCGTTCGCGGCGCTCACCATCTTGTTTTCTTTTTTGCTGAACTGCTCACCGCGGCTCTTCACCAAGCCGCGGATGCCGATGACCCACTCACCGCGCAAGGAGCCGCCGACCTCGTGCGCCTCCTTGGAAGCGTCCGGATCGAACACGACTTGCGTGACTCCCTCGCGGTCGCGCAGGTCGATGAAAGCGATCGAGCCGTGGTCGCGTCGATTGGCCACCCAGCCGAAGAGGACGACCTCTTTGCCGATGTCGGAGGCGCGCAGAGCGCCGCAGCTATGGGTTCGTTTCAGCTCATCAATGAAGCGGGCCACTATGTTTTCCTTGGATTTGGGGGGTCCGGGCGTCGCCGCAACCCACCGGGGCCGGCTGTTTTAGCACCCGCGCGGCTGGATCCGTCGCTTTTAGTCTGCTCCCCGCGCGCGTCCAAAAACTGGGCCTTTTTCTGCAGTCATGGGAGCCATGGGCGGTGCGCGCTGCCTCGTCACCGACCGCCGTTCCCGCCGAACCCCGCGCTTCTTGGGACGCGATGGCGCACAAGCTCGCGTTCGCGGTGCCGCTCGTCGTCACGATGTTGCGCACCTCGCCCACCGGGCAATGGCGCGACGACTTGCCGGTCGTGCGCGCGCTCGGGCTCGTGCCGAGCGGCAGCGAAGGACTCGTCTCGACCGCCTTGACCCAGCTGCTCGCGCTCCTTCCCATCGGAGGACGCCTGCTGCGCGCCGGCTGGGTGAGCGCGCTCGGCGTAGCCCTGGCGGGGGCGGTTGCCTACCGGCTCATTGCGCACGCTCTCTCCTCGTCCCTCGCGACCCCTCGACTCACGCCGCCGCTCGCGCTCGCCGCGACCCTCACGGCCGTGCTGGCGCCGAGCTGGCAACTGGAAGGCACGCTCGCGGGCGGCGTCACGCTCGGCGTCGCGCTGGCGCTCTCGGCAATCTGGGTCGCGATCGCGCCCGAGCGGCGCTGGTCGATGCTCCTGCTCGGCGCGCTCTTCGGCGCCACCGCGATCGAGTCCCACGCGGCCGCGTTAGCCGTCGGCGTCGCGCTTCTCTCTCGCGCGCTGCTCGTGCGCCGCTGGCCCAAGCCCCACACCGCGGCCGAGCTCGCGGTCGGCTTCGCGGCTCCTCTCGTGCCGTGGGCGCTCTACCTCATTTTGCGCCCGCTTTCGCCCCACGTGGAGCTGAATCTGGTGGGCGGAATCGGCACCTCCAGCCTGGTATCGGTCGACGCCGCCGCGGAGCGCACCACGGCTCTCGCGGCGTGGATCGGCGACGCTGGGGTTCTCTCCTGCGCCCTCGCCGTGTTCGGCCTGGTGCTCGCGGTGCTTCGCAAGTCGGTGCGCGCGCTCGGCGCGCCGTTCGCGGCGCTGTTCCTCGTGGACCTCGGCTTTCCGGCGAGCAAGGTCGGCATTCTCGCCAGCGACACCCTCGCCCCGGTGCGGCTGCTCTCGCTCATCGCCATCGCCGCCGCTTCCGCACTCGCCGTGCAAGCGGTCGCCACCTACGTTCGGCGTGCCCGGTTGCCCTTCGCGGAGCCGGCCAGCGCTCTCCTCGTCGTCTTTCACTTCGCGCTCGCGTTCGTGGCCGCAGAAGACTCTGCCTACGCCGCCGATCGCCGCGAGCAAGTCGCCGCTGATTCATGGACGGACGAAGCCCTCGCGTCCCTGCCGCCTTCCTCGCTCTTGCTCGTCCGCTCCGAAGCGCTCGCCTACCGTCTCTGGGCCGCGCAAATCGCGCGCGGCGCCCGAACCGATCTGGTCGTGATCCCGGAGCCGCTGCTCGAGCGAGGCAACGTCGCTCAACTGCTGCTACGTCGAGAAGCCGCATTGGCCCCCCTCGTCCGCGAAATGGCGCTCGCCGGCCAACCCAGCGAATTCTCTCTCTCTAGCCTCTCGGACGCGCGCCCCCTCTTCGTCGAAATCGACCCCCGTTGGCCCAAGCGCCTCCGCGACCACCTCGCCCCTCGCGCGTTCTTCCCGCAGTTTTCCCCCCATCCCCTCGGCCGCTCGGACCGCGCCGAATCGCTCAAGGAAGGCGCCCAGGGATGGCAACGCGCTCTCGCCGTCGCCACTAAGTCCGGCGCGCGCGACGCGGCGACCCTCGCCGTCATGCAAGCCGAGCTCCGTGACCGCGCTCAGCTCCTGGTCGACGCCGGCGATCGCGAAGCAGCGGCCGTCGCCGTACAATCGCTGCTCACCATCGACGCGCAAGACCCCGTAGCCGCCGCCCTCACAGCTCGACTCACCGCCGCCGCAGACCGCGCCGCCGCGAGCACGCTCTTGCCAGCGCGCCGTTAGACCGTACGCGCCGCTACCACGCGCCGTTAGACCGTACGCGCCGCTACCACGCGCCGTTAGACCGTACGCGCCGCTACTACGCGCGCCCTTACCCCCCCCTTACCCCCCTACGTGCGGCAACCTCGCGCGACGCTCGGCATCACGCCGGCAGGACCGCCGTCATCATCGGCAGTCGTTCGTAGCTGAAGCCACACTGCGACGTGATCGCGGGGTCCGCTTCCGTGAGCGCCAGCATCTCCGCTTCGTCGCGCACTCGCAGGACGCCCAACCCCCACACTCCCTTGGGATCCAGCACCGGCCCGAAGATCACGACTTTGCCCTCGGCCATGTGACCCGACCAATAGGCCGCATGCTCGCCCATGAGCGCTCGTTCTTCGTCGGTAATGTCCATGGGAAAGGTGGGACGCGGCCCAATCAGTCGACAAACGAAATACACCTGATTCGCGCTGTTCTCGGTCATAGGTAACCGTATGGTTACTCATCGGCTTTTGCCCGTCAAGCCCTTGCTCTATCGCCCTTGCTCTATCGCCCTTGCTCTGTCGCCCTCGCTCTGTCGCCCTCGCTCTGTCGCCCTCGCTCTGTCGCCCTCGCTCTGTCGCCCTCGCTCTGTCGCCCTCGCTCTGTCGCCCTCGCTCTGTCGCCTCCGCTCTCTG
>JAQSWN010000287.1 GCA_029266615.1 Polyangiaceae bacterium
CGATCTGCTTCTTTACCGCGTAAGCAAAGTGCTCCAGGGCAAACAGAGCAGTGGCGTCGTTCCGCTCCGCGCGCGCCGAGAGGTCGCGGGCGTCGGACGACCCGGCCAAGCCTACGAGCCCACATTCGTGGTTGACTAGGCGTCCCAGCGCGGCCGGGGAGTAGCCTTGCTCTCGAAGGAGGTGAAGCAGGACGCCGGGATCGAGGTCGCCCGAGCGCGTCCCCATGGGTAGGCCGCCGGTGGGCGTCATGCCCATGGTGGTGTCGATGGAGCGCCCGTGCTTGACCGCGGTCAGGCTCACGCCGCTCCCCAGGTGAGCCACGATGAGTCGAGCCGGCGGCGAAGGTGCCAGCTGCGCGAGCACGAATTGGCAGGAGAGCCCGTGGAAGCCGTAGCGCCGAACACCGAGCCGATGGAGGTCGGCTGGGAGAGCGAAGCGACGAGCCACCTCGGGTAGGGACGAATGGAAGCTCGTGTCGAAGCAGGCCACATGGCGGGCAAGGGGGCAGCGCTTCATGGCTTCGCGCAGGAGCCCCAAGGCGGGCGGCAAGTGCAATGGGGCCAGAGAAACGAGCGCGTCCAACCGTTGCAGCACGTGCGCGTCCACGGCCACCGGTGCCGTGAACGAAGTGCCGCCGTGCACGATGCGGTGGCCAATCACAGCGGGCTCTCCGTGCCCCGCGGAACGCAGGTGCTGTAGCGCAGCTTCGAGCGCTGACCGGGGCGTGCTTCCGCTCCAATCGACGGTAGCAGATAGCAGCTCCTCTTCCCCGTCGCTCATTCGATAGACGCCGTACTTCAGCGTCGAAGAACCTGCATTGAGGGCAAGAACCGTCTCGGTCACGATTCGGCACTCGGCCAGCGAAAGTCACGAATCTCCGGCAAGTCCTCGAAGCAAGCGCGAACGTACTCGTGGTGCCTGGCGAGCACCGCGCGGCATTCTCTCGACAGCTCGCTCTTGAGCTCGTCGTCCAGCGACGAGTGCTTGAGCGCCTCGATCACCAGATGAAAACGACTCGTTTCGTTCAGCACGACCATGTCGAACGGAGTGGTCGTCGTGCCTTCTTCGCGGTAGCCGCGGACGTGGAATCGGCTCGGGTCGGGGCGCCCGTGCAGGAGCTGGTGCACCGCCCCCGGGTAGCCATGAAAGGCAAACACGACGTGCGAGTCGCTCGTAAACAGCTCGGAGAACCGGTCCGCGGCCATACCGTGCGGATGGGCCTGGGGCGTCGCGAGCGTCATGAGATCGACCACGTTCACGACCCTCAGCTTGAGCTGAGGCACCCGCTCGCGTAGCCAAGCTGCAGCCGCGAGAGTTTCGAGCGTTGCCGTGTCCCCCGCGCAGGCCAGCACGACGTCAGGCGCCAGGCCCCCGTCGGTTCCGGCCCAAGACCAAATCGACGCACCCAGCGCGCAATGCGCGCGCGCTGCCTCGTAGTCCAGCCACTGCAGTTGGGGCTGCTTGTCGATGATGATCAGGTTGACGTGGTCCTTGGTGCCGAAGCAGTGGTCCGCCACCGCGAGCAAGCAATTGGCGTCTGGCGGCAGGTAGACGCGCGCGACGCTTCCCTTCTTGGACAAGATCGTGTCCATGAAGCCGGGACCTTGATGGCTGAAGCCATTGTGGTCGTTGCGCCAGCAGGTGGATGTGAGCAAACAATTGAGGGACGGTACGGACGACCGCCAAGGCAGATCGACGCACGCTTCTAGCCATTTGGCATGTTGCGTGGCCATGGACGCCACGATCAAAGCGAACGCCTCGTAGGTGGCGAACAAGCCGTGACGTCCGCTCAACGTGTACCCTTCGAGCCAGCCTTGGCAGTTGTGCTCGCTCAGCACCTCCATGACTCGACCTGCCATGGAGACATGATCGTCGACCGACGTCTCCGAGCCGATGAGGCAGCGCTCTTCCGTATCGAAAACGGCACCGAGCCGGTTAGAGCTCGTTTCGTCGGGGCAAAACAGCCGGAAGGTCTTGGGGTTGTCCCGATAGAGGTCACGTAGCAAAAGCCCGAGCTGACGAGTCGACTCGTGCAACTCTCGGCCCGGCTGCGGCACGGGCAGCGCGTACTGGCTGACGGCAGGGACATGCAGGGCCACGCTAGAGCGACCCGCGTTGGCGGCTGGATTGTCACTCATCCGACGCGACCCGCGCGGTGCCAAGGCCGAGACTGCAGCATGGACGCGCCCGGCGCCGTCGAATAGCTCCTCGGGCCCGTAGCTCCTGAGCCAAGACTCGAGAATTGCGAGATGCTCGGCGTTATTGCGAACGTCGGCCACCGGAACTTGATGGGAGCGGAAGGTGCCCTCCACCTGCTTTCCGTCGACCTGCCTCGGACCCGTCCAACCCTTCGGCGTGCGCAGGACGATGGCAGGCCAACGAGGGCGACCATGAATGCGGCCTTCTTCACGAGCCGTATCCTGAATGAGCCGGATGCTCGCCACACAACGATCCAGCACTAGCGCTAGCTGCGAGTGGACGGCGAAGGGCTCGGTTCCATTCACGAAGTGAGCCTCATACCCGTGACCAGACAGCAGCTGCGCGATCTGCTCGTCGCTGGTGCGCCCAAGCACGGTGGGCCCGGCAATCTTGTAGCCATTGAGGTGCAAAATCGGTAGCACCGCTCCATCGTGGACCGGATTCAGAAAGCTGATTCCTTTCCAACTGCCCTCGAGTGGTCCTGTTTCCGCCTCGCCGTCTCCGACGACGGCGGCAACGATCAGATCTGGATGATCGAACGCGGCGCCGAACGCGTGGGTGAGCACGTAACCGAGCTCGCCGCCTTCGTGGATGGAGCCGGGGGTGTGCGGTCCGGCGTGGCTAGGAATGCCGCCCGGCGTCGAGAACTGTCGAAACAGGCGGCGGAGTCCAGCCTCGTCCTGGGAAATGTGCGGGTAAATTTCGGAGTACGTTCCCTCGAGGTACGCGTTGGCCACCATCGCCGGCCCCCCGTGCCCGGGACCAGCCATGAACAGAACGTTCAAGTCGTCGCGCACGATGACGCGGTTGAGGTGAGCGCAGAGCAGGTTGAGGCCCGGAGACGTGCCCCAATGGCCGAGTAGGCGGGGCTTGATGTGCTCGGGCTTGAGCGGCGCCCGGAGCAATACGTTGTCTTGCAGGTAGATTTGTCCAACCGTCAGGTAGTTCGCGGCTCGGATGTAGGCGTCGAGATTTGCGTATTGTGACCTCACGACTGCACCTCGCGCGCTTTCGTGACCGGCGGCGGGTCATGTAGAGCACGCATCGCGGGCGTGCGAAGATCGTCGAATTGTCCGCCGCGCGTCGCCCATGAGAACGCGGCGACGGCGCATACGGATAGCAGCAGCGTGATTGGGAGAATGACGAAGATGATGCTCATGACAGATCGTTTCGTTGGAAGCTGCGCCCTCTCAGCGCCAAGGTGACGACGGAAATCGAGCTCAGCGGCATCATGATAGCCGCCACCAGTGGGCTCAAAACGCCGGACGCGGCCAGGACGATGCCGAGCGCGTTGTAGCCGAGGGAGATTATGATGCCGTGGCGAATCACGGAGAGTGTGCGTCGGGAGCCGACCACCGCATCTACGACGACCGATAGACCCGAGCGTGTCGTAAAGACATCGGCGGAGCCGAGAGCCGCCTCGGCGCCGCCGTGCACGGCAAGCCCGACGGTCGCCGCGGCCATCGCACCGGCGTCGTTCACACCGTCACCGACCATGATGACTCTTTCGCCCTTCGCGCGGAGTAGGCTAACGTGCTGAAGCTTCGCCTCGGGCGATTGCCTCCCGAGGGCTGCCGTCGTTGCAATCCCGACATCTTGGGCCACCGCGTCCACGACGCGCTGGTCGTCGCCAGACAGAATCTCGAAACGAAATCCGAGTGCCCGTAGCTCGGACAGCGCTTGCTTGGTGTCGGGTCGCAGCGCATCTCCGAACGCCGCCGCCGCTACGATTGACCCCCCGCGCGCGAGCAAGATGGTTGTTCGTCTCTTTTCGGCCTGTTCGGTGATGAAGCTTTCTGCCCAGTCCGGCAGATTACCCAGCTCACCCGCGACGACGCCCTGCGAGCCGACCAGTACCTGCTCGCCGTTCACCAACGCGCGTAGCCCTCCTCGGCTCAGCTCTTCGAGCCCGCTGACGGCGAGGTCATTTTCGGGAAATGCGCGCTGCACGGACCGCGCGAGCGGATGGGTAGAGGTGGCTTCGATGGCGCGCAGCAACTGCTTCGCCTCGTCGTCGCCGTACCAAGCCAAAAGCTCGGGCTGACCGGCCGTCAGTGTGCCGGTCTTGTCGAAAATCATCACTCCAGGCTGTGCCAACGCTTCGACGTACTCCCCGTTCTTGAACAAGACTCCGGTCTTGGAGGCTCGTCCCAAAGCAACGCTGATGGCCAACGGCGTCGCCATCCCCAAAGCACAAGGACACGTTACCACCAGTAGCGCGACGGTGTGGTCGATGGCGTGCCGCGGATCGAGCCGCAGCCAAAAGAGCAGCGTCAAGGCGGCCAGCGCCAAGATCGCCCAAACGAAGTAGCCAGCGACCCGATCGGCGAGTCGTACGATCGGCGCGCGTTCTCGCTGCGTCGTCTCTACGGTGGCCATGAGGCGCCCCAGGCGCGTGCTCGCACCGGCGCTCTCGGTGCGAATCCAGAGCTCACCCGCTTCACACGAGGTTCCCGCGTACACGCGGTCCGATGTCTGCACGCTCTGGGGTAGGGGCTCGCCTGTGAGGACACTGGTGTCGACGCTGCCCACGCCGCGTGAGACGACGCCGTCAACGGGTATGCGCTCACCTGCTCGAACGCGCACTAGAGTCAGCGGCTGAACTCCGGCGGCCGGCACGGCACGCTCCGTGCCGCTCTCGATGACAGTCGCTGTCTGCGGCGCAACTGAGAGCAGCAGCTCGCTTTCGCTACGAGAGCGGCGCTGATGTGTTTGCTGCAGGTAGCGGCCTACGAGCAGCAAGAAGATGAGCGTGCATAGGGAGTCGAAGTAGATCTCACCCTGACCGCGGATGGTGTTGACGGCGCCCCCCAAATATCCGGCAAGAATGCCCACCGCCACCGGCACGTCCATATGGGCCGTGCGTGTTCGCAGCGCGGCCCACGCTCCCCGCAAAAAGACACTCCCGGCCCAGAAAACGGTCGGAGTCGCGATCGCCAGTGACGCCCAGCGAAATAGGGCTTGGTATTGCGCTTCCATCCCCGAGAAGGCACCTCCGTACAGAGCGAAGGCCATCAGCATGACGTTGCCGGCGGCCGCGCCCGCGATACCGAGACGGAGCAACAGGGCCCGCTCACGGGTGGTGGCGAGTGATGCGCCGGTCGCACTCAGCGGGTGGGCCGCGTAGCCCAACGAGTCGAGCCCACGAGCGAGGGCGCTCAGCTGAACTCTTTCTGGATCCCAGGTGAGAGTAACCACATTGCGCGAAAGGTCGAGTCGAGAGCCGATGACCCCAGGCACGACGCGCCCCAGCCGCTCGACGAGCCAGACGCAGGCCGAGCAGTGCACACCCTCCAGAAGCAGCTCTACGGAGCGTCGCCCTTCAGCCGTCGTGCAATGTTGTCGTTGAAACTCGGCGTCGTCGAGCTCCTGATACTTTCGACCAATGGTCTTGGTCGCGACGGGACGAGCGTCGCTTTCGTCACGGTACGCGTAGTAACCGGCCAGACCCGATCCTTGAACGATGGCATAGACCGAGCGGCAGCCTTCGCAACAGAACGATGCGGCGTCGACCTCGACCTCGCCGGGTGCAACTGGCAGCCCGCAGTGCGCGCAGGCAACGCTCGAAGGAGCTTTCGGGACGAGGCCCCTCGTAGCGTCGCTAGCAGCAGTGATCATCGGCCGTGCTTTCGGTGATGCGGGCAGTCGGCGGGATTGGGCAGCGCTTGTCCGCCGATCGCGGTTGGCGCGGCTCTAGAGGCGCTTTCCAGCGCAAGAGCGGGTAAGTTGATGCGCTCGTTGAGCGTGAACACCCCGAGCGCGAACACCGTGACCGCGCTCAGCATCGGCAGGTGTCGGCCGAGCCGCTGCACGGCACCACTGAGGAAGAAGCCGAACCCGAGGAGCGCCGGCAAGTTGCCGAGCCAGAACGCTCCCATGACGGCTGCGCCCTTTGCGGCGCTGCCGGTCGCGGCCGCCGCGAGCGCAAAACCATAGAGAAAGCCGCAAGGCAACAAGCCGGAAGCGCTCCCCAAGAGGGCGGCGCGCACCGTCGGGCCACGCTTCTGCATACTGCCGAGCCAGGTCAGCGCGCGGTTTGGCAGCACGCGGAGCCGAGGCAAGCGAACCTTCACTCCCGCCGCGCCGAGCATCGCCCAAAGGCCCCACAGCGCCATCGCTCCGCCGGCAACAACCGCGCCCATGCGACCAACGCCTGCGGCGCCGCCAGCGACGTCCAATGCCCGCCCGAGGGAGCCCGCGAGCGCGCCCAGAGCGACGTAGCTCACGAGCCTGCCTGACTGATAGACGAGCTGCACCATGAGGCGCTCTCGCAGGCCGCGAGAGCCAGCACCTGCTACCGCAATCAATCCGCCGCACATGCCGACGCAGTGCAGGCTACCGACCGCGCTTGCCGCCGCCACGGGAACGAGCCAACTCAGGCTCATGCCGCGCTCCCCTTGACGACGTCCGTCCGTAGCGAGCGCGTGTAGCGGGAGGTGCCGACGCTGACCTTGCAACGCAACTCCCAGAGCCCCGCCACTCCGTGCCTCAGCTCCCCGCGGTAGATGCCGGGGGCGACCTCGGTGAAGACGACCTCTTCCACACGGTTCGCGAAAGCGTTGGGGAACGCTGCCATCTCGAGGACTGCGCCCGAGATGCCAGCGCCCGACCGGTCCGTGAGCTGTAGCTCGATCGCGGCTCGCCCGTCCGCAGTGACCGTGATTGGCTCGTGGACAGTCAGCGCGAAGCCTAGCGCCTCGCTTGCACGCAACCGCCCTTGAATCCGGTCCCAGTGAACGGCCTTATCGTAGTAGTCGGGCTCGAGCGCGAAGCTCGGGTCGTCGATGGCGATGTAAGCCATGAGCCCGAGCCCCATCAGCATGCTCCCCAGCAAGAGCGCAGGAAGCCATGCCCAAAAGGCGCCGGACGTTTTAGGGACTCTTCTCTGATGCATGGGTTTAGTCTCCTTCGGGGCCGAGCAAGGTGTAGGCGACCACTTGTGCTTCTTCGCCGCTCCCGATGCGCAGCTCGACGCGTCGGCTACCGCGTACCGCCGACCGCGGCGCGAGGACGAAAAAGCTCGCGACGCTCTGCTCGGATGGCGGGACCTTGAGTGGCAACTCGGGCCCGATGAGCTTGGCCTCCGGCATACCGAGCACGACGACATTGAACACGCTCGCCCGCTCGCTACGATTGGTGACCTTGAGGCGGAGCTGGTTGACCACCTCGTCTCCGCTGATGCTGAACGGCGAGCCGACGCCGCGCAAGATCGTGATCTCAGCAGCCGGCCGGCTGCGGCCGAGCAACGCGAGCGTGCTGAGGAGGCCAATGAGGATGATGGCGTAGATGGCAACGCGCGCGCGGAGCACCCGCGTTGCGGACCCCGTCTCCAGCGCGATTTGGGACGAGTACCGAATCAAGCCCTGCGGCTTCTTGATGCGGTCCATGATGCTTTGCCCTTACTGCGCGGCTCGCCCCGTCGCTCGTCGTAGCCGATGACGAGTGACCTGGGATCGAGCAGCACGGATTGAATGCGCGCGTACGGGCAGATGACCGTGCACATCTGTTCGCGGAAGTAGGCAAAGTCGAAGAAGACGAGGCCGGTCGTCACCATCACGACGCTGAAGCCGGTCCAGTGCTGCGCCGGCGCGTCGAACACCCACCGACGCAGCGCGTCCGTGCCTACGAAGTAGGACAGAAAGACGTTGGCCAGCCCGAACGCGAGTCCCAAGTAGACGACGTTCTTGGCTAAACGCCGCCCACTTAGCCCCTGCCGATCGATGCGCAGCTGGGCTTCACGCGGACCCTCGAACAGGCGTTCGAGCGGGCGGAACAGGAACTCCATGTAGACGGTCTGCGGACAGGCCCAGCCGCACCAAGCTCGTCCGACCACGGCCGTCGTGAGCACGACGGTCACGAAGATGCTCAGCATCAGCAGCATCAGCAGCACGCCGTCCGTTGCCAAGAAGGTGCCGCCGAACAGCAGGAATCTTCGCTCCGCCACGTCCAGCAACATGACCGGCTTGCCGTCCATGCGTGCGAACGGCAGCCCGATGAACAGCGCCATGAGGGCCCACGCCGCGAGCCTGCGCGCGCGCAGGAGCCGGCCATCGTACAAGCGCGGTCGGATGCGGTTTCGCGTGCCGTCCGCGTTCAATGTCGGCAGCACGCGCTCTGGGGCAATGAGGAGCGACATGATGTGCTTACGGAGCGGTCGCGACGATGCCTTCCGGCGCCTTGCCGGGGATGGCCTTACCCCGCTGCGTACCGACGAAGGCAGCCAGCTTCCGCACTTCGATCGGCGACAGCTGCTTACCCCACGCGGGCATACCCTTGGCGAGCACACCCTCGTTGATGACAACGAAAATGTCGCTCAGCCGGCTCCCGTGCAACCAGGCGCTATCGGTCAGGTTGGGCCCGATGACACCTTGGCCCCGGTCGCCGTGACAGGGGGCGCAGCGAAGGGCGAATAGAGCGTTAGTGTCCGTCATGAGGGCTTCGTCCGCCATTAGCTTGCTCAGCGACTCTTCGCTGACCGGCTCCGCAAGGGTGGTCTTGGCCTGCTGCTCTCTGGCGTCGGCCACTTCTGCGTCGTAGGCGGCTGCCACGGACTCACCGTTGCCGGACAGGTGGTATTGGAAGAAGTAGGCGACCGAGAACCAGAAGCTGCCGGCGAACATCCACACCCACCAGCGCGGAAGCGGGTTGTCATACTCTCGGATTCCGTCGTACTCGTGGTCGAGCAACTGGTCGTGGTCGTCACCGGCCGGTTCGGAGCCGACACGGGAGCGAGCGGAGTCCGGCGCGCTGCTGCCGTCGCTCATCGCGGGCCTCGCGGAGGCTGCTCGTTACGAAGGGGGAGTTGGGCGGCTTGGTCGAATGTCCCCTCACGACGGAGCATGTGCACGCAAACCCCTACAAAGATGCCGACGAAGACGAGTAGCGGCACTTCGGCGTAGATCGGCAAGTGCATGGCGGAGACGACGTCGCTCAGTTTCATTTTCAAGATCCTTCGTGGTGAATGTCGGTGCCGAGGCGTTGCAGGTACGCGACGAGGGCGATAATCTGCTTGTCCTCGAGGTGCTTCGGACCGCCTTGGCTGGCGATTCGCTCGGCGATTACACGACCTTGCTCGCGAGCCATCTGCTCACCGTGCAGCACCGCTTTGCCGTAGGGAACTCCAAGCATCGCCATGGCGTCTACGCGCGGTTGCACGGAGCCGAAGTCGAGCTTGGTTCGCTGCAGCCAAGCGTACGGCGGCATGATTGACTGCGGCGTCGTCGAGCGCGGGTCCTCCATGTGGCGGACGTGCCAAAGGTCCGGGTACTTACCCCCGATACGCTGCAGGTCGGGGCCGATGCGGCGCGATCCCCACTGAAACGGACGATCGTAGATGAACTCACCGGGTTTGGAGTACTCCCCGTACCGCTCGGTCTCGGCCCGAATCGGCCGGATCATCTGCGAGTGGCAATTGTAGCAACCTTCACCCACGTAGATGTCGCGACCGACCAGCTCGAGCGGCGTGTAGGGCTTGACCGAAGCGATCGTGGGTACGTTCGAGCGAATCAGGAACGTCGGAACCATCTCGAATGCGGAGGCGACGAGGACGGCTGCGGTCGCCCACAGCGCAAGCTTGAACGGGTTACGCTCCCAAACGCGGTGCCACTGGGCCTTGGCGAAGTAGACGAGGCGATGACCAGTCGCCGTCATCTGGCTGTAGCGCGGGATGACCAGCTCCGGAGTGTAGCCCTCATAGGGGCCCAGGGCCGGCGCTTCGTCGGCGACCTCTGCGTACGTCACGGGCCGCGTACGCCAGGTCATTAGCATGTTGACTAGGCCCATCACCATGCCCGCCACGAACAGGCTGCCGCCCACGACGCGCACCCAGTACATCGGTATGATGCGCACCACCGTCTCGACGAAGTCCGGGTAGGCGAGACGACCGGTCGTGTCGAAGGCGCGCCACATCAGACCCTGCGTCACGCCCGCAGCGTAGATCGCGACGATGTAGAGCAAGATGCCGAATGTGCCGACCCAGAAGTGAGCTTCTGCCAGCTTCTTCGACCACAGCTTGGTTTGGAAGATACGGGGCGCGAGCCAGTAGAGCATGCCGAAGGTCATGAAACCGTTCCAGCCCAGCGCGCCGCTATGCACGTGCGCGATTGTCCAGTCGGTGTAGTGCGACAGTGCGTTCACGCTCTTGATCGAGAGGAGCGGGCCCTCGAAAGTAGCCATGCCATAGAAGGTCACGCCTACGACGAAGAACTTGAGCACCGGATCCTCCGCTACGCGGTTCCAAGCTCCGCGTAGCGTGAGCAGTCCGTTGATCATGCCGCCCCACGACGGCATCCACAGCATGACGCTGAACAGCATACCCAGTGTAGAAGCCCACTCCGGTAGCGCCGTGTAGTGCAGATGATGCGGTCCGGCCCAGATGTAGATGAAGACGAGCGACCAGAAGTGCAGAATCGACAGGCGGTACGAGTAAACAGGGCGATTCGCAGCCTTGGGCAAGAAGTAGTACATGAGCCCGAGAAACGGCGTGGTGAGGAAGAACGCGACCGCGTTGTGCCCGTACCACCACTGAATGAACGCATCTTGGACGCCGGCGTACAGCGAGTAGCTCTTCGTCGCGCTCACCGGAAGCGCGAGGTTGTTCACGATGTGGAGAATGGCGACCGTGATGATGGTGGCCATGTAGAACCAGATCGCGACGTAAATGTGACGCTCAC
>JAQSWN010000288.1 GCA_029266615.1 Polyangiaceae bacterium
TTGTTGGCGTCCACGGCCAGCGTGGAGTTCTGCGCGGTCACCAAGTTGTCGAGGCGCGCTTCGTTCCAATACGTCCAACCGAGGGCGTACGGGGTGCTGGCGGGGATGTAGCCCTCCGTGCGCACGAGCGTGTATCCAGCCCCGAGCGCGGCCTGCTCGCCGGCGGAAGAGGCGACCAGCATGTTGTCGGCGCGGCCCGCGTGCCAGTAGGTCTTGATCGGAATCGTGCCCGGTTGCTGGCTCGTGAACACGAAGCCTTCCGTCCTCACGAGCGAGTAGCCTGCGTCGACCGCGGAGTTGTGGCCGGCGGTGGTCGCGGTGCTGAAGTTGTCGCCGTTGCCCGCGTGCCAGTAGAGCTTGAGCGGCACCGTGCCCGAGACCTGACTATTGAAAACCCAGCCTTCCGAGTACGCCCAGGAGTAGCCAGAGGCGTTCACGGAGTTGATGCCGGCGGCGGTGGAGACAGTGGCGTGGTCTCCGATGGTGCTGCGGTAACCCGTGATGAGCGGGCGCACGACGTTCGTGCGATGCCCGTACGCCGTCTGCGCGCCCACGATGTCCCAGAGAGAGAGGTTGGGATTCGAGTTGCAATAGCCGGTAGAGGCCATGATCGATTGACGATCGGCGGGCGTGTTCACGGTGTCGCCGGTCACGTTGCCTTGTTGGCAAGAGCCCGTCGAGTCGTCGTCGAAGTCCGAACGCGCCATTTCGTGCGAGAAGCCGAGGACGTGGCCGAACTCGTGCGGGATCAAGCCCTGGGTGAAGTCGCCGCGCCCGGTGCCGAGGTTCATGGTCAAGCCGCCCGCGCTGAAGCCGATACCGCCCGCGTTGGCAGACGTGGAGTCGTTCAGCCGGACGCGCACCGCGCCCGGATTGGTCGTCCCGCACGTGCCCCAGCCCGTAAATTCCACGTTTGCCACCGTGGGCCACGAGTTGTTGGCCAGGTCGCGAACTTGGCGCGAGCGCAATGCGAAGTCGGCGCGCGTCGTGCTCGCTGCGTCCCAGCAAACGGGCACGATGCCGCTCGGCCACTTGGCGCCGCTGAGCAAGAGCTGCTCCTGGTTCGTACCGACGCTCTCCGACTCGTCCAAGTCTTGGCCGCTGCAGCCGACGCCGACGACGGACAGTAGCGGGACGAGCGCGCAGAGCGCGAGCCGACTGCGGGTGCGGATCTTAGAGTCGTTAGATGGACGTGACTTGGACATATGAACTCAACCTCTCGATGAAGACGAGGCGCTCCTCGCGCCCGCCGTGCCGAGGCAGTGCAACGCGTGTGCCCGAGCGGAAGAGCTCTCCTCGGCTCACTCAGGGTCGACAAACAGCGCTAATTTGCGCTGCTTGCCGGGACCTAGCTCACCCAGCGCGATACACGTGTGTGCGACCGCGTATCGCGCCGGTGATTCACGGCGACTGGTAGTCGCCCAACCAAACGTCGACGACGCGTCCGTCTCGGTCGGCCCCGAAGATGTCCAAGGCCGGGGGCGACCAACTCGAAGCATCGAAGATCGTCGGCAACACGTGCACGCCGAGAGCCTCCAGCTGCAGCATCGACTCGCCGACCGGAGAGGTCGCCCAGGCGCCGTCTCGGAGGCGCAAGCGGCGAAGCGCGCCGCGCGTGCCGCGGAAGCGCAAGAACACGTCCAATCCTTCGCGAACGTTCGCGACGGCCAAGTCGTCGAGCACTCCATCCACGTCGTGCGGGTCGCCCGTGATGAGCTGCTCGGCGTGCGGTCGCTGGGGAGCGCCCCAGAACGATTCGTCTTGCAAAACGTGCCAATGATGCAGCAGGGCGCGCCCGGTACCGGCCAACATGAAGATGTCCAGGCGCCCGCGAGCGGACGACACGGCCTTGATCTGACTTCGCCAAGCGACCGGCGCGATCGGCCTTAAGTAGAAGACCGATTCGTCGTCACCGCTCTCGACGACGGGACGGTCCTGCCAGCTCCAAAAGTGCCCCAGATTACCAGAGGGACAGATCCAGAAGGCGTCCAATCGCTGGGGCTGCCACGACGCGACCGCGATGCCGCCGCTCGGCCGCGCCGGGCCGGCAAAGGACAGGTATTGAGGGGCCGACCACTCGACCGCTCCCGCCCCCGCGCTCGAGTGCCAGCGGTAGATACTGCCGTCTTCACCGACGGCGAAGACGTCGATGCGGTCGGGATTGAACGTGGCGGCGACGGCGGCAAGACGAGAGGTGGGCGCGCTCGCGTCGGGTCCTCCCAAGTACTCGGGCGCGGACCAGACGCGTCCGTCGTAGCGATTGAAGGCGATGCGTCCGTCGGTCACCACGAATAGATCGAGGAGCCCGGGACGTCGCGAGACGAGCGCCGCGTCGATTCCGCGCGCGTCCAGCCGGCGCGTTCCGGCGCCGGTGTCGCCGGTTCCCGCATCCGCCCCGCCCACGTCGACACTGCCGCCCAGGCTCAGCACCGGCATCGGTTCCGAGGCGCCGCCGGCGAGCCCCCCTGTCGCGCCCGCTGTGCACTGCGCGTCGTCTGCGGCGCAGCCGGCCTGCCTCATGGGCTCGTCCGCGCGGCGGCCATGCTGCGCGTCGAAGTCCGCGCCGATCAGCGTCTCGCACGCGGCCAGCCCAAGCCCGGATAGGACCAGCGCGGCCCCGCGACCAGCGATGCGGGGCCGCTTCGATCGCCGCAGCTTCACCTGAAGCGCTCCTGCACGATACCGAGGGCGCGTAGCCAGCGGTAAATTTGGGCGCGGGGCTTGCCGAGCTCGCGCGCCACCTCGGTGATGTTGCCGCGGTGCTTGCGCATGAGGTCCGCGACGAGCTCACGCCGACCATTGGCGCTGAGCCGAGCCGAATCCAGCGGCGGGGGCAGCGTGCTGGCCGGTACGTTCGGACGGCGCTCCATGATCCTGCGCACCGTTTCCGGCAGCCGGTCGCTCAGCTCCGACACCTGCAGGGGCGTGTCGCTAAGTCTTACGCTGTGGCAAGCCTCGATGATCGCGCGCAGCTCCCTCACGTTGCCGCGAAAGTCCGCGATCAGCAGCGCCTCTGCTGCGCCAGCACTCAGCGTGAGCCCGGGGCAGAACACCTGCGTCAGTCTCAGAATTTCCGAGCGGCGCGCGCTCAGCGGCGGGATGTCGAGCACGAGCTGACGAATGCGTTGCAGCAGGTCCTCGCGAAACTTCCCCGCGCTGCACGCCTGCTCGAGGTCCACGTGGGTGGCGGCTAGGATCCGGGTGTCCACGCTCAAATCTCGGTCCGCGCCCACGGGCCGGATGCGACTGTCTTGCAGGACGCGCAGCAGCTGACCTTGCAGCTCCAAGCCCAGGTCGCCGATCTCGTCCAGGAGTAGTGTGCCGCCTTCCGCGGCTCGGAACAGTCCCGCGCGCGCTTCCCCTGCCCCGCTGAACGCACCGCGCACGTGGCCGAACAGCTCGCTGCTCGCCAGCTGGGCCGGCAACGCCGCGCAGTTCAGCGCGACGAACGGCCCCTTACGCCCACTGGCGTCGTGAATGGCGCGCGCCAAGACTTCCTTACCGGCTCCGGTCGGTCCGCGCAGCAGCACCGGCAGTCGCGAGCCGGCTAGCGCGCGAGCCCGCCCCTGCAGCTCGGCGCTCACGTCCCGCTCCACGCAAACCAGCAACGTATCGCCCACACGAATGACGTCGTTGGGCAAAATCAGACCCGACTCGACGCGCGCTCCATTCACGAAGGTGCCGTTGGCGCTGCCTGCGTCCGCGTAGCGAAAGCCATTCTGCACGCTGTCCCAGACGACGCGAACGTGCAGGCGCGAGACTTTGCTGTCGCGAACGCACAGCCCGCCCTCGACGTCACGTCCCAGCAGCTGCGCCTGCTCGGAGCGCAGCATGACCGCCCCTCCCACCGCCGCCGCGTCCGGAGAATACACGACCTCCAAACGCAAGCAGACGCTGTCATTGGACGTGCGCAGCTCGGTCGAAGCCGGCGCCGTGGTGAAGTTCAAGTCTACGCTTTCGGTCATGGCCAGGAGCCCTGGAAGCTTGCCGCCAGCTGCGGAGAGGTCGCTCCCGGCCCGCTGCTGGCACTAGGCGTAGGTCGCGCGTTGGCGACCAGCAGCAGGGTGGTGCCGCCCGCCGCGAACGCGACCGACAAGGCAAAGCTCGCGGTGGCGAGCGACGCGAAGCGCTTGCCGGAGCGAGCCGCCGAGAGCCCCGCCTCCGAGCAGGCCCCGCTAGCGTCGCACTCTTCCCCTACCGTGTGCTGGTTGCGCAGCGCCACGTAGCCCGCGAGCAAGCTACCGAGCAAGGCCGAGCCCGCCACGCCCAGACTTATCATGCCGGAAGAGCGCAGCGCTTGATTCGAAGGAGGGAGCGCTGGCGGCGACGTAACCGAACGCGCGCGGCGCGAGGCGCGCGGCGCGGGCTCACGTTGCTTCACGCCCGGCTCTACCACCAGCTCCGCCCTCTGTCCCTCGGTGAGCACGAGCTCGTAAACGCGAGTCTCGAACCCGGGCGCAAAGACGCGAAGGGTCAGCCGGCTAGGATTTAGTGGGATCGCGACGCCGAAGGCAGACGGGGTCACGCTCAGGCCTGCGACCTCGACGCGCGCGCCCGCCGGGAGCGGGGCGCGGGCGCGGAGCACGAGCGTGGGCACCCGCGCCGCGAGCGCCCGCGCATGACTCTCCACCAGCGCCATTCGCTCGTCGTCGCGAGGCAGCGCGAGCGAAAGAGCCCGAAACAGCGCCCAGGCCTCGGCGAGGTGTCCGAGCTCTTCTTCGCACAGCGCGAGGTTGAGGCGAGTGCCGAGCGCGGGTTCGAGTCGCTGCGATTCGCTGAACTTGGCGCAAGCCTCGGCGTAGCGACCCTCCCGAGCCGCATCTCGACCAGCTTGGAACAGCGCTTCGGCCGCGGGGGCCGGCTCGGCGCGAGCCAGCGGCGTGAGCGCGATAGTCGAAGCCAACGCTAACCAGCAAACGCGCTTGCGGCTCATCGGAAAGTCATTCGCGGCGCTCCAACAGCTCGGTGCTCGTCGCTCCGACTTGCGAGATGACGCGCTCATCCAAGGGTTGACGCGTTGGCTCGGGCGCAGGCGAGACCAACGTCGGTGACTTCACGGGCTCGATTCGGGCCGGGCTGCCGCTGATGCGTCGAGAGCGAGTGGGCGGGACGGTAGCGAGCGGCGCCGGGAGGGCAGCGGCGGCGATGGCGCGAGGTTCCGGCGCTACGGGCGCCGCTTGACTCGGGGGCGAAGGCCGCTGGCTTTCGAGCGTGCGCGCGACGAGACGACCGGGCCGTGGCGCTTGCCACCCGAGAAACCCCAGGGCCGCTACGACGCTGGCCGCCGCAACGACCGAGCTCCAACGCTTTCGGGGAGCTGTCGGCAAGCCCGGCGGATTCACGTCGCGAACGGTCGCGTCCGCGCGCGGGGCGAAGGCCAGCTCGTGCTCGAGCTCGAGCCGCGCGTCCTGCAAGCCGCGACGAAACTCGTCGGCCGATTGAAAGCGGTCCCGCGCGTCGTACGCCAAAGCGCGATCAACCAAGGCGATGACCTTGGGGTGCAACCGCGGCAGCAGCTGGCGAAGCGAGCGCGCTGGCTTGACCATAGCAAGGCCGAGCCGTTCGTTCTCGGTGCCGCCCAAGTGCACGACTTCGCCGGAAAGGAGCGTGAACAAGGTGGCGCCGAGCGCCCACAGATCCGACCGAGCATCCACCAAATCCCAACGCCCGCGAGCTTGTTCGGGCGGCATGAACGCCGGCGTCCCGAGGATCCCCCGCGTCGTCGTGTGCCCGAGACCGTAGCCCGGCTCGTTCGTGCTCGCCGTCGCGATGCCGAAGTCCAGCACCTTGAGCTCGCCTTCGTTCGAAAGGAACAAGTTGGAAGGCTTGAGATCTCGGTGAACCACTCCGACCGCGTGCATCGCGGAGAGCACTTGCAAGACCGCGTCGGCATGAGCGAGCACCTCCGTCGTGGGCAGCGTGCCGCCACGTGCGACGCGCGCTGCCTCCAACGATTGCCCCTGCAGCAGCTCCATCACGATGAACGGCGGTCCCGCTGCTGGTCCGACCTCCAGCACACGCGCCACGCCGGAGCACGGAAATTGCCGCAGCAACTCCGTTTCCCGTTGGAACCGGCGTTGCCAGCCGGCGTCCAGCGAGAGATGCGCGTGCATGACCTTGACGGCGCCCACGCACCCGTCTGCCCGCCGCCCGCGATACACGGCCGCCGAGCCTCCCAGGCCTATCAATTGCTCGAGAGCCCAACCGCCCTCTAGCTCGGTCGACACCCTCAGCAGCGCCGACTGACGCGACGTTGCATCCACAAGCAAACCCTTCGCTGCCTGCATAGCACAGCTCCTCGCGCCCGGGAGCCGACCAGGCAGTGGCTCACCGTCAACCGGCGCGGCGATGGCGCGGTGACCGCGATCGCGCCGGTCCTTCCCCTAGGGCTGACGCTGATCCCAGGCCGACAGGTCTCTGTCTGCCGTGACCTAACTCCGCTGGACCCGGCGCACCGTGAGCTGCAGGGCATAGCAGCAGCCCCTGAGCTCGGTTGCCCAGGGACTGCGCTTCACTTTGTGGGCCATCGCAGACTTGAACTGCGAGCCAACGGATTAAGAGTCCGCTGCTCTACCAATTGAGCTAATGGCCCGAATCCGGGTGATCCGGTCCCTCCGGGGTGCCGAAGGGACGGCGTATCTCCCACGAAAAGTGGAGGCGGTCAACGGAGTTTTACGAGAACCGTCACATGTTCCTAACTAGCCGTAGGGTCTGGGTTTTTGGGAGGAGCTAGGCGGACGCTCGGTAGGGCCCGGGGCCGGCTTCGGCTAACGGTCGATGGTGCACTCGCCGACTCCGCGCGGGTTGCGCGCGAAATGAACGCACGTTCCTTCTTCCGCCGTGCAGGAAGGCTCGGCGCAGGCAGCGTAGGCGCAAAGCTTGACGCAGCGGCCCCCGACGCAGCTCAGGCCCTGCTGGCAGACTTCGGGCGGGGCGCAGGCATCACCAAGGCCTGCCGAGGACTTCGGGGCGCAGGCCACGGCACCCGTGGGGTCCACGATTTTGCATTCGCGACCCGGTTCGTCGCCGCAGCTCATGGGGTCGAGCGGATCGCAGGTGCCAACTGGGAAGCAGAGCGAGGCGTCGGCGGAGACGATCTGGCCTCCTGCGCGCACTCGCAGCGCGCGCAGGCAGCTCTCGCCCGCGTCGCACCCGGTCCAGTCTCCCCCGCAGCAAAGCTTGCGGCACACGCCGTCCGCGCAATAGTGCCCGCGAGCACAATCCGCGGGGGTGTCGCACGCTTCGCCCGCCAGGGCCGCGCCCGCGGGCTCACACGCGGGCGCCACTACGGGCTCGGTGCCGTTGAACCGAGGACGACAAGCTTCGGAGGCAGGGCAGCCGTCTTGAGTTTGATAATTGCAAACGCCGGGGGCGCAGGCGCCGGGACCGTCCGGAGGCTGGGCGGGCAGGGCGATGAAGTCCTCCTCGAGGGGCGGGCACTCGGGCGGGTCGAGAGGAGCGTCGCTCGTGGTCTCCGCGGCGCCGCACGCCGCACCGAGCAGCGCGCACAGCAGCGACCATCGGAGTAGGTGTCGTACCGTGGTCATCCTCGTAGAAAGATGCACGAGCGGGCCTCGCGATTCAACGAC
>JAQSWN010000067.1 GCA_029266615.1 Polyangiaceae bacterium
CGCCGCACCAGACTGGATGCGAGCGGCCCGCGCCCTCGCAGACTGGTTGGAGCTTCGCATCAAGCGCGGCCACGTCGCCCCCGTGGAAGAGGCCACCATCGCCCGGATCTGGGCGGCGTTCTCGCTCGGTGGCGTGACCGAGCAGCAGATCCACAAGATTGCGCGCGTCGTGCAGCGCGCTCACAGCGCCATCCGCGAAACGCCTCGCAGCGCCTCGGACCTGCAGCTCGCTATCAACGCGTGCGCGGGCGTCTTGTACGGCGGCTTGCCGCGCCAAGTCCGAGAGCGGATGCCGCTCGAGCGCGTGGTCGCCACCGTTCGTAAACTGCGCGAGCAGGCGGATCCGTGGGCCGCCATCGTAGAGGGAGTCGCGGATCTGGCAGGGTGGAAGGACTACTCGCGCGTCCACGCCGCGTCCGTCATCCGGGCCGTCGTCGAGAGCCGCAACTGATGCCGGCACCTCGCCCACGCGTCGCCTACATGGGTCCTCCGCGGAGCTTTTCCAACGCGGCCGCGCTCGCGCTCTACGGCGCGGACGCAGACTTCGTCGTCACCCGCACGATTCCGGACGCGGTCGAAGCGGCGGCGCTGGGCCAGGCCGACGTCGCCGTGGTTCCCATCGAGAATACGATAGAGGGCGGCGTCAACGCGACCGTAGACGCATTGTTCGACAGCGAGCTGCACATCAGCGGCGAGTTCGTGCTCGACGTGGATCTGTGCTTGCTCGCGCGGAGCCCGGACCTCTCGCACATTCAGCGGGTCGCCTCTCATCCGCAGCCGCTCGGTCAATGCAAGCACTGGCTGCGAAAGCACTTGCCTCACGCAGAGCTGGTCGTGACGTCCTCCACTACCGCGGCCGCAGAAGACGCGTTGAAGGACCCTCACACCGCCGCCGTCGGCAGCAAGCTCGCCGCCGACGCAGGCCTCTTGGTCGTGCGCGAGCGCATTCAAGATCACGAAGGCAACGCCACGCGCTTCGTCATCGTCGGGCAGCAGCTCACCCTGCCCACCGGTAACGACAAAACGACCCTGGTGTTCTCGACGCCTCACGAGCGCGGCGCGCTGCGGCGGGTCCTGGAAGTGTTCGATCGAGAAGGCTTGAACCTCACCCGCATCGAGTCCCGTCCCCTCCGCGGCCAGCAGTGGGAGTACGCGTTCTTCACGGATTTGGAAGGTCATCGCGACGAGCCCCCGGTGCAACGCGCGCTCGCGCAGTTGGGCGAAGGGGGCGCGCTGGTACGCGTGCTCGGCAGCTATCCGCGCGCACGTGTCAGCGGCTAGGGCCGCGGAGAGCCGCTTCAAAAGTTGCCGCCTCGTTCACTGAAGCTGCACTACTGCCGCGACTTTCCACGGCTATCTCGGAGCTCGGGTCTCTTAGTACTTCGTTTAGCATATAACGCAGCGCATTACGGCTCTCGCGGGCGCAGACTCACATGTAGTTGTGTGTAGACACGAGTGCGCGATTCCTCTACTTCTGGGAGCGATGACAGGCAAGGCGATCGCGCTCGATACGCCTGCGGACAGCGGTCTGCGTGAGCGAGCGCGCCCGAGCTTCGTGCTGCGCTTCGGCACTCGGGAGATCCCGCTCAAGAACCGTATCACCACCGCCGGTCGTAGCTCGGCCGCGGACGTGCCGCTCGTCGGCTCGCTCGTCTCACGCCGCCACGCCACCTTCAGCCAAACGGACAGCGGCGTGGAGGTCACCGATCACGCGAGCCGCAACGGCGTGTTCGTCAACGGCGAGCGTATCGAGGGCTCGCGCGCGCTGCGCCCGGGCGACGTCATCACGATCGGTGACGACTCGCTCACGCTCGTTGAGGTACCGGATCCTTTCGACAACCGTAGCGAAAACATCTCCGACATGCGCCCCGTGCGGCCAGAGCAAACGCCGCGCTTTCCCAGCTTCTCGGACGAAGACGTGTCGGTCGCTACCCGGCGCGCGGACGCGTTCCAGTTGCTCAGCGGCGTCGTCGACAAAGCCCTCGCGCTGGGCCGCGGGGAAGAAGCCGAGCATTTGATTGGCACGCACTTGGTCGCGGCTTTGGCGGATGCCAGCGCCGGGCGCGCGGTCCCGCCGGAGATCGCCCGCTCGGCCGCGCGTTACGCGCTCAAGCTGGCGGCCGCTACGAACAAAGCGAATTGGCTGGATTTCGCGGTGCGCCTTTACCGCGCGCTCGCCCAGCCGATGCCGCTGCCCATCGTGGACGAGATGTACACGCTCGTCGGGCGCATGCGCGGCCTGGATCGCGCACTGTTGCGTGACTACGTCGAGTCATTGCGCCTCGGCTCCGACCAGTTGTCGCCGACGGAGCGGTTCGTCTTGCAGCGGCTCGAAGGGCTAGAACGTATGGCTCGCCTGCAGTCTGACAAGCCCTTGAAGAGTGGCGATGAGTGAGTGGTGAGCGACGGAGGCAGTAACGCCTCGGTGCGCTCTGCCATCCCACTCCGCAATCCTCGTCACTCACCACTCTGCTACGGTCGCCCCCATGGGCAAACGCCTGGTTCGATACTTCATTCGCGGCTGCCTCGTCTCCGTCCCGCTCGCGCTGACGATTTGGCTCGTCTTCGTCACGCTTCGCTTCGTGGACCAGTTGCCCGCCATCGGGATCCCAGGCGTAGGCTTCGTGCTGACGCTCACGGTCGTAACGCTGATCGGCGTCTTCACCTCGAACGTCATCGGTAAGCGGGTATTCCAGGTCGTAGACCGGCTCATCTCGGGCATGCCGCTCGTGAAGCTGCTCTACAACTCTTTGAAGGATTTGATTCGCGCCTTCGTCGGGGACGACAGGAGCTTCGATCGGCCAGTGGCGGTGCTGATGAGCCCGAGCGGCGCGCGCATGCTCGGCTTCATCACGCGGGACGCGCTCCACGCCTTGGGCATGCCCGAGTTCGTCGCCGTGTACTTCCCTCAGTCGTACAACTTCGCGGGCCAGCTCGCGGTGGTGCCTCGCGAGCACGTGGAGCTCTTGGACGTGGCGAGCTCGGAGGTGATGACTTTCATCGTCTCTGGTGGCATTTCGGGGTTCGGTCGAGGTCAATCGCTCGTCCCCCCGCCAACGCTCACCAGCGTCAATATCAAGCCACCGTTGCGATGACGCCCGACCGTTAAGCTAGCCCTCCAAACTCTTGCTCGCGAGCGTCAGCGCTCCGTCGTGCACGGAGTCCAGAATCTGCTTGGCTTCGGCCTCGTTGAACTCGAGCAAGCTGATGAGCTTGTTCAATAGGGCGCGCTCGGATTCGCTCTGCTCACCGTCGGCGTGAGTGAGCAGAGCGGCGTTTGCCAAGAGCAGCTCCCGGTCTTCACGGCTCAACTCGCGGATGGGCGCGTCTTCGGTCAACGTGCGCTTTTGCTTCGCGTACTGCAGGAGCTCGCGCTCTTCCTCCTCGGAAGCGTCGAACCCACAAAGCATGCCCTCGATCACCCCAGCTTCGGGAGCCGCCACCTTGCCGTCCGCCCACGCGACGGCCACCAAGGATTTGACGATGTTCTTCTCACTGGGGGTCATCGCCGCAAGATAGCCAATCCGGTGGAACGAATCGAGGGTTCCGCCCCGAGCAGCCCTAATCAAGCTTTCGCGCGCGCCCGGAAAAGACGCGGGAGGAGCGCGAGACGGCACAATTCAAGGCTCCGGCGCCTGGCCCGAGCGAGCACGGGGTACCGCTCGTCTAAACGACGCTCCAAGGGTCGTGCCCCTTCGTCGAGGAATGAAAACCATGCGCCCCTTCTACGGCTCGCTTTCAAAGCTCTTGCTCTTCGGGTTCGTCGCGGCCGGCTGCGGCGGGAAGGAAGACGGAAGCCAAGTGAACGGCGGCGACGGCGTGGGGAATGCGACCGGCGCCGGCGCGAACGGTCCCGTCATGCTGGGCGGGGGCGCGAGCGCGGGCACCCTCGGCTCCGGCAGCGGTGTCGTCATCGATCCCACGATGGCGTGCGCGACCGGCACCGCGTCGGCGGCGCTCTCGGGCGTGAACATGTTCGTGATGTTCGACCGGTCCTCGTCCATGAACGACCGCGCGAGCGAGAATGGGTCGCGCTGGGAGGTCACGTCGGCCGCGCTCAAAGCGTTCTTCGCGAGCCCCGACGCGAGCGGTCTCCAGCTGGCCTTGCGCTTCTTCCCGCACGATCAACCCGCGCGAGGCTGCAACAACACGGGCTGTGACGAGGCCGCCTGTGGGACGCCGCTCGTCGGTTTAGCCGCCCTCACCGCGGCCGCGGCGCCGACGGACACGCAAGAAAAAGCGCTCATCGACGCGACGAACGCGGCCGCTCCGGGAATGCCCGGCCAAGGAACGCCCATCTTCGCCGCGCTCGGCGGCGCGCTTGCGTGGGCGACCGCGCAGCGAACGAAGACTCCGAACGAGAACAGCGTCGTGGTGTTGGTCACGGACGGTGAGGCCAACGGCTGCAACGACGACGTCGCTGACATCGCGGGGCTCGCCGCGGAGGCGCTGGCCGCGAGCACGGTGCGCACCTACGCGATCGGTCTCACCGGGTCGCAGCAGCGCGACATCGACCAGATTGCCGAGGCGGGCGGTACGGAGCGGGGCATCTTCGTGTCGGACGGCGCGAACACCGAGCAGCAGCTCATCGAGGCGCTCGGCGCAATTCGCGGGCAGGTGCTGGACTGCGATTTCGGCGTCCCCGAACCGAAGCCGGGTCTAACCGTGGACCTGAACCTCATCAACGTGAACTTCACGCCCACGAGCGGCGCGCCGACTACGCTCGCTCGAGTTGGAGGCGAAGGCGCGTGCGCCGACCAGCCGGGTTGGTACTACGACGACCCCACCTCGCCCACCCGTATCGTCCTCTGCCCGGCGTCGTGCACGACCGTGACCGCGGACGCTATGGCCAAGCTGGAGATCCTGCTCGGCTGCGGCACCGTAACGGAGGTGCCGAAGTAAGCCAGATTCGCCGACAAGCGCGCGGGTGCGACAGCGGCGCCGCGCCCCCTGGCCTGAGGCGGCCCCAGGCATTACATTGCCGCGCCTTAGCCATGTCCGAAGCCGCGAAGTCCTCGTTTCGTAAGCCGTCTGCCGAGTTTCACCTCCCGAAGCTCGAGCACGAGATTCTGGCGCTGTGGGACGAGCACGGCACGGAGCAGAAGAGCCTAGCTGGCAAGGGAAACAAGTCGTTCGTGTTTTACGACGGCCCCCCCTTCGCCACCGGTCTGCCGCACTATGGCCACCTCCTGGCCGGCACCATCAAGGACATCGTCCCCCGCTACTTCGTCATGCAGGGGTTCGACGTGGAGCGCCGCTTCGGCTGGGACTGCCACGGCTTGCCCATCGAGAGCCTGATCGAGAAGGAGCTCAACCTCGGCGGCAAGAATGAGATCGAGTCCTACGGAGTCCCCCAGTTCAACGCCGCGTGTCGCGCCAGCGTGCAGCGTTACACCCGCGAATGGGAGGCGACCGTGCGGCGCATGGGCCGCTGGGTGGACTTCCAGCGCGAGTACAAGACCATGGACCCCGAGTTCATGGAGACCGTGTGGTGGGTCTTCAAGAGCTTGTGGGACAAGGGGCTGATCTACGAAGGCTTCCGGATCCAGCCCATCTCCCCCGCCCTCGGCACTCCGTTGTCGAATTTCGAGGTCGCACAGGGGCCGCAAGAGCGCGACCCCGTGACCAAGAAAGACGGTCACAAGCGCCGCCAGGATCCGAGCGTCACGCTGCGGTTCAAGCTGGAGGACGAAGAAGCGTATCTCTGGGCATGGACGACGACCCCGTGGACGCTCCCGAGCAATCTCGCGCTCGCCGTGCACCCGGACGTCGAATACGCCAAGGTGCGCGTGGAGAACACGGGCGAGGTCGCGTACGTCGAGCCCGGGCGCCTTGCGGACTACCAGGCGCGCGGACGCGTCGGCGGCACGACGGAGCTCGGCCGTGTGCGCGGAGCGGAGCTAGTCGGGCGTGCCTACGAACCGCTACTGCCGTACTTCGCAGATCGGAAGACGAAGGAAGACGGCTCGCGCTGGTGCTTCCGCGTCGTCGCGGCCGAGTACGTCACGACGGACTCCGGTACCGGCATCGTGCACCAGGCGCCTGCCTTCGGCGAGGACGACTACCAGGTCGGCTTGAGGGAAGGGTTGCCGGTGATCCGCCCCATGGGCCTCACGGGCGTCTTCGACGAGCGCGTGCCGGACTTCGCCGGGCAGTTCGCCAAGGACGCGGACAAGGGCATCATTCAGAAGCTCAAGAGCGAGGGTAAGCTCGTCGACCAAGACACCATCGTCCACCCCTACCCGCACTGCTACCGCACCGATCAGCCGCTGCTCTACATGGCGCTCTCGACGTGGTTCATGAAGGTGGAGCTGATCAAAGAAGAGCTGGTCAAAAACAACCTTCCGATCCGCTGGGTGCCGGAGCACGTCGGCTCCGGACGCTTCGGCAACTGGCTGGAAAACGCGCGCGACTGGAACCTCAGCCGTAACCGCTTTTGGGGCACGCCCATCCCGGTGTGGCGCTGCGACAAAGACCCGACCGAGCTCGAGTGCATCGGCTCGGTTCAAGCGCTGGAGGAGCGAGCGGGCCTGCCCGCAGGCTCGGTGAAGGATCTGCACCGCGAGTCTATCGACCACCTTACCTTCCCGTCGCGCACGACGCCGGGCGGGAAGATGGAGCGCATCCAGGAAGTGTTCGATTGCTGGTTCGAGTCGGGCTCCATGCCCTACGCGCAGAATCACTACCCCTTCGACCGCGCCAAGGTGGACTACGTGGAGCAGAATCTGCCCGCGGACTTCATCGCGGAGGGTTTGGACCAAACCCGCGGCTGGTTCTACACGCTTCACGTGTTGTCGACGGCGCTCTTCGGCCGGCCCGCGTTCAAAAACGTGATCGTGAACGGCATGATCTTGGCGGCGGACGGCAAGAAGATGTCCAAGCGCCTCAAGAACTACCCGGACCCGAACGACGTCATGGAGAACTTCGGAGCGGACGCGCTCCGGGCGTACCTCATCGACAGCGCGGTGGTGCGCGCGGAGCCAATGAAGTTCGGCAAAGACGCGAGCGACATGACCGGCGAAGCGGTGAAAGACACCGTACGGCTGGTCGTGCTCCCGCTGTGGAACGCGTACGTGTTCTTGGCGACCTACGCGGTGGCGGACGGCTGGTCTCCCAAGGCGGAGGATTTGCAGGTACGCCCGAGCGGTGACCTGGACCGCTATATCCTGAGCCGCGTCGAGCGGTTCGTGGAAGAGCTCACGCTCGAATACGAGCGTTACGAGCTCTCGAACCTGATCCCGGCGTTCACGCGCCTCTGCGACGACTTGAACAACTGGTACATCCGCCGCGGCCGGCGTCGCTATTGGCGCGCGAAGAACGAGAGCAGCGCCGGGGATCGCGACAAGCAAGACGCGTACGGGACGCTGCTGCGTGTGCTCACCACGCTCACGCGCGCCATGGCCCCGGTCATGCCCTTCTTCACGGAGTACCTACACCAGCGGCTGCTGGTGGACACCGGGCTCGCCCCCGCCGGAGACAGCGTGCACGCGCAGCCGTTTCCCCGAGCCGACAAGTCGCTCATCGACCTGGACCTGGAGCAGCGCATCGAGACCGCGCGTTCGGCGATTGCGCTCGGCCTCGTCATCCGTGAGCGGGAGAAGCTCGGGGTGCGCCGACCCTTAGCCCGGGTCACCATCGCCAGTCCGGACCCGGCCGTGCGCCTCGCGGTCGAGCAGCTTTCGGATGCGCTGCGCGGCGAGCTCAACGTCAAAGAGGTCGTCGCCATCGCGGACGATTCCGCTCTGTGCTCGCTCTCCGCCAAGGCCAACTTCAAGAAGCTGGGGAAACGACTGGGGCCGAAGATGAAAGCCGTCGCGGCGGCGGTGGAGAAGCTCACCGCGGACGACATCGCGCGCGTGGAGCGCGGCGAGAGCGTGGAGGTCGAGGGCGAGTTGCTCACCGCGGACGACATCACGCTCACGCGTCAGGCGTTGCCCGGCAATGCCTCGGAGACGCAGGGAGGCGTGACGGTCGTGCTGGACACGAACGTCACTCCTGAGCTTGCCGCCGAAGGCCTGGCGCGAGAGCTGGTGAGCCGTATCCAGAGCTTCCGCAAGGACACCGGGCTCTCCGTCAGCCAACGGATTCGACTGTTCGTGGATGCAAGCGGCCCCGTCGGGCAAATGCTGGAGAGCGCGGAGCTCAAGGCTCTCATCGAGCGCGAGACGCTCGCCGTCGCCCTGACTCAGACACCGGTAAGGAGCTTTCCGAGCGACAGCAAGACCGCGCAGGAGAGCATCGACGGAGATTCCGTGCATCTTGGCCTCCTGCACGCGACCTAGCAGCTAACGGCCACGAGCCCGTGAACGCTAGGCCACGGGCTCGCGACCGCCGTGCGGGACGGCTCGGCGGTCGTACGCTCCATCGAGGCTCCGCCCGATCTCTGAGGCAGGGCGAGCCGAAATCAGCTGCGCCGTTTGATCGGCAATCACGGCGAACACTCGCCCGCGCCGACGAGGACGGGCGCGTGGCCGCCTGTCGCCAGCTGGCGGCCGGCAACGAGCCGCCGCCTCTCCCTCGTTTGCTCGCTTCTCATGGTTGGCACGCAGCTGGCAGTGCGCTCGAATATGTCAGGAGCTAAACTGGTAGCCGGGCCATGAACGTAGAAGAGCCGACTCTGAAAGACGTGTGGCAATCGCTGCTGGAAAGCCGTCAAGAAGTACGTCAGGCGCAGCAGGAGACGCGCCATGAGGCGAGAGTCACCGCTGCCATCGGCGCGCTCAAAGACTCCATCGAAGCACGCGACTTTCGCCTCGACGATCACGGCCGTCGACTGACCGGACTCGAGAACAAGCTCCCCTAGCCCTCCTCGCTTCGCCCGCTCTCGTCGCCTTCGTGCCGCAAACGGAAACGCCTCGACACCGAGCCGGAAGGCGAGGTCTCGAGGCGTTTTCGGTCCGTCCCCTCCCGGCCCGGCGCAGCCGGGGTTTGGGAGGGGACGCCCTCAAGGGGCATCACATACCGCGCGCAGCCGCGGAGCGCTGAGCACGGACGGGGGGTGCGGATGCCCTACCAGTGGCGGAGCGATTGCTCCGCCGGCACCGTCAGTAGCGGTAGATTTCCGGCTTGTAAGGGCCTTCGACCGCGACGTTCAGGTAGCCGGCTTGCTTCTCCGACAGCGTGTCGAGCTTGACGTTCAGCTTGCCGAGGTGGAGCCGCGCCACCTTCTCGTCGAGCTTCTTGGGCAAGATGTGTACGCCCGAGGAGAGCTTCTCCGTGAAGAGCGTGATCTGCGCGAGCACCTGGTTGGTGAAGCTCGTGCTCATGACGAAGCTCGGGTGACCGGTGGCGCAACCGAGGTTCACGAGCCGGCCCTGAGCGAGGATGGTGAGGCGCTTACCGTCCGGAAACACGAAGTGGTCCACCTGGGGCTTGATGTTCACTTCCTTGATGTCCTTGCGGCTCTTGAGCCACGCCATGTCGATTTCGCTGTCGAAATGGCCGATGTTGCAGAGAATCGCCTCGTTCTTCATCTGCTCCATGTGCTTGCCGGTGACGACGTCGCAGCAGCCGGTGGCGGTGACGAAGATGTCGCCGACGCTCGCGACGTCGTCCATCTGTCGGACTTCGTAACCTTCCATTGCGGCTTGCAGGGCGCAGATGGGGTCGATCTCCGTGATGATGACGCGTGCGCCGAGGCCGCGCATGGCTTGAGCGCAGCCCTTGCCCACGTCGCCGTAGCCCGCGACTACGCACACCTTGCCCGCGAACATGACGTCCGTCGCGCGCTTGATGCCGTCGGTGAGCGACTCACGGCAGCCGTAGAGGTTGTCGAACTTGCTCTTGGTAACGGAGTCGTTGACGTTGATGGCCGGGCACTTGAGCTCGCCCTTGCGGAACATCTCGTACAAGCGGTGCACGCCCGTGGTCGTCTCTTCGCTGATGCCGCGGATAGCGTCGTCGCCCGAGAACAGCAGCGGATGCTTGTCGTGCAGCCAGATCGTGAGGTCGCCACCGTCGTCCAAGATCATGTTCGGGCCCTTGCCGCCCTCGAACGCGTAGATCTGCTGCTCGAGGCACCAGTCGTACTCTTCGTTCGTCTCGCCCTTCCAGGCGTAGACCGGGATGCCAGCCTTGGCGATCGCGGCGGCGGCGTGGTCTTGCGTGGAGTAGATGTTGCAGCTCGTCCACGTGACCTCGGCGCCGAGCACCTTGAGCGTCTCGATCAAGACTGCGGTCTGGATCGTCATGTGGAGGCAGCCCGCGACGCGCGCGCCCTTCAGCGGCTGCGAGGCGCCGTACTCGGCGCGTAGCGCCATGAGACCCGGCATCTCCGTCTCTGCGATCGCGATCTCTTTGCGGCCCCAGTCCGCGAGCGACATGTCCGCGACGCGGTAGTAGCTGCCCGCCTCGGTGCGAACCTGGGTCTTGATTTCCTTGGAGCTCGGCGATGCCGCGCTGCCCGTAACAACACTCTGGGTCATGTTTCTTTACCTTTCACTTACTGGCTTAGTCGCTGTCAAAAGCTGCCAGCCCACGTGTCCGTCCATCGCCAACGCCACATAGCTCTGCGGAATCGGAAAAACCTTCGAGTCAGTGAAGCCCGCGTCGCGGCTCAAGTCCATGAGCTCGCCCGCGTCGAAGCCGAGCCAAACGTCGGCTTGCGCGGCCGCCATTTGTTCGTCCGTATGGCGCGCGTAGTCAATCACGAGCAGCTTCCCGCCCGGCGACAGCAGCTCCGAGAGCTCTGACAGTGCGACGCGAGGTAGCGGCGCGTGGTGCAAGACGCGAGCGGCGACGACGACGTCCGCACCGCGCCCGACTCGTTGACGAAGCTCCGTGGCGCCTAGCTCCACCTGCATCAGCTCCACGTTGCCGTAGCCACGCTGCTTGACGCGACGCGCGGCGCGCTCCAACTGGGCGGCGCTGCGATCTACCGCGACGACGCGTGCGAACACTGGCGCCAGCAGATCCAAAAGCACACCGTCCCCGGTGCCCGCGTCTACCGCGAGCTCTCGGCGCGGCAGCAGCGACCCAAACGCGGAGAGGTACGCCGGTAGCTCCGGCGCCAAGCCGAGATCGGCGGACTCCCGCGGGGCCTTGGCGAAGAACTCACGGGTCTTCTCGTCCCGACCGCGGACGATGTCCGCGATGCGGGAGAGGCTGCCGTCCGCCTCGCACAGGGCCCGGCCGGCGGAGACGGCGTCTCGCACGACCGCGTCCGAAAGCGCGTCGCTCGGTAGCCGGACGAGGGTGCGAGTCCCTTGCTTACGCTCGGCGAGCAGGCCGGCTTGGCGCAGCGGCGCCGCGTGCCGCGACACGTTCGGTTGCGACTCCCCCAGCAACTCCGCCAGCTCCCCCAGCGCTAACTCTTCGGCGCTGGCGAGGGCGAGCAAGCGCAGCCGAAATGGGTCGCTGAGCAGCCGGTAGAGCTGCCAGCGCGCATCCAGACCAGGCGCAGCGGCTTGCACAGGGCTATACTTGCATACTTTCACATAATGGCAACGAAGGTTTTCGTAGGCGATCTTGCCCAATGTGGGCCCCGTCGTGGTCCCGGCCGAGGGGGACGGTAGGTCAGGACTTCGGCGGCGTGCTCGGGACGGCGCAGCTTGGGGGAAAGGAAGGCCGCCTCGGGTGCCACGCGCACTCCGTCGCCCATCCCTGCGCCTGCGCCTGTAGGGCGCCGCCGATGAGCCGCGGTCACATCGGCGCGCGAAGGCGTTGGCCGGCGCGGGGCTCACGCTTCAGTAAGCAACGTCGAATAGCGGAGCGAATTTCGCTGGTTGCAGGGCCGGATGGGTTGTCGGGTCGGTCCGGAAACTGGCAGTGGGTCCGCTTTGGGTGCCCGGGCCGACGAGCGCTTCGCCTAGACTCGAAGGTCATGGATCGGTTTCGGCGCTTCGATGAAGCGTACTACCACCGCTTTTACGAGTCGCCCCAGACCCGCGTCGTGTCGCCGGAGGAGCACCAGCACCTCGCTCAGTTCGTGTTCTCGTTCGCCGAATACAACAAGGTCGAGATGAAGAGCGTGCTCGACATCGGCGCGGGCGTCGGGTTGTGGAAGACCTGGATCGAGAAACATCAAAAGGGCGTCGCGTACACCGGCACCGAGGTGAGCGCCGTGATGTGCAAGAAGCACGGCTTTCAGCACCGCGACATCGCGCGCTGGCGCGACCGCAAGAAGCACGACCTCATCATTTGCCAGGGCGTGCTCCAGTACTTGCCGGACCCGGACGTCGCGCCCGCGATCGCGAACATGGCCGCGATGTCGCGCGGGCTCGTCTACGTGGAAGTGGCCACGCGCGGAGATCTGCGCGACCGCGCCGACAAGGCGCGCACGGACACCGACATCTACGTGCGCAACGGCTCCTATTACCGCGGCATACTCGCCAAGCATTTCACGAGTGTCGGCTGCGGCTTGTGGTGGGCGAAAGACCAACCGCCCCCCTTCTGGGAGCTCGAGATCGGAGCCTGAGCATGCAAGGTCGTACCGTCCTGCGCATCTTGGTGCTGGTGACGTGCGTCGGGCTCACCGCGCTCGGCTACCGCAACACCAACGGCGACAACACGGACGCCATCACGGCCGCGACGCGCGCGGCCTGCGCCGAGGCGGACTGCGCTGCGTCTCTCGAGCAGCAAGCGCGCGGCTCTTTCGGCCACGAGTACGGCTTCCGCGTGGAACGCACCGTGAACGGAAAGAAGCGCCAGGAGCGAGTCATCGTCGCCTGCGACCGGGAGATGGTGCTGATCGGCGACTGGAAGTGCGCCCCCAAGGGTGGGCCTTAGTTACTGACGGAGCGCTTGCTCAGCCGCGCCACCGCGGTCCGAGCGAGCGCGCTGTCGGCGCCGTCCGGCTCTTGCAGCAGGTAGCGCTGGTAGTCGGCGAGCGCGGCGCCGGGCGCTCCTTGGCCTTCGTACAGTTTGGCTCGCTCGATGAGCTCCGAGCTAAGGTCCGGCAAGAGGTCGATCAGCCGGTCCAGCGTGAGGAGCAGCCGTGGTCCGTCACCCCTTTGGGTGTAAATGCCACGTAAGTTCATGAGCATGCGCGCCACGACGTGGCGATTACGAGCCGGCTCCAGCATCTCTGGAGAGAGCGGCGCGCGTACCTTGGCGCGACGCAGGAGCTGTTCGAGCGCGTTTTCATCGAGAAGACGGCCCTCATGAAATGGGTCCACGATGACGGGGTCGTTCCGCTCGGCGGCGGGGCTTCCGGGTGGCGCGCCGATGCGAACCAAGAAATGCCCTGGAAAGCCCACGCCTCTGGCGTCGACCCCAACCCGCCGGGCGACCTCGATGTAGACGACCGCGAGCGTGATGGGAATGCCGGTTCGGCGATCCAGCACCTCGTTCAAGAAGGAGTTCCGCGGCTCGTAATAATCTGCACGGGCGCCGTGGAATCCGCACACGACGTACAAGTAGTCCGACAAAACGCGCGCTTGTACGGTCGGGGGTAATGCGGACAAGCCCCGCGAAAGAAGAGGACGGGCAAGCTCGTCGAGCCGCGCGCGCTGCGCGTTGAAGTCGAGCCCGGGGTGTGCGTCACGCGCGATGAGCAGCGCTCCGGTCAAGAGGTCGAGCCCGTCGTCGCTCGAGCGCGCGTATTCTCGAAACTCCACGCTAGAGATTATACCGCCGCTGTAGCGAGCGCGCCGCGGAGTTTTGGGAGTTTTAGAGTGGGGGACGGCGAAGGGCTTGGTATAAGGAAGTCGCTCGCCCAAAGGAAACGGGAAAACTATGAAGGTCGAAGACATCATGACGCGAGACGTTCGAAGCTGCGCTCCCGAAGAGAGCCTCAGCTCAGCGGCTCAGATCATGTGGGAAGTCGACTGCGGCGCCGTGCCGGTCGTGGACGCGCAGCAGCGGGTGATCGGCATGATTACGGACCGCGACATCTGCATGGCCAGCCACCTGCAGGGCACGCAGCTGGGCGACGCGAGCGTGAGCACGGCCATGGCGCGGGACATCAAGACCTGCTCCCCCCAAGACTCCCCCGCGACGGTGCAAGCGCTCATGCAGCAGCACAAGATCCGCCGGGTCCCGGTGGTGGACGCGGACCGTCGGCTCATCGGCATCGTGACCCTGGCGGATTTGGCCTACATCATGGGCAGCAGCCAAACTTTGGGCGGAGACGGCATGACTTGGAGCGCGGTAGGTCACACCCTGGCCGCCGTTTGCGAGCCGCGTGGCGGCCGTTACACGACGCGTTATGGCAACGGTCGCTGACCCCCGGCGCCCGGAACTTAGACGGCGCTGGCCGACAGAGCGGGCTCGGGCGACACGTGACTCGATTCTGACACGTCCGTGACCAACGCTTCGCTATGACAGTCCGTAACGACAGTCATGCAGACGAAGCCCGACCATCGCCTCGATTGGGTCCGATCGGCCCCGTTCTTCTTGGTCCACGCGGTTGCCTTGGCCGGCGTGTTCTGGCTGGGCTGGTCCTGGTCCGGGCTGCTCCTGGCGCTCGGGCTGTACGCAGTGCGAATGTTCGGAGTAACCGGCGCCTACCATCGTTACTTCTCGCACCGCTCTTACAAGACGAGCCGTCCCTTCCAGCTCCTGCTGGCGCTGCTGGCAATGACGAGCGTTCAAAAAGGCGTGCTGTGGTGGGCCGCGCATCACCGCCACCACCACCGCACGTCGGACCAGCCGGGTGACACGCACTCCGTGCTGCAAGACGGCTTCTGGTGGAGCCACGTCGCGTGGATCCTCGCGCCAATGAACCACGACACGGACTTCGACAAGGTGAAGGACCTTGCGAAGTTCCCGGAGCTACGCTGGCTGGACCGCTATTACTACGTGCCGGCGATCGCGCTCGCGGTCGGCCTGTACTTCGCGGGCGGGATTTGGGCGCTGTATTGGGGGTTCTTCGTTTCGACCACGCTCTTGTGGCACGGCACGTTCACCATCAATTCGCTCACGCACGTTTTTGGCAGCAAGCGCTACGTGACGAGCGACAACAGCCGCAACAACCTGTGGCTTGCCATCATCACGCTCGGCGAGGGCTGGCACAACAACCACCACTACTACCAGCGCTCGACGAACCAGGGGTTCTTCTGGTGGGAAGTAGACGTTACGTTTTACGTCCTCAAGGCGCTTAGCTGGGTCGGCCTGGTTTGGGACCTGCACACGCCGCCGCCGCACGTCCGTGACTCCAATCGCGTCACGGACGCCGCAGCGGTTGCGGCTCCGGCCGCCGCACCGGTGGCCGTGCCTGCGTCTCTCACACCGGCGCCGTCGCTGGTCAGCCTCAGCAGCAACCCACGCTGATCCCAAAGACTCGGCTTCCTGGGTGTTGTAGACAGCACCCATGTGGCGAAGCCTAGCTCCGGTCGCGCTCGCGGTGTGTTCGGTGGCTTGCGGGGCCGGCGGAGCGGCCGTGCCCCCCAAAGCGCCGGAGGCAAACCCGGACGAAGGTCCGCCCGGCCTCGTTCGCCCTGATGCAGTCGCGAAGCCGTCGGGCTTGGGGGAAGCGCCGCCGGGCGTGCTGCCCCCGCCGGCGCGGTGCGAGGGGTTTAGCGGCGCGGAGCCGAAGGACTGCGCCGCGGGCAACTTCGAAGAGCGCCTAGCCGCCGCTCTCTCGCAGTCGGACGAGGCGCGCGACCTCGCGCTGCGTTGCCTGGAAGGTGCCTCAGAAGCTCCGCCAGGCTGGGTACGCGCGCTGCGAGCCGACCTAGCGCCGCGCGAATGCGGAGACGTGGTGGTCGGATCGGAAGCGGCCATAGCCGGCGCTGCGCGGGATCTGGCAGACACGTTGATCGCGCTGGGCGTGGGCGCGCGCTTGTCTCGCTCCGTGCAAGCGCCGCCCCTGCCCCCGCCCCCCTTCGACAAGGCCCAGTTTTTGAAGCACTTCAAAGAGGTGCTGAGCCCTTGGGTCGTCGCGCAGGCAAAGGCGGTGGACGGCCTCTCACAAGTCGGGCCGCGGCTGAGCGGCTACGCCCGGGGCGTGGTCGCGATCGAAGCCGGGCTCGCGGATCTGCGGTTCGTCGAGGTAGCGCGAAAGATCGAGCTGCCGGAAGAGATGAAGAAGGATCCCGAGATCCGGGAGACGTACTTGGTCGCGCTGGAGCAGGCGCTCGAGCCGCGCATCGCGCGGGGACGAGACGCCGCGCTCGTCGGGTTGGGAGAGTTTTCGAAGCAGGGGATCACGAGCGATACGCGTCTCTCGCAGGTGCGTAGCCGCCTTTCCGAGCTTTACGCCGGGCGCAGGCTGGACGCGCTGGATCAGCTCCTGCTTCCGCCCCTGCCGCCCGCGGACGAGAGCAGCGCGGCGCTGAAGGTGGCGGCCCGCTTGCCGGCGTTCTACGCGCTGAAGCTGTCGGCGTCGCCCAGCGTGGAGGATCCCAAGCTGCTCCGCGCACGGCTGGAGCGAGGCGTGCCGCCCGCGCTGTGGCTCGGCAGCTTGCCGCAAGGGACGAGCCCGGAGCTCGCGACTTTGGCCCAGCGCGGCCTGTTCCACCTTGGACAAGTGTACTTTTGGGCGGAGCCGTTCGCGCGAGCCGCCGTGATTGCGGCTCCGGAGCAAGACCACACCGCGGCGCTGGTTTCCGCGCTGTCCAAAGTGCTCTCGCGTGGTCCCCGCAATGCCGCCGCGATGATGCTCGGCGCGCCTACGCTGCCGCCCGAGCTACGCGACGTCTCGGCTTTGGACGCGCTCGCGAAAGCGAAGACACCGGTGGCAGGTCTCGCCGAGCTAGATGCCGCTTACGTGCGCGGCCTGTCGCCGCCGGCCAACGACCCGGCGTTCTGGAAAGAGCAGGCCACGCGCTACCAGCGCGCCGAGAAGAAGCTCGACGGTAAGCCGGCCAAAGCCAAAGCCGCCGAGCTCGGTCGCGCCGCCGCCGACACCGAGAAAGAGCTGCGCCGGCAATCGGCCCCATGACGTTTCCGAAATCTCACCGCGGCGGGCGTTTGGGGTTGCATTCCCCATCGAAAAGGCTAGGTTCCGCGTCGCCTTAGGTCGGCCTAAATCGCTTGCAAAAGGCGGTTCGGGGCGTAGCGCAGCCTGGTTAGCGCACTTGACTGGGGGTCAAGGGGTCGTGAGTTCGAATCTCGCCGCCCCGACCGAGTTGAAAAAGGTGGCCCTGGTCGCTAAGTCTAGTGACCGGGGCCTTTTAGTTTTTTGCGCCCGTAGGCGCGCGCTAACGCGCGGCAGGACTTCGAGTCGGCCAGGCGCCGCCGACGACTCGAGGCCAGGCGCAGTCAGAGCTTTCTCGGCTGCAGCGCGCCCGGCGCGGGCGTGCCGCCCGGCGCTCCTCCACCTTTGACCGCGAGACGCGCGAGGTGGGCAGCGAGTCGCCGGTAGAGCTCCGCGGCGAAGCGCGGCTCGCGACAGATCTCCGCGAAGTCGTCCGCCCGAACGCGGAGCAGGCGCGAGGTCTGCTGGGCCAGCGGCGGCCCCGCCTGCCCCCACACACCGAGCAACGATTCCGGATACAACAGCGCGCCCGCGCCGACGCTGCGCCCGTCCGGGTGCTGAACGAGCCCCTCGAGCACGATGTAAGAGACGAGATCGCTTGCGATGGCGCGCGGGACCACCGCGTCCTTCGCGACCTCGATCTCGACGGCGGCCGAGAGCGCAGTGAGCGCCACCGGCAGTGGCAGGTCCACGAGCAACGGGCTCTGGCGCGCGCTATCCAGATCTGCGGGCGAGAGACCGCGATCGCGATCGGGCCGCTTCACGAAGCGATCTGCGATTTCGACCACGACGGCCGTGGCGTTGTCGCGCCCGCCAACGCTCGCGCGCGCAACGAGCGCACGCGCGGCGGCGTCTGGCGGACCGCTGCGCAGAAGCTCCGCGATTTCTTGCTCGCCCTCCAGCTGCCCGTGCACGCCGTCCGTGCAAAGCAGCAGGCGGTCGCGGGGTCCCAGGTCCACGAACAACGTATCCACCTCGACCGCGTCCGAGAGACCGAGCGCGTTGGTGACGCCGCTCCCCGTCGGTGCTTCCGCGATCGTGATGCCCAAGCCGTCCGGGGTGCGGCCGCTGCGCGAGGCCAGCGTGTGATCGGACGTGAGCTGCAGCACCGCGCGCGCGCGTGCCAGGTAGACTCGGCCGTCGCCCGCATGCGCGATGAACGCGTGATCCCGCGCGAGCCACACGACGTCCAAAGTGGTGCCCATGCCGGAGTAGTCCGGGTTTGCCTGGCCTTCGCGGCGGATGCGGGCGTTGGCGTGCTCCACCGCCCGCCGTAACAGCGCCAGCACCTTGCGGCGCGAGTCGAGCCCAGCGTTGGAGACGTAGCGCTCGACCGCGCGCACGGCGCTCGGGTTACCGAGGAATGACGACACCTCTTCGATCGCGAGCCGCGCCGCGACTTCCCCCGCGCGATGACCGCCCATGCCATCGGCCACCGCGAACACCGCAATCTGTGGCGCTACGAGGTGAGCGTCTTCGTTGCCGCTGCGCTTCGACCCTGGGTCGGTTGCAGCCCCAAACTCGGCACGGAAGTCGAAGCGCGGCAGGATCGACGGCACGACCTACGAGCTTACACGGCCTCGATTGCCGTAGGCTCGCTTTCGAGCTACCTCCCAGCGCGTGCGAGTCTTGGCCATCGAAACCTCCACGAGCCAGGCCGGCGTCGCGCTCATCGAGGACGGGCAACTCGTTCTGGAGCGGGCCAGCGCGCGGCCCAAGCAAAGCGCCGAGCGCCTCTTACCGCTCATCGCCGAGGTGCTCGCGGAGGCCGGCTGGCAAGCCTCTACCCTCCACCGGCTCGGAGTCTCGATTGGGCCGGGCTCCTTTACGGGGCTGCGCGTCGGCATTGCGTGCGCGCAGGGACTGTCGCTCGGCCTCGGCATTCCTCTCGTGGGCGTGACGTCGCTGCAGGCAATGGCCCGGGGCGTGCCGGAGAGTATTCCGGGCCTGCGTGTGCCGTTGTTGGACGCCCGCCGAGCCGAAGTTTTCGCCGGCGCTTACGACGCCGGCCCGCGGGCTGCAGAAAGGCTGGCGCCGCTCGCAGTAGCGGCCGAGCTCGCGCGCGATCGCTTGCTCGCACAGCTGCCCGCCCCTTTGGTCTTCATCGGCAGCGGGCTCGGCTTGTGCGGCATCGCTCCGGATTTCTCGGGACCAAAAGCGGATGAACCGTCCGCCTTCGCGGTCGGGCTGCTGGCCGAAGAGCTCGACCCCCGCGAGCATCCGCCCGTACCGGTGTACGTGCGAGACGCCGGAGCGACGTTGCCGGATCTGGGCACCCCCACCGTCGCTGAATGATATAGAGGAGCCGTGACGGACATCGGCGCCGGCAATGAGGCCCAAACGCGGCTTCTATCTCGCTACGGGCGCCGCTTCGCCGCGGGCACCGTGCTGTTCCGGGACGGCGAGCCGGCGACGGAGGCGTTCCTGCTGCAAGACGGCCGCGTCCGTTTGCTGAAGCAGGCGGGGCGTATGGAGCGAAGCCTCCGCGTCGTCCGCCCCGGAGACCTGTTCGGTGAATCTGCGCTGATCCGAGGTGCTTCGCGTAGCTCGACCGCCGTCGCGTTGGACGACGTGGTCACCCTCGCCTTCGATCACGCCACCTTCGAGCAAGTTCTAGCAACGAGCCCTGAGGTCGCGGGACGCGTGCTGAACCAGCTCATCCGCCGAATGCGAGACGCCGAGGACCAAATCGAGATTCTGATGCTGCGCGATGGCCAATCCAAGGTCGTGGTCGCGCTGCTGAAGTTCGCCCAGCAAGAGGCGGCGGCCGCGCAAGAGGGCGGACGCGACGCGACGCAAATCTCGCTCTCGCTTTCGCCCCTCGAGCTGTCCGCCCAAGTCGGCTTGGACGTGGACACGGTGAAACGCATCGTCGCCCAGCTGCGCGAGACGGGCCACGTTCGCATTCAAGACGAACGCGTGGAGGTCCCCAGCTTGGACAGCTTGCGGGATCTTTACAGCTTGCTCGGTATCAAAGATCAACTACGGGGCCAGGCCCAAGGTGCGAGCCGAGCGCGGTCGCGATGATGAACTCACGGCTATTCGCCTTTGCGCTCTCCTTGCTCGTCGGCTGTGGCGCGGCAAGCACCGGCGAAGGCGCGAAGGATCCAGAGCGTATCAGCGAGAGTGAGTACGACGTGGCGCGGGACTTGTGGATGCGCCGAAGCTCCCCTCGTCAGGCGCTGGACCACGCGCTCAAAGCGGTGGAGCTGAACGAGGAGAACGCCGACGCGGCTCACCTCGTCGCTCTCATCTACATGGAGTTCTGCAGCCGAAACACCGACGAGTGCCGCCTCGCGGAGGCTGAAAAGCACGCACGCCTGGCGCTGAAAGCCAAGAGCGACTACCGCGAGGCGACCAATACCTTGGGGGTGATTCTCATCCACCAGAAGCGCTATGCCGAGGCCATCAAAATCCTCAAGCCGCTCACGGAGGACATCCTCTACCAAACCCCAGAAAATGCCTGGGGTAACCTCGGGTGGGCACAGCTCGAGTCCGGTGCATCGGACGCCGCCATCGACTCACTTCGGCGAAGCATCGCGGCGCAGCCGCTGTTTTGTGTAGGGCTCTATCGGTTGGGCCTCGCGTACGAAAAGAAACGTGAGGACGCGGTTGCGGCTGAAACACTTACGCGCGCACTGGAAACACCTGCTCCAGGCTGTAACGGCTTGCAGGACGCGTTTGCGGCGCGCGCGCGCGTGGAACAGCGCCTGGGTAACGCTGACAGCGCCCGGGCGGACCTGGAGCGCTGCGCGGAGCTCTCTAGAAAGACCCAAACCGGCAAAGAATGCAGCTCCATGCTGCAAAAGTTTAGGTAGTCTCGCGTTCCCCCGATGCTAACCGTTGGCCAATACCTCCGCGACCTGCGCGAACAGCGCAAGATGAGCGTGGAGGAGGTGTCGCGCGCCACGCGCGTGCCCATGGCCAGCGTCGAGCGCATCGAGACGGACCGCTTCGACGAGCTACCGGGCGAGGTCTTCGTCCGAGGTTTCCTCAAGTCGTACGCGCGCGCCGTAGGCGTGCCGGCGGACGACGTGCTCGCGCGCTACACGGCCTCACGCCGGGTGGCGTGGGTAACACCGCTGCCGCTCTCCGCGCCCGCCAAGAGCGCGCGTGGCCGGCGTCTGGGCATCATCGTCGCGTGCTTCGTGCTGTTCATCTTGTTCACGCTTGCGCTCAGCATCGTGCTCAGGCCTCGCGGCGACGACATGCCGCAAGAGCTCTCGCGCGCGGGCGCGGTGCACGGCTTCGCCCCGCGCGGCTGACCGTGGCGTCACGTAAAGCCTCCGCGCGCATCGCGACCGAGGCGCTCCTGCTCCGCCGCGTGGAGTACGGCGAAGCGGACCTGGTGCTCACGCTGCTCACGCTCAAGTTGGGCAAGGTCAGTGTTCTCGCGCGCGGCGCGCGCAAGAGCAGTAAGCGCTTCGGCAGTGCGCTCGAGCCCATGCACACCCTCGCCGTGGAGCTGGACGAGCGCCCCGGCGCCGAGCTCTTCACCCTGCTCGAGGCCAAGCTTCACGTCCCCCGCGCCGCGATCTTGGGCAGCTTGGCGGCGATGGAAGCGGCCGGAAAAGCGCTGGGGTGGGTGCGGCGCGCGGCCCCACCGCGTACGCCGGAGCCGGCCCCGTACGCGCTGCTCACGACCTTGCTGGACCGCTTGAGCGCGGCCGGTAGCGCCGAGGCCTGCGGCGTCGCGCTGGCAGAGGCGGGGCTGCCCCTGCTCACAGAGCTCGGCTGGGGCATCGACTTCGAGCGGTGCGTGCGCTGCGGGCGTCAGGCATTGCCGGCGCAGTCTGCCAGCGTGGACGCCGCGCGCGGCGGGCTCATCTGCCGCAGCTGCGGCGGCGCGCGCCTGCGCCTTTCGGCAGAGGCACGTCAGCGCATGGCGCAGGTGGCGACCGGGACGACCGGCCTGCTGACGCCCGAGGACGCGCCCGTTGCCCTGAAGCTCGTGGAAGCGGCCCTGGGCGCGCACGCCGGCATCGAGTAATAAGGCCCGGTTGAGCGCCCCGAAGCTGGACAAGACGACCGCCCACGCGAGCCCGCGCGCTGGCGCCGAGCAACGGCAAATCACCAAGCGCGCGGCCGTCGTGGCGGCCGGCACCCTCGCCAGCCGTTTGCTCGGCTTGGTGCGCGACCAAACCATCGCGGCCGTGTTCCCGCGCGGCGTGACGGACGCGTTCTTCGTCGCGTTCACGATCCCGAACGTGCTTCGCCAGCTGTTGGCCGAAGGCGCCGTACAGAGCGCAGTGCTGCCGGTGCTCACCAAGACGCGCGAAGAGCGCGGGGAGGAAGAGGCCAAGCGTTTCTTCCGGGCGACCCGCGGCCTCTCGCTGAGCGTCCTCATCGTGACGAGCGTCCTCGGGGTGCTGATGGCGCCGCTGCTGGTGGACCTGTTTGCGTCCGGGTATGCGGAGCTGCCTGGCCAAACGGAGCGCACCGTCAGGCTTACCCGCTGGGTCTTTCCGTACATCTTCTTCATGGGCACCGCCGCGCTCGGTGTCGCGGCGCTGAACACGCACCAGCGCTTCATAGCGACCTCGTTCGCGCCTGGGCTACTCAACGTCGCGTTCATCTTGTGCTCGCTCACCTTGCCCGGCTGGCTGATGGCCACCGGTATCGACGGCGCGATGGCGCTGGCGTTCGCAGTGCTGCTCGGCGGCGCGCTGCAAGTCGTCGCACAGTGGCCGAGCCTCCGCGCGATTGGCTATTTTCAGCGGCCAAGCTTGGAATTTTCGCACCCAGGGGTGCGCGAGGCGCTGGGTCGCATGCTGCCGATGATGTTCGGCATGGGCGTCTATTACATCGACGTCGTGCTCGCGCGGCGCTTCCTCTCGGAAGAGGGGCTCGGCGCACAGAGCTATTACGGCTGGGCACTACGCTTGTGCGACTTCCCGCAAGGGATTTTCGTGATGGCGCTGCAGACGGCCGCGCTGCCGAGCCTGGCGAAGCTGGCGGCGCGCGGCGACCTGGACGAGATGTCGCGAACGTACGCCTTCGGTATGCGGCTCACGCTGTTCGTGTCCATCGCCGCGACCGCGCTGTTCGTCGGTCTCTCTCAGCCGCTCGTCGTGCTCTTGTTCCAGCGCGGCGAGTTCGATGCTGAGTCCGCGTACGAAACGGCGCGCGCGTTGGTGGCGCAAGGCGCCGGTATCTGGCTCGTAGCGAGCGTGCGGCAGCTCACCTCGACGTACTACGCGCTGGGCGACACGCGCACACCGGTGGTGGTCGCGGCCATCGATTTGGTCGTGTTCATCGGGCTCTGCCTAGGGCTACGTGGCTCTTTCGGGCACGTCGGGATCGGTATGGCCGTGACCGGCGCAAGCCTCGTGCAGGCCGCGCTCTTATGGTTCTGGCTTCGCAAGAAGCTGCCCACGCTCCGCCTCCGCGAAATCGGCATCTCCGCCGCGCGCACGCTGCTCGCGGCGGGGGCGGGCGTCGTGGTGGGGCGGCTGGCGGCGAGCGCCGTGGGCGGCGGCACCGGCGCTTGGGGTCTGGCGTTGCCGGGCCTGGTGGGGTCCGCCGCGTTCATTTTGGCTTTCTTGCTGCTGGCTTTGGGGCTCCGTAGCGACGAGCTGCTCATCGTGCTTCATCCCGTGATGAGGCGGCTCCGCAAGAAACCGGCGGCGTAACCAGAGGAGACGTGCCAATAGTGGCGCGCCGTGACCCGAGACAAGCTCCCCTTCTTCCACGTTCAAAGCGCCGAGTTCGTCGCGGCCGCACGGCGCCCGCAGGAGCTGCCGCCCCCCACCAAGAGCGAGATCGCGTTCGTGGGCCGCTCCAACGTCGGCAAGAGCAGCCTCCTCAACAAGCTGCTCAACCGCCGCGGCCTCGCGCGCACCAGCTCGACGCCGGGCTGCACGCGTCAAATCAACTTCTTCGACGTGCGCAGCGTGGCCGGCCTCGAGCTCACGCTGGTCGACCTCCCCGGGTACGGTTACGCGTCGCGCTCCAAGAGCGAGCGGGACGAGTGGGCTAACCTCATCGAGCATTATTTGCTCGAGCGCTCCACCCTGCGCGCCGCGGCCGTGCTCTTCGATTCGCGCCGCGGGATGCTGGAAGAAGAGACCGACGCGCTCGAGCTCATTACCGAGCACGGGCGAGTGAGCCGCAAGGTGCCCGAGGTCGTGCTCGTCGCGACCAAGGTGGACAAGCTCCCCGCCAAGGACCGGCCGAAGATGTTGGGTCAGCGGCTGGACGCGCGAAAGATCGTCCCATTCTCGGTGGACGACACCGAGGCGGTGGACGCGGTCTGGCGCGCGCTGCTCCGCGCCGCGGATCTGGTGCAACCGCCCCGCACGCCCTGAGGCGGCGGGAGACGACTCAGGGCACGGACCCTTGAGATTCGGGGCCGTTCAGCTCGCGCTTGCAGTCGCCGTACATCGTGAAACGGTGCACGGTGCCGGGGATCTCGAACCGCCACGCGGGGCCGGCCTTCGATCGAAAGTATTCGATGCGGGCGGCCTTTTCGCTCGGGATTTGGCGGCGGCGAGCGTGTCGCCACAGATTGCGGGCGGAGCATTGCGGCTCGGGTAGCGCTTCGACGCCGCCGGGCGGACACGGATGGTCGGCTTGATCCGGTTCCGCGACCATGCCCCCGCTGCGAAGGAGCACGTTCTGCTTGCCGCAGGTGACGCGCTTGGGAAGCGTACCGGGCTCTCGCGGCGGCTGCGGCCCTTCCCCGGGCTCGCTTTGAAAGACATAGCGCGCGCGAGTGGTGGCCTCCGAAAGGTCCAGCAGCCCGTCCGCGTTCACGCCGTCCAGCACCATGCCGCGGAGGGCCGCGCGTCGAGTCAACGTGCGCGCCGTCTTCAAGCTGTCCAAGGCGTCCACCGCTTTGGGATACCCGACGATGCCTTGCACGGTGGGCGGCCCTGGCGGCTGACTCGTTTCCGGCTCCGACTTTTCCTTCGCCCAGAAGGACAGCGCCAAACAGATCGCGAACGACACGGCGACGATGACCAGGCCGAGCACGCGATCCCGCTTCCGTGAAGCCTCCGAGGAAGCATCCCCGCCGCCACTGGGCGGAGCGGACGAAGAGCCGGAAGAGCCCGAGTTCCCTGCTCCGCCCCCAGAGCCAAAGCCGGCAGAGCCGGTCGAGACCGAAGACCCGGCGCCGCCGGCGGAGCCGGCAGAGCCGGTCGAGACAGAAGGTTCCAAGCGCGGGCTTCATACCCCGGACGACCATTTTGCCGGAAACATTTTCTTCCGTTGCAGGTCGCCTTTGAACGCGCTATCAAGCCCGCCTCTCACGTTTCGGGCGCATAACTCAGCGGTAGAGTGCGTCCTTCACACGGACGAAGTCGCAGGTTCAATCCCTGCTGCGCCCACCCGAAACCCTCGCCGAAATAGGCGTTTTGTGCGGTATCCTCCGCGGTCGGTGTCCTCCAGAGCCGCTCTCGTCTGCCTTTTACTGGGCCTGGTAGCTTGCTCGGCGCAGGCGGGCCGTCCCCCCGCCCGCAGCGTTTGGCTTCCCACCTGGGGCTTCGGCGCGTTCGGGGGCCAAGATCTAGATCTCCGCGATATCTGCCCCCGGAGCGCGCCCCGGGAAGTCTCCCTTGGAGCGAGCTGGGCCACGTTGGGCGTGTCCCTCGCGACACTTGGTGTTTACACGCCGCGAGAGGCCAAGGTTACATGCGCGCCCCCGCGCTGATCGCGGCCCTTTCATGTCTGAGCTGCGCCGCCACCACCGTGCGCTCGGGCGAGGCACCAGGTCGAACCGCGGCGGGGTACGAGGAGCGCTGGCATCCTGGTTTTCTATTCGGCACCGTCCCCGGCCGCGACCGCTACGACTTGTCCCGTGTGTGCCCGAACGGCTGGGCCGAGATCCGCGTGGAGGCAGATCCCTTCACGGTCTTCGCCGGAGCGATCACGCTGTTCGTGTACTCGCCGTCGCGAGTCACGGTCGTCTGTGCGCGTCAGGCGGGGGATGAAAACCTCGCGTTTTGACGTCCCGCGCGGTGGGCTCGCTCTGCGCGTGCTGCTGGCGTCGGGGCTCCTGAGCGCCGCTGCGCACGGCGCCGAGGTGCCGCCACCCCCGGCGCAGAGCGAGGCGCCGGCCGAATCCGTGGCGCTCCCGAGCGCCCGCGCGCGCGAGCCCGCAGCCGAGCCGGACGCCGTCAAGGTGCGGCTCGACGGCGAGTACGAGGTTCGTCAAAGCTTCCTCACTCAGCTTCCCCTGCGCAGCGTGCAGGGCAGCGCCGCCGCGCTCGGGCAGACGACACGTCTGTACCACTGGCTCCGCCTGCGCGGCCTCGCGTTGTTCACCACCCGCGCGGAGCTGCGGGCCGAGGCGGACCTGCCGCGCGGCATGATCTACGGTCAAGAGCCGGAAGCGATCCCCGACAGCGGCACCGACTTCGACCGGGTCCAACCGGTTCGCGGTCAGCCGCGGATGCTGCGGCTCACGTTGCGGCAACGCGCCTTCGAGCTCAGCGTCGGTCATACGACTTTGCAGCGGGGTTTGGGGCTCGTCGACGCGGACGGCGACCAGCCGCGGTACTTCGGCACGCCCGATCGCCCGGCCACGTTCGAGCGCGTGGAGGTGCGGAGCGGCTCGAGCAAGTCGAATCTGCGCGTCGGGGCGAGCGCGGACGCGCTGTTCGACGACGGGCGCCTCAAGCTGACGAACGGAGACCAGCTGCTGCGCGTGGGGTTGGGCGTCGACTTTGCGCCTTCCTCCCGCACGCGGCTGTCGATGCTGGCGCGCTACGAAGGACTGCGTCCACGTGACGGACGCGGCGGCGCGCAGACGGTACTGCTCGACTTGTCCGGGCGGACGCGCGCGGATCTGCCCGGGCGGGCCGGCGAGCTGTTCGTCGACTACGAGGCCGCATACCGCGTCGGCTTCGTGGACGAGCCGACCGCGTTCGCCCTCGGTGACGAGCAGACGCTCTCGGCGCTGGCGCTTTCCGCGCGCGCCGGCTTCGCGTTGGAGCGAACGGAAGACTTTCGTCGCTACGCCCACGTCGTGGGCTCCGTGCAGTGGGGCATCGCTTCCGGAGACACCGACCCGACCGACGACGAGCTACGCCGCTTCGTGATGAACCCGAACCACGGGGTGGGTCTCATTCTGTTCAGCGAGGTGCTCCGCTTCAAAACGTCGCGTGCGCAAGCCTTGCTCGCCGAGGCGGCCACGCCTTTGGGCGCAGCGCGTGTGTCCGGCTTGGCCACGGGCGGTGGCGTCGCCGGAGCCACCTACTTGAATCCCGTGCTCCTGCTGCGTCCGAACGCAGACCTGACGCTGAAGCTGGGCGCGGTCGTAGCCTCGACGACCGGGAGCTTCGTCGACCCCTCCCAGGTCGCGGCGGACGGCGAGCGTCGCAACTACGACGGGGGCTCGCCGCTCGGGCGCGCTCTCGGCACGGAGCTGGACGGCGGCGCGGAGCTCGCGCTGCCGCTGGACGCGCCGATGGTGCTGCGCCTCTCCGTGGAAGGGGCGGTGGCATTTCCTGGCTCCGCGTTCGATGATGCGGAAGGGCGCTCTCTGGGCACCCAAGCGCTGAGCACGGTCGGGCTCGGCCTCACGTTCTGAAGAGCCATCATGAAGTACCGATTCGAGCAAGCCGACGCCGTTCACGAGATTGACGTGCAGCCGACGGAAGGCGGTTACGTGGTGCGCGGCAAAGGGGGTGAGCCCCAGTCGATTCAGCTCCGCACTCGCTCCGACGGTAGCCAGCTCGCCATCACACCGTGGGGTGAATTCATCCTGAGCTCCGCGCGGCGAGGCGCAGAGGTGTGGGCGGAGCTCGGAGGGCGACGGCTTTCGGCGCGGGTCGAGCGAGCGCGGCCGAGCGCGCTGGGCACCGGCAACGGCGCCTCGCTCGGGGCCGTGCGCGCGCCGATGGCGGGCAAGCTGCTGCGCGTCTCGGTCGCCGTGGGAGACGTGGTGACGGCGTCCCAGCCCGTGGCCGTGATCGAGGCGATGAAGATGGAAAACGAGCTCCTCGCCCCGATCGCAGGCGTGGTCACGGAAGCCCTCGCTACCGCGCCCAGCACCGTAGAGAAGGGCGCGCTCGTCGTGCGCGTGGAGCCCCGATGAAAAGACTGGCCTTGTGTCACACCCCCACCCCGCTCTGGCACCACCCCGCGCTGGACGCGCTCGTCGGCTGCGAGCTGTGGGTCAAGCGGGACGACATGACCTCCGGTGCCGCGGCGGGCAACAAGATCCGCAAGCTGGAGTACCTCATGGCGGACGCCCTCGCCCACGGAGCGACGGCGGTCATCACTTGCGGCGGGCTGCAATCCAACCACGCGCGCGCCACCGCATTGGTCGCGCGCGAGCTGGGGCTCTCCCCGGTGCTTTTGTTGCGTACGAAAGACCCGTCCGCGGCGCAGCCGCTCACTGGCAATCTGCTCCTCGATCGCTTGGTCGGCGCCGACGTCCGGCTGATCACTCCGGACCAGTATCGCGCTCGCGCCGAGCTGATGGCGGAGCTTTCGGCCGAGCTCGCCGCGCGCGGGGAGGTGCCGTACGTGATTCCGGAGGGTGGCTCGAATGGGCTCGGCAGCTTCGGCTACGTGGCGGCCGTGGAGGAGCTGATGGAGCAGCAAGCGGCCGGCGATCTGCCGCCGGACGTGGACCTTTTGGCGGTGGCGTGCGGATCGGGCGGCACCGCGGCCGGCGTCGCGCTCGGTCTCGGGCGCTGCCCGAGCGTCGCGCGTCGGGTCGCCGCCTTCGCGGTCTGCGACGATCGCGCGTACTTCGAGGACGCCATCGCCGGCATCGTGCAGGAGGCGCGCGCCCTGGACGAGACGCTACCCCCGCCGGCCCTCTTGGAGATCTACGACGAGTTCAAAGGGCCCGCGTACGGCGTCGCGAGCGCCGAGCAGCTGGAGTTCGTGTCACGTGTAGCGCGGGCCTGCGGGCTCGTCCTCGAGCCAACCTACACTGGCAAGGCACTTTTCGGACTCTCTCGCCTGCGCGACAAGCCCTCCCGCGCGCTGTTCGTCCACACGGGCGGCCTACCAGGGCTGCTCGCCGACGGCGAGGTCATGGCGGCGGCATGGGCACGGGCCGCAGTCGGCGCGTAACCGCGGCGAGCTTCTCGCGCATGACTTGGACGCGTGCCTTGTCGCGAGAAAGGTCCGATTTTTCCCCCGGATCTTGCGAGAGATCGTAGAGCCCTAGCACGCGCCCTTCGCTGACGGTCAGCTTTTGATCGCCTTCTATCAAGGCGCGGCGCTCGGCGTTGTGAGGGCCGCGTGCCATGTCCATGAAGATCGGGCGCACCGGATCGGTATCGGTAGCGGGGCGGAGCAGATCCGGCACCAAAGACTCGCCGCTCAAGAAGTCGCTGTCGCGGCGCGCCTCGAAGCGCACCTTGAATAGGTCCAGCAACGTCGGCACCAAATCGATACCGCTACGCCGCGCCGTCACTCTTCGCGGCGGCACTCCGGGCACTTTGACGATCAGCGGCACTCTGACCAGCTCTTCCCAGAGCTCGAACCCGTGGCGGATCATACCGTGCTCCCCGAAGGCCTCCCCGTGGTCGCTCGTCACCACGACGGCCGTGCGCCGCGCGAAAGGCGCCTGGGCGAGCGCGCCCAGGAAGCGCCCCAAATGATGGTCGACGAACGCGACCTCACCGTCGTAGCGCTCGCGCGGCTTCGAGCCAAAATCGTGCTCGGCGTGGGGCGCGTACTCTGCGTGCGGATCGACGAAATGCATCCACATGAAGAAGCGCCGTGAGCCCAGCTCCGGCGTGCTCAAAAGCTTAATCGCCGCGTCGCTTTGCTCGTCGCGGTTGGAAGTTTGGTCCCCCTCGATGGCCGCGACCTTCGGAGCCGCGCTGCTGTCGAGCGTGTCGAAGCCGCGCTCGAAGCCGGCGTCTTTGAAGAAGTACCAGTAGCCCTGCACGCTCGCGGTGTACACCCCCGCCGCTTTGAGTCGCTCTTGAACGAAGGTCTCGCGCTTGCTGTAACGGTTGAAGTGGAGGAACCCGCCGTCCAGCTCGCTTGCATACTTGCCGATCAGCAGCGGCCCCATGCTCTTGCCGGTGTACGAGGCGAGCGAGTAGGCGCGCTCGAACACGACGCTTTCCTTGGCGAGCGCGTCCAGGTTCGGCGAGAGCGGCCGCGGGTTGCCGAGGTAGCCGAGATCTGCGCGCAGCGTGTCGATCGTGACGAGCACCACGTTCAAGTCGTCGGGCAGGCGTTCGCGGGCGCCTTGCTGCGCCGCGACCTCTGCCGCCGACGCGACGCGCGCTTGGGGCTCGGCCTCGTCGGAGCCCGAGCAGTCTTCGTCCTTGCCGTTGCCGGGCACGTCCACCGCGCGCGGGCTCACGGCGCGGTCACGATCGTTGCAGTCGCCGCCCCCGAAGGCCGCGCTCACCCCGTCCCGGTCGCGATCCGTCGCTTTGCGCAGCAAGGCGAGGGAAATACGGCTGAGCGGCGCTTGCCGCTCGATGGCGAGCGCGAGCGCCGGGTCTGCCCCCAACCCGCGCGCGGCCGCGAAAGTGAGCGCGAGCGGCGCGAGCCCCAGCCCCGCGACGAGCGACGCGGAGAGCCAGCCGCGAGGGCTCGGCAGTAACACCGCCCCCAGCGCAACCAGCAAGAGCAGCCCCGGCGCGCGTAGGTCCAGCTCCTGGCGACGCAGCACGCCCAACATCCGGAGGGCCGAGCGCGCTCGAAAGCGTCCGAACCGCCGCGGCGCTCGCCAACACCAACGGCAGCACCGCGAGCCCCACCCAACCGAACGACGCCACGCCGCTCACCTCCGCCGCGAAAAGACGTGCCGCGCTCCCCGAAACCGCGACGAGCGCCACTAGGCCGAGGAGCGCAACGAGCGGCGGCGCGCCGAGCCATGCCGTGCGCGTCGCTCCGCCTTGCTCATTCAAAGAGCGCAGGAGCCCGAGCGGGGCGAGGGCGGCGCCGGCTCCGAACACCATCCTCGCGACGGCCACGCCGCCGGCGGCGACGAGCGCGAGGGGCGCGATCAGCCCCAAACACGCGCCGTAAGCTCCCGCTCCTGCCGCGCTTGCATCCACCGCCGCGGCGAGTGCTGCGCCCAAAGCCGCGCCCGCCGCGCTCGCGCACGCCCCGCGCAGCAAAGGAGCCCAAAGCGGCGTCTTTGGTTCAGTCTCGGTCACGCGCGGAGCCTAACCCGAACGGCCGCGCTTGGCGCGCGCGAGCGGGTGCGCCTTGTCGTAAACCGTGAGTAGCTGGTCCAGCGAGACATGCGTGTAGCGCTGCGTCGTGGCGAGGCTCGAATGTCCGAGCAGCTCTTGGATGACGCGCAGATCCGCGCCACCCTCCAAGAGGTGGGTCGCGAACGAGTGGCGCAAGGCATGCGGGTGAAGGTCCGGCCTTCCTGCGCCGAGCGCGCCGTAGCGCTGCACCAGTGCCTGCACCCGCCGCACGCCCAGCCGCTTGCCGCGCCGCGTGAGCAAGAGCGCCTTGGGGTCGAGCTGCCCAGTCTTCGGATGCCTTAGCTCCCCTCGGCGCGGCAGGTACGCGGCGAGCGCTTCGAGCGCCTTGCCGCTGAGCGGCACCAACCGTTCTTTGCGACCCTTGCCGAGCACGCGCACTTCGGCGGCGCGCACGTCGACCGCCTCCAAGTTCAGCGCGCACAGCTCGCTCACGCGCAGGCCGGAGCCGTACAGCACCTCCAAGAGCGCGCGGTCCCGCAGCTTCTCGACCTCTGAGCCGAGTGGCGATTGGAGCGCAACCTCCAGCACCTCCGCGGCGGCCTCCGGCCTGAGCACGAGCGGCAGGCCGCGACTCAGCTTGGGGCTCTGCAAAAGCGCGGCCGGATTTTCCCGCACCTCGCCCGTGCGGCCCAGGAACACGTACAGCGCCCTGACGCTGGAAAGCTTCCGCGCGATGCTGGCGGGAGCTAGGTTTTCGCAGGCGGTGCCGAGCCAGGAGCGCAGCGTGAGTCGCGTCACGTCCGACAGCAACGGCTCGCGCTCGAGCCTCTCCCGCAGAAACTCCACCAAGCCGGTGAGGTCCCGCCGGTAGGCGAGCACGGTGTGTTTGGACGAACGACGCTCGTGCTCCAAATAGTCCGCGAAGCGCTCAATCCGCTCACCGAGCTCGGGGCCGGCCTGACCGTTCGAGGCGCTGCGCTGCACGCTTCGCAGCTTAGCCGTGAAAAGCAGCCGCGGCCCAGATTGCGGCGCCGACCCAGAACGCGAGGACCCCCCAGCGGCCCCGCCACCAGTCGATACGCCCGCCCGCGCCCAGGCTTCGCGTCGCGAACCCCGCAAGTCCCGCCGCGGCGACGAAGAGCCCGACCGCGAGCAATGCTCCCCACCCCACCCGTGCACCGCTCTCCGCCTGTGCCTCTTTGAACAGACGTCGCGCCGTCTCCGCGTGCTCGCCCTCGGCCGCGGTCTTGGCGGCGGCGAGCCGAGCCAAGTTGCGGTTCGCCTCCTCGAGCCGAGCCGGAAAAGGCAGCACGACGGAAGCACTCTCCAAAACGGCGGCGCGCTGCGCTTGGTACGCCAGCATCGCCAGATCGGGCCGGCCCGTGGCCTCCGCGCCGCGAGCCACCGCGACCAGACGCGCGTAACCTTGCTCCACGTGGGGAGCGCCGGGCACGAAGGAGGAAGCGGCGCGCCGCGCGTGCTCGATGGCGCCCCGCAGGTCGTCCGCGTCGAACGCGGCGTCGCTCGCGGCGATCTCCCGCTGGCCATCCAGGTGTGCGCGCAACGTCGCCACCGCCCCGAACAAGACGAGCGCCGCCGCCGCCCACACTACGAGCGAGAGCGCTCGTCGCACCGCGACGCTCATATGAAATCGCGCCGACGAAAGATGAGGCTCGCCACCGCCAACAGGAAGAGCGACCAGCCGAGCGCGTGCAGCGCGGCGCTACCCACGTATGGCCAGAGTGGCGCGCCCGAGACCTCGCCTGTCAGCAGTGGGCGGGGGGGGACGTACACCATCAAGTTCGGGAGCACCTTGGCGAGCGCGGCGCCGGCGGCGCGAATCGTCGGCCCGAACACGCGAACCGGAAGCGTTGCCAGCGTATCCGCCGAGCGGCCCACGACGAACAACGCGAAGGTGAACACGGCCGTGAGAAACGGCGACGAGAAGGACGAGAACAGCGTCGCGATGCCGGCGACGATGGCGACCTCGCAAAGCGTGAGCACCCCCAGGCCCAAAAGGACACGCCGGTCATCCGGCGCCCCCGACGCGAGCAGCGCCCCCGCAACGGCGACGATGGCGGCCCACGCCATCGGCAAGTACGTGATGCTGCGACGGGCAAAGTAGCCGACCGCGCCCAACGCGAGCGCGCTCCCGAGCCCGAGGGAAAGCGCGAGGGAAAGCGCGCGCCCCGCGATGACCGCCACCGCTAACAAAGCGACCCCCGCGTTCGCGCCTACGAAGACGGCCAGCAGCAGCAGCGTGCCGAGGTACTTCCCCATCAAGTATTCGGACCGCGCCACCGGACGAGCCAAAATCGGGAACAAGGTCTTGAGCTCGAGCTCGCGGTAAAGCGACGTCGCGCCCAGCACGACCGCCACGATGATGGCGTAAATGGAGATCGCCGCGGCGCCGAGATCGCTCACCACGCGCAGCTGATTTTTCGACGTGTAGGCGCCCACGACGAGCGAGTACGCCGTCGTCGCCAAAGCCAGCGCAAAAAGGCCGTGCAGGATGCGCGCGCGCACGGCCTCTCGGTACGTGTTCAGGGCGACCACCAGGACCCGGGCCAGCATGCTGTGGCCCTTTCTAACCTAGGGGCGGGCTACCGCGAAAGCGCCAGCGCCCGTGGCTCGACGAATTGGCGGATCTTGTGCGGCGCTCTGAGCAGCATGCCGGCGATCCTGTCTTCGAACAGCATGCGCGTGAGGCCGTCCCCCAGATCCAGTGCCGCCCCCACCGTGATGAGCGAACGCCCTCCAGGTAGCTCGCGAACGCGAAAGAAGCCCCAGACGTCGTGGATGTCGTGAGGGGCCGCGGGGTCCAACCAGAAGCGGATGGTCTCCGCGTCGGCGCGGTCCAGCACTACCGTGTAGCGGGCGTCGACCAAGGAGCTCCCCTGCACCAATTCGACCCGAGACAAGCCGTCGCGTGACTCGATGAGTCGCGCGCTCTTGGTGCGAGGCAACGCCTCGGGCCAATTGCTCACGTCCGACAGCGCGGCGAGCACCAGCTCGGGACGCGCGTCCACGACTTGGTACGAGACGCCACCCACGTAGCGGCCGCCGTCATGCTGGAAGCGCAGCGCACGAGAAATCATGCCGCCCGCGTGCAACGTGTCCCGCTCTTGCGCGGAAAACGGAGCCGCTGCATGTCCCCCGCGCGCTTTCGGTTCCGCCGCGGCGGGAACGGCGAGCGACAGCGCGAGCACGCAACTCCACAGCGAGCTCGCGGCAGCGTGACGCATGGCCGGTGAGGTTAGCGCCGATCGGCGAGGACGCCTAGGGGCGTCCGCCGCCGACTCAGAGGGGCGCCGTGAAAACGTCCAACTTCCACGGACCGCTGTCGCCATCGTAGCCATCGATCTGGATGAAGTAGTCGCCGGCTTGCAATTCCAGATCCAAGAAGCTCCGCGTCGACCAATAGCCTGGGGCGCAGGCCATTGGCACCTCGGCTCCCGGGCAAAGCGAGCCTTTTCTTACGGAGAGCATCGTTCGGTACTCGCTGTTACGCATATCCAAAACGACCCGCCGTGGGGCACTCAGGCTCATCTTGAGAAGCTGATCGGGCGCGCCTCCAGGGGCCTGCCCCCCGCGGTCACACCCAGCGTCGAAGTCGGGGAAAGCGTTACTGGTATTGCCCGTGAAGCGGCCGCCCAACTCCGACACCGTGACGGGAGCGTCGCAGTTTTCCGCGAAAGGCACGACGACCGGAGACGTCACCCGTCGCTCGAGAAAGCTCATGCCGACCGGGTTACCGCGAGAAGATTCGATGACGGCGCGGTGCTTTCCTTTGGGCATGCGGTAACGAACGGCTCGCGCCGGGACCGCCCCGTCGCACCCGAAGTTCGTGTCACAAGTGTCGTCGACGAAAGCGACCGCGCCGGTATCGCCGTCGGAGAAGCGCCCCACGAGCATCACGTCACGAACGTCCGAGAGCTCGAGCTGGAAGGCGGCGTCGGGCGCTCCGACCACGCAGCCCGGGTCCACCGCGTCTTCGTGAGTCGCAAGCTCTACGATTTGCTCCACTCCGGCCGCGAGCGTGAGTGGCGCATTGCAACCTTCCCCGGGGGGAGCATCGGAGACGGGGGCGGTTTGGAGACGAATGCTCACGTCGTCCGGGCCCGTGGCGGAGACGAGCGCGCGGTAGGTGCCCGCGGGCAGGTTGCGATCGAACAGCCGCCCTGGCTGGCTGCGACGACAGGTGCGCTCCAAAGTGCAGCTCGCGTCCAAGAGCGACAAGAGGGGCACTCCGAGCTCGTTCTGCGATTCGGCCACGAGCGTGACGTCGCGCGGTTCGGTCAACGTGAAGCCGACGAACGCGTCGCCCAAGCGCGGCGTCACAGACGAGCACTCGGTGTCCTCGTCCGTCGCGTAACCAGGCAAGCGTAAGAGCACGGGGTCGCCGTTGGCCACCAACGAGACCGCGTCTTCGCACAACTCGCCGGATTGTGGCTCGGCCGGTCGAAAGTCCACCCGCACCTGAGCGCTGCCTTCGACGTCGCCGGCCAAGTAGAGCGGATAGCGACCGGCCTCTACCCCCCGGAGGATGACGCGGGAGACGCTCGCCTCGGGCGGCGGACAGCAGAACCCGAACACCGCGCCCTTCACGTCCAAGCTCTGACTGCACGTGCCATCGAACGCGGTGACCAGCGCAGCGCCTGCTTCGAGGTCATCACACGAATAGGCTTCGTTTCGGCCGCAAGCCATGTCGTCTTGCTTGCTGTCGCGCGTGCACGCCACCTGCGCCGATACGTCTCGCCCGCTCCGCGCGTAGGAGCGGGTGCACGAGCTGACCGCGGCGCCGCACTCGGACGCGACCCCGAGCACCAGGCGTCCGATGTCCGCCTTGGCCGTGACGTCCAAGTCGTAGGGGCCGCCTTCGGGCAACGTCACTTCCAACACGACATCGCGGTAGCTGGTCTTATCCGGTGCGCACTCGCTCGGGAAGTCCAAGCGAGCGGCGGTCAGATCCAGCGCGTAGGTGCCGGGCTCGGTCACCTGCAGCGCGTCGTCGCAACGGTCGTGCGCGGGCGAGCTGCAGTCCAACTCGTCTACGCTGCCGTCGCAGTCGTCGTCGCTGCGGTTGCCGCAGACTTCGGTGCTCCCGCTGCCGACGAGCGGGTCGTCGTCATCGCAGTCCCGGCCGCCGCAGTTACGCACGGGGTCCCCGTCTCCGTCCGCGTCCCGGGGGTCATGCCGGCACGACTTTGTCGCCTCATCGCAGGTGTCGATCGTGCAGGTGCTGTTATCACTACATGCGACTACCTCCCCTTCCACACACCCGGCGCGCGGGTCGCACCGCTCCACACCGTCGCAGTAGATGGGGTCGTCGCAGCGCGCGTCGTTTGGCGCAAAGCGACAGCGCCCGAGCTCGGAGTCGCACCGATCCTCCGTACAATCCACGTCGTCGTCACACTGCCCGTCGTCCTCGCAAGGACCTCCCAACGTCGGATCGAGCTCGTCCCCGCCGTCTACGTCCAGCCTGAATCCGGCGCTTCCAGGCGCGCCAGCGTCACCGCCCTCGCCGCCGGCTCCCGGCCCGAAAGGGCTCTTCACCTTGTCCGACCCACATGCCAGCGGAAGCGCCCCGAAGGCGAGGCCCCAAAGGAGCGCTCGCGGAGCTAGCGAGCGGACCAGGCGGAAGGAGAGCCAGCGTTGCAACGCAGCTGTTGTAGCGCGCCCCTGTAGTCATGCAGAGGAAGTTTTGGCATGATCGAGGGATCGTGTCCCAAGAACGCCTGACCCGACACGAAATCTCATGGCTCCTGGCCCAGGAAGCACGTGGTGCCGCGCGCGCCCTGCGGGAGGGGGTGACCCAGCTTCGGAAGGAGCCGGGCGCGAGCACGGAAACTCGTATCGTCAACGCCCCGGGGGACGGCCCCGCCGTCGAGACGACGCTCGACGCGTTGGACGACGCGATCAGCATGCTCAGCGACCTCAACACCGGGGCGCGCGGAGCCAGCAAAGCACGTCGTGGCAGAATCGACCTGGCGGCGCTGCTCATGGACCTTTCGCCCAACACGCGCCTCGCCATCGAGCCCGGCGCCGGGATTGAGGTGTTCGGTGACGAGCAGGATCTGCGACGCATGCTCAACATGCTCGTCACCCAGGCCGGTTCCACTCAAGGCGGCGCGGCCGAGGTGAAGATCCGGCGTCAAGCCGAGTGGGTGAAGATCAGCGTAGAGCTCGGTCCCGACGCGGGCGCTCAGGAGCTGGAGCGCCGCTGGCTCAGTCGCATGGCGACTCGCCACGGTGGCTCGGTCGAGCTCGAGGGCGGCACCCAATCCATCTTCTTGCCGGCAGACGGCGCAAGCGATCAGCGTGAAGTCGTGGAGCTCCGTAAAGAGCTGGAGCAGGCGCAGCAGCTAGGCGAAGCCTACGCGCGTGAGCTGGCCACCGTGCTCACCGCCGGAGACATCCGCACGGAGCCGCCGCCTGCGATCGCGCCCCGCGGCGGCTCTCAGCGTTTCGAGGTCCTGCAGGGAGCTGCCCACGCGCTTCAGCGCTCGCTCAAATCCATGCTGGAGGGTCTGCGCGCCGACGCGACCATGGCCGCGAGCGCCCTCGGGGAGACCTCACCCCTCGTGCAAAGCCTTCAGAAGCGCGCCTCCGCGGCCGCGGAGATGTCGTTCGATCTCGCGCTCGCCGCGGACTGCCCGTTCGACGAGCCGAAGTCCCGGGTGTCGGTAGCAGAGCTGGTAAAGACCGCTGTCTCTGACGCAGAGTCGCGCGCCGCGCGCCACGGCATCACCGTCGTCGTGAAGGGGCCATCGCCACTCCCCCTCTCGACGCGCCCCAAGACCTTCCTCGCGCTGCTCCGAGCCCTGCTCCATCACGCCATCTCCGCGACGCCACGTGACGGCGAGGTCGTGATCTCGGCGTATGCGGTGGACAGCGGCGTGCTCATCTCGGTGCAAGACGGCGGGCCTTCAGTCACGGAAGCGCACCGAGCCGACGTCCTCCGAAACCGCACGGATCCCAGCGCTTTTGGTCGCCCCTCGGGCGTGGCGCTGCTCATCGCCGAGGCGGCCGCTGAAAGCCTCGGCGGCGCCCTCGAGCTTCGTGACGGCCCCGACGGCGAGGCCGAGGTGTGGACGCTGCTGCACGGCCACAGCTGAGCTCGCCGTCTCAAACCGCGAATCCGTAGCCCTAGGGCGGGGAAAGCGCCTCGGGGTGCCCGGCCCGCCAAACGATAGTTACTTTTGCGCGCAGCTCTAGTATCGAGGTTGGCTCTGATGAGGATTCTCGTCGTTGAGGACCAGGACTCTATCCGGCGCATGAT
>JAQSWN010000068.1 GCA_029266615.1 Polyangiaceae bacterium
TGATGATCGACGTCGACCATTTCAAGTCGGTAAACGATAGGTTTGGCCACCCCATTGGGGACGAAGTGATCCGTCGCGTTGCCGACACGCTCGTCCGCAACTTCCTGCGCCGCGAGGACTTCGTGGCTCGCTACGGCGGCGAAGAGTTCGTGGTCGTGGTGCCGGACTCTTCGTCCCACGCCGTGCGGCAGCGCGCCGAACGTGTACGACAAGCCATCGGCGAAATTGGCTTCAGCAAGGGCAGAGAGCATTTCAGCGTGACCGCCTCCATCGGCGTCGCCGTGCTCGGTCCCGGCGACACCGGCAAGTCCTGGTTGGAGCGCGCCGACGCTGCCCTGTACGAAGCAAAATCCGCCGGCCGCAATCGCGTCGTATTCGCGGCGGACACGGGGGCGAAGGCGCCGTCGCTCCGGCCCTCTCGCCCACCGTCTCAAGCGCCGGCGCGCACGCTTTCCAGCGGCTCCCTGCGCCTGAATGGCAAGCCGGTTTGAAGGTCGGTCAGACCGGCTTGAACTCGGCCGGCGCGGAAGAGCCTTCGCCGAAGAAGTACTTTTCGCACTCGGTCATCCACAACCGCTGACCGTTTTCGCTCGTCAGATCCAAGCGGTACTCGTTGATGAGCATCTTCGAGTGCTCGAGCCACCCGCGCCACGCCTGCGCCGAGACGTTGTCGAACAAGCGCTGGCCGAGGTCCCCACGGAACGGCGGTTTCTCCAGGCCTTCCAGGTCCTTGTCGAGCTTCACGCAGTGCACGGTACGAGCCATTTTCGCGGACTTTGACCGCGCGCAGGCAGGCCGTCAAGGAGCACTTAGCCCTTGTCCGGGAGGTACGGCTGCTCGACCGTGATGCGAAAGGTGTCGCCGCGACGCCACAGCGTACCGCTCAGAAAACGCGCATTTTTGGCGCGGGCTTCGATGACGGCCCCGATGATTTCCCCGGGGGCGCGGGGGGCGATGCCCAGCGCCTCGATGAGGATGTCTCCGTCTTGCACGCCGATGCCGAGCGCGGCCACACCGGCGAGGCGAAGGCCCGCCGGGTGCTCGGCGGTTTGCGGAACGAAGGCCCCACGCGGACGCGCCGCGCTTTCGGCCAGCTGGATGACGGTGGCTCGAGATACGAAGAGCGCCGCCGGTTTCAGCGGCGCCGCGGGGCGAGTCGCTCCGCGCCGTAGCGGCTTTGCCGGCCCGGCGACGGGCAGCAACTGCCGCTCCGACTCGGGCGCGGGCTGCTCCGGCGCCTCATCCACTGGCCGCACCGGCTCCGGCACGGAAAGCGGCGCAACGAGCTCGATTAGCGCGTTCGCGATGCCGCGGCTCAAGGGCGCGACGAGCGCCGCCGCGCCGTAAGCCACCCCGGCGAAGGGCGCGGCCAGCGCCACCATCACCAGCAGCGACACGACGGGGCGAGCCGAAAGCGACACTCTCGCCAGTTTACCGATTACACCCGCTGCCGCCAGTTGCCTTGAAACACCTTGCCGATATCGTCGCACGTCGGATCCGTCACGATGAGCTCGGGCCGCGAGTCCTGACAGTAAACGATCGTGTTTTGGCGAAACGTATGGCCGAAGTGGATCGACTCTTCGCGCGAGATGCCGTGGACCACCCACGCCGGCTCGCGGAAGACCCCTTCCGGCTCTTCGTCGTAGCCGACGCAGTGCTCGACGCGGTAGCAGCCGAGAATCAACAGGTCGCGCATGACTTGGTGGCGGCTGTCGTTCACGCGCCGCGGCAGCAGCATGGAGCGCGGGTTGTACGCAGTCAGGATGGCGAAGCGTTGGCGCAGCAGGCCCGGCAATGCGTTGATATCTTTGACGATTTCTCCGTCCAGCGAGACCCGAATCACCCCGCTGTCGCTCGGCAGCTCATAGACGGTCGCGAAGTAGGAACGGAGGAGGTTCTGGTCCACGGCGGCGTAGTTACCGCAACTTCGTCCGGCGCACCAAGCGCCGAGCCTCGGGAGGCGGATTTCAGCCGCCCGCGCAGCGTAAACGGGGCCTACACCTTGAAACGGTAACCGACGCCTCGGACCGTGAGTAGGTGCTCCGGCTCCGCCGAGTCTGCCTCGAGCTTACTGCGCAGCTGGAGCAAGAAGTTGTCGATGGTGCGCAGTGTGCCGTGATGACCCGCACCCCACACCCGGGAGAGGATTTCGTCCCGCGACAGCACACGGCCCTGTGCCTCCACCAGGCACCACAGCACGTCGAACTCGGTCGCGGTGAGGTCCACCGGGACGCCGCCACGCGTCACCTGGCGGGTGCCGGAGTCGATGAGGAGCTGCCCCGCGTGAACGACCGCTTCGACGTGCTTACGGCTCAAGCCGTCTCGCCGCAGCACGGCTTTGACTCGCGCCAAAAGCTCCGCCAAGCCGAACGGCTTGGTGATGTAGTCCTCCGCGCCCAGCTCTAAGCCCATGACTTTGTCCATTTCCGCGCCACGCGCGCTGAGCATGACGACGGGCACGGTGCTGCCGTTGCTGCGCAGGTGGCGCACCACCTCGAACCCGTTGGTCTTCGGCAGCATGACGTCCAAAATCACCAGGTCCACGTCGCCTGCGCCCGCGCGCGCGAGGCCTTCGTCCCCGTCGGCCGCGACGTCGACCTCGTACCCCTCCGCCTCCAGGTTCATCCGTAAGCCGAGCGAGATGCTCTCGTCGTCTTCTACGATGAGGATGCGTTTCTTACCGTTTGCCTGGGCCAACACGCCTTTCTAGTGCCGGGCTCGCAAACTGACAATTACCGATGATCAGGGGGGAGAAACTACTGGAAGTCCGCCGCTCCCCGACGGAAGAATGCGCCCCCCGCATGAGCGCCACGCCTCCGCCCCTGCCCCGCTCGAGTCTCGCCGTCACGTGCTTCGGGCATGCCCTACTCTTCGCGTGGGCGGCTGCCGTTCTCCCCTGGCGCTCCGGCACGACGTTCGCCATCTCGCTGACGGTCCTCGCGCTGCTGCACTCGTCGACGGGCGTGCTCGCCCTGCTCAAACGACCTCATTGGCTCATTTGGAGCTGGCGCGCGCTGTCGATTGTCTCGCTCCTCGTGTTCGCGCTCATGGGCGGGGCCCTCGCCGCGGGGGCGATCTACGTGGGCAAGCTGTACTTGAAGCTCGGCCCTCCGGTGGCAACCGTTCTGGTCGCGGCGTTCGTGCTCACTTCACTGCTCACGCTGCCGGTCGCGGTTTGGGGCGCACGGCATACATGGCCGCGCAAGGCTCGCTCGCTGCGCAGCGTCGGCGCGGGGTTGTCCGCCCTCGTCGCGCTCCTCGTGTTCACCCTGCCGCTCGCGAGCAGCGCCGCTCGAGCCACGCCCGTGAGCGGCGCAGACGCTCGCATTGGCTCCGACATCGCGGAGTTGCTCGACCAGCACCTCCAGCGCTCACCCATCAGCGGTGACCGCACCGTCGGCGGCGTCGGACCCGTGAAATGCAAGTATCCTCTGGACTCAGGGCGGCTCACGATTTTCGTCGCCCACACTTGGCAGAGGTCTCCGAAAGCCAAGTGCCTTCAAGCCAGTCATCCGGCGGACCTGCGCGCCCAGCTGAAGCGATTGCTGCGCAAGCGAGCCCGCCCTGGCTCGGTGGTGGTCGTGGACGTCGTGCGGGCCGTCAAACCGCTGTCCAATAGCGTGCCGCTGGTGGATGCGCTCGACGTGCGTCCTGGTCTGGACGGCGTCTGCGAAGACGGACGCTGCCTGCCCGCATGGAAGCTCACGCTGAGCGACGTTTTTTCGGAGAATCGCCCCCTGCCGGCCGTGCCGGAGGTCAGCTACGGCTTCTCCGCGGATCGCGTCCGCGATCTGCTCGGCTCCCCGGAAGAGACTCGCGGTCGCGGGCTCGAAGGCATGGTGCGCATCGAGACGGAGACGCTCACCGTAGACGACACCGGTGTGCATCGGCTGGTGCGAACGCGGCCTACGCCGCCGGCGCTCAGCAAGTTCGCGGTCGAGAGCGCGGTCGAGGCCGCACAGTCCTACATCGTGGCCGCACAAGAGCGCGATGGCACCTTTCGCTACTCGCTGGACCCGGAGAGCGGCAAAGAGGACCGAGCAACCCTGAATTTGCCTCGGCAGGCCGGAACGACGTACGCCCTGTGCGAGCTGGATCCGGGGAAACGAGTGCGCCGCACCGTTCAACGCGCGCTCGGCGCGTTCGAGCCCACCGAGCGGCGCTTCGGGGACATCTCGGCGTTGCAGGATGCCGGCATCTACGGCCTCGGCAAGAGCGCGTTGCCCCTCCTCGCGATGCTGCGCTGCCGAGAGCAGGTCGGTCCAGAAAACGATCGCCTCATCGGTCAGCTCACGCGGCTGATGCTGCGTCTCCAACGCGAAAATGGCAGCTTTTACCCGGAGCTGGACGTCAAGACCGCGCGCGGCAAAGGCGACCACGAGATCCTCTACGCGGCCGGGCAAGCCGTGCTGTCGCTCGTCCTCGTCGAGCAGCAGCTCGGCGACTTGAAGGGCAGCCAAGCCGAACCGCTGCCGAGCGCAGAGGCGCTGAAGCGCGCCATCGACTCCGCGATGGGCTTTTATGGTGGCCCGTACTGGCCTCGCCCTTTGCGGGACTTCTTCTTCTTCGAGGAGGGTTGGCACTGTCTGGCCGCGCGACACGCCCTCACCTCGCATCGGAACGACGCCTACGAGCAGCTGTGCATGGATTACGTCGCTTCCCGTCTGCGTTACGTGACCCGCGCCGCCGAAACCAGCGAGCCCAACTTCGTCGGTGGCTATGGCCTGGGGGATCTCTTTCCGCCTCGGAACACCGCAACCTCAGGCTTGGGGGAGGCGCTCAACGCATCCATCTCGATCAAGCAAAAGCGAGGCCTTCCCGTCGCCGAAGACAAAGCGATCTTGGCAGATCTCGTGACGTTTCTGCTGCGCGCACAGTGGACGTCAGCCGGCTGCTACGCCTGCCGGGTCCCGCGCCTCGTGGTGGGCGGATTTTCGCAGCAGCTCGCGGCCCCGGACGTTCGAATCGACTACGTGCAGCACGCAATGAGCGCGATCGGTCACGGCGGACGCTTGCTGTTTTAGCCCGCGGCGCCGCGCGACCATCACGCGAGCCGTTGCCTCCTCGCTTCAGGGCCGCGGCACGTCGGGGTGCTCGTTGTAGAAGGCGTCGAGCGATTCTTTGCTGATACGCAGGGTAACGAGGCCGTCTTTCAAGAGCTTCGCCTGACATCCGAGCCGCGAGGTCATCTGCACGTCGAACGCTTTGTCGAGGATGTCTTCTTCATCCTCTTCGGCGCCGCTCAGCAGCGCAGCGCCCTCCGCCACGTAGACGTGACACGTGCTGCACGCGCACACACCGCCACAGGCGCTACCTTCCGGCGCGTCGATTTGGCGAGCCGCATCCAAGAGCGAGGTGCCGATCGGCACTTCGACCTCGAGGTTCTGATCGATGAAGCGAACTTTCGGCATCAGCGTTCTCTCAAGTACCTTCGCCGCGGTGCCGGGCGACGTGGGCGTCCACACCGTCCGCGTGTTGCACGCGCGTCTCCACGTCGTTGACGTTCTTGCCCGCGATGGCCTCGGCCACGGCGCGATTCATGCGGCGGCCAGCCCACTCGTGAGTCACCGCGTCGAGCTGGTCGATCGCCGCTTGCACGGTGGACCCAGATTCAGCCGTGGAGATGGCGTTCTTCAGCGAAGCGAGGGCCGCGTCGACCGCCGTTCGCTCCGCCTCGTTCAGGAGGTCTGCGTCGTTCGCGAGGCCCTTGTTCGTGGCGAGCAGCAGCCGCTCCCCTTCCACGCGCGTCTCCACCAAGCGACGCTGCTCCAGATCGGTCTCGCCGTAGTCCAGCGCCTCGATGAGCATGCGTTCCACGTCGTCGTCCGTGAGGCCGTAGCTAGGCTGGACCGCGACCTCTTGCGAAATACCGGTCGTCGTCTCTCGGGCGCTCACCTTGAGCAGGCTGTTCTCATCCACGGAGAACTCCACCTCGAGCCGCGCCATGCCGGCCGGCATGGGCGGAATGCCACGAAGCGAGAAGCGCGCGAGCGAGCGACAGTCCGCCGCCAGCTCACGCTCGCCTTGCACGACGTGCAGCTCGAAGCCGGTCTGGTTGTCGGCGTAAGTCGTGAACGTCGAGCGCGCGCCGGTCGGAATCGTCGTATTGCGCGGCAAGATCTTGTCCACCCCACCGCCCATCGTCTCGATGCCGAGCGAGAGGGGCAAGACGTCCAGGAGCAGCACCTCGCCGTCGTCCCGCGACAGCAAATCCGCCTGCAAAGCCGCGCCGTAGGCCACGACCAGCTCCGGGTCCAGCTCGCAGCGCGGCTCTTGGCCGAACACCTCCGCCACGTAGCTGCGGACCCGCGGCACACGCGTCGAGCCGCCGACCAGGATGACGCCGTCCAGCTGCTTCGGGTCGACGCCCGCGTCGCGCAACGCGCGCCGACATGCTTTGCCGGTGCGCTCGAGCAGCGGTGCAATTAGCGCGGAAAGCTCCGCGCGCGTGAGCCGAGCTTGGACCGTGGTGCCGCCCTTGCCGGGGAGCTCGATGCTGGCCTCGGGCGAATCCGTCAGGGCGTGCTTCAGCTCGCGAGCCGCCGAGAGCGCCAATGCCACGACGTCGGACTGTCGGTCCTCGCCTACTCCCATCTGCTCGAGCAAGACCTCGGCCACGGCGCGGTCCATGTCGTCCCCACCGAGGGCGCTGTCACCGCCGCTGCTCTTTACCTGGAAGACGCCGTCGTCCAGCAGCAAGATGGTGATGTCGAACGTGCCTCCGCCCAAATCGTACACGGCGAACAAGCCGTTTTGCTTCTGTTCCAGCCCGTACGCGAGCGCAGCCGCGGTCGGCTCGTTGAGGAGCCGCAGCACCTCGAGACCGGCGAGCCTCCCCGCGTCCTTGGTTGCCTGGCGCTGCGCGTCGTCGAAATAGGCGGGAACGGTGATGACCGCCCCGCCGACGCCGCGGAGCTGGTCGACCGCGCTCTGCTTCAAGCTCTTCAGGATTTCGGCGCTGACCTCGACCGGGCTAACCGCGCGGCCCACGTCGAAGCGCACGCTGCGCGCCTCTTGGTCCGTCTGGGGCGTCGTGAAATGGTAGGCGCCGAGCCGCTTGGTCTCCGCGTCGTCCGCGCCTTTGCCCATGAAGCGCTTGGCGCTCGCGATGGTGTGGCGTGGATCGCGGATGAGCTGGGCCTTAGCGGCCCGACCTACGAGGACCGCGCCGTTCGGCGCGTAGTGCACGACGCTAGGCAAAAGCGCGGTGCCGTCGCAGCTGATGAGCGCTGCGGGCGAGCCGTCGCGGACGTAGGCCACGATCGAATTGGTAGTACCGAGGTCGATACCGATGGCGCGGGGCGCGGCCTTCGGGTCGAAAATATCCAGCAGCATCTGTCGCTACGGACGCAAACGGCTAGCGAGCCTTACAGCTCGTCCAGCGCGGCGCCCGCCTCCTCTTTCAAACGGCGCAAGTAGCGCAGCTCACCGAGCATGCCCACGACTTGCTCGACCGGGATTGGCTCTTCGGCGAAAGCGTCCGCCATGCGCTCGGCGACCTCTTCCGCGTCGCTCGACGCGAGGGCCGCCACCGCTTCGACGCGGCTCTTGTCGCCAGCGCGGCGCGCTTCGGACAACGCTTCGCGGCGCTCCATCACCTGCATGAGCAGCGCCGGCGGGGGCTTGGGCTGGTTCGTCTCCGAGACGGGGCGTCCGAGCTGCGTGAGCAGCGCCTCTGCGCGCGAGATGGGATCGCGCAACTGTCGGAAAGCTTCGTTCACGGTGATGGCGCGGCTCAGCGCCTCACGACGCTCGCTGGAAGGCCTGCCAGCGTAGCGATCTGGATGGAGCGCTTTGCTGAGGTCGCGATGACGACGCTCGAGCTCGAGCTCGTCCAGGGCGTAGAGAAGAGGCACGCCCAGTACCTCGAACGGGGACGCAGTCATGACTCGATATGAGCCGCGCGGCTCACTTCACCGTAAAGGAGTGACCGCAGCCGCACGACGTGGCCTCGTTCGGGTTTCTGAACTTGAAGCCTTGGAACATCAAGGTCTTCTCGTAGTCCAGCAAGGAGCCGGCCAGGTACACCAGGCTCTTCTTGTCGACGTAGAACTTCACCCCGTGCACTTCGTACACCGTGTCTCGCTCGCGCGGCGGCTCGTCGTCGAATTGAATAACGTAGGAGAAACCGGAGCAGCCACCGCCCTTGATGCCGAGACGGACGGCTGCATCCGGCGTGCCGCGCTGCGTGAGCTTCTGGCGCGCGAACACGGCCGCCGCCGGCGCGATGCTCATCGCGAGGCGTTTGCCGGACGGCGGCGCGACGCTCGGAGCGGCTTCGGGGCTGGGAATGCTGACGGCTTCGGACATGGCCTTTTCCGCTTCTCGTTTTACTGACCGAGCGCCTGCTTGGCGGCGCGCTTCTTCTTGAAGTCTTCGATCGCGCTCTTGATGGCGTCTTCCGCCAGCACGGAGCAATGAATCTTGACCGGCGGCAGGCTGAGCTCCTCCGCGATTTGGCTATTCTGAATCGTAGCCGCCTCGTCGATGGTCTTGCCCTTGATCCACTCCGTCGCCAGCGACGACGACGCGATGGCCGAGCCGCAGCCGAACGTCTTGAACTTGGCGTCTTCGATTACGCCCGCGTCGTTGACGCGGATTTGAAGGCGCATCACGTCACCGCAAGCGGGCGCGCCGACCAAACCGGTGCCGACCGATTCGTCTTCTTGGTCGAGCGAGCCCACGTTGCGCGGGTTCTCGTAGTGTTCGATGACTTTTTCGCTGTACGCCATGGTTCGTTCCTAAATCCTCAGTGTGCAGCCCATTGGATCGACTTGAGGTCGATGCCGGCCTTGTGCATCTCGTAGAGCGGAGACATGTCTCGCAAGCGCTTCACCTTGCCGACGACCAGCTCCGCCACATAGTCCACTTCTTCTTCGGTGTTGAAGCGACCGAGCCCAAAGCGAATCGAAGAGTGCGCCATGTCCTCTTCCAGCCCCATCGAGCGGAGCACGTAGCTCGGCTCCAGGCTAGCGCTGGTGCAGGCGGAGCCGCTGGAAACCGCGACGTCCTTGATGGCCATCATCAGGCCTTCGCCCTCCACGAAGGAGAACGAAATGTTCAGGTTGCCCGGCAGGCGGTGCTCGGCGGAGCCGTTCAGCACGACCGCGTCGAGCTCGCTCGTGATCTTCTTGTGAAGCCGATCGCGCAGCGCGCGGATCTTCTCGGCCTCGGCCGCTCCCTCCTCGATGAGGATCTTGCAGGCCTTGGCAAAGCCGACGATGCCGGGCACGTTGAGCGTGCCGGAGCGGTTGCCGCGCTCGTGACCGCCGCCGTCCATCAGCGCGGCGAGGCGCACGCGCGGCTTGCTGCGCCGCACGTAGAGAGCGCCCACGCCCTTGGGCCCGTAGATTTTGTGAGCGGTGAGCGACGCGAGGTCCACGTTCATCGCCCGAACGTCGAACGGGGTTTTGCCGAGGCCCTGCACGGCGTCGCTGTGGAGCAGCACCCCGCGGGCGCGCGTGATCTTACCAATCTCCGCGAGGGGCTGGATGGTGCCAACCTCGTTGTTGGCGAGCATGACGGAGACCAAGATGGTCTTGTCCGTCATGGCGGCTTCGATGTCCTTCGGGTTTACCAAGCCGTCCGGCCCTACGTTCACGTAGGTGACGGTGAAGCCTTGCTTCTCCAAACGCTTGCACGAATCCAGCACCGCTTTGTGCTCGATCGTGGTCGTGATGATGTGATTGCCCTTGGCCTGGTAGTATTCGGCGACCCCTTTGATGGCGAGGTTGTCGCTCTCCGTGGCGCCGGAGGTGAACACGATTTCCTTGCCGGACTCGGCACCAATGAGCTGCGCGACGGTGTCACGCGCGTCGTCCACCGCGGCTTCGGCGGTCCAGCCGTAGGCGTGGGTGCGGCTGGCGGCGTTACCGAACGTTTCGGTAAAGTACGGAATCATCGCGCTGAGGACGCGCGGATCCACCGGCGTCGTCGCGTGATTGTCCATGTAGATGGGGAACTTGAGGGTCATCAGTGAACGTTGGCTCCGGCGACTAGCTCGGGTGGGGTTTCGGGGTGCCGCTCACAACTGGGACAGCACTCGACCTTGACTTCGGATTCGCAGGCGGTGTGACAGCCGGCCAGGTAGTCCAAGCTGGCAACCAGCTCCGACTCCAGGGCGCGCAGCTCGTCGATCTTGGCGCGGGTCTCCAGCAGCTTGCCCTGGTACAAATCGCGCAAGCGCGCCGCCGCCGATTGGGCCGACGACACGTCCGCACGGGCGCGGTCGATCCCCTGAATCTCGGTGAGCGACAAGCCCAGGCTCTGGAGCTTTCCGATCCAACGCACGCGGACGATGGCGTCCGACGTGAAGAGCCGGTAGCGGCCCTTGGAGCGCTCGTGAGCCTTGAGGAGGCCGAGCTCCTCGTACAAGTGAATGGCCCGCACCGTTTTTCCGACGGCGCGAGCAAGGTCACCCACCTGGAGGAGCTCCTCCTCCACCGCGTCCGCCGGGCGCGCCGCAGCCTCGGGAGGCACAGGCTCCCCGGGGATGAGCGTCAGATGGCGGTGGGAAGAAGACATCGTGAGGGTCTATCACACTCACCCTAACGTATGCGTCAGGGTTGTGGGCACTGACTTAGCCCCTGCAGACAGCTGTGTCAACCCGGCCAACTTGCTACGAAAATCCGGTAAACGGCGGTTTTCGCGACCGAAAGTAAGGTCGTGCTACGGTCTTGCCGGAGCTGTGAGGGTGAAATTCTACGAATCTGTCCTCCTCGTGACCCTGCTCACCGGCTGCGCGACCCCCAATAAGGAGCGGCCGGCCGGCGCTGCGCCCCCGGCCCCCCCGACCGTCGCCGCGCTCCCGGCGCTGCCAGCTCCGCCCGCGGCTATGCCGAGCGCCAGCCCGTCGCCGAGCCCGCCCGCGCCCAAGAAAGTCAGCAGCGCCTACCCCGGCTGTGGCCAGCCCCTGGCCGTGGAGAAGTTGTGGGACGAAACCACCGAGGGCGAGGTGCTGGAGGGAATCGGCGAAGCCAAGGCGTGCGCGGCCGAGAACGGGCGGCGGCTGCTGCTCGAGTTCGTCGCTCCGTGGTGCGCCGACTGCCGGGAGATGGCCAAGCTGGACGAAACTCCGGCCGTCGCCGAGACGCTGCGACGGCGCTTCGAGCGGGTGCGCATCAACATCGGCAAGTGGGACCGCCACGAGGCGCTCCGTGAAAGCTTTGGTGTGCGCGCCTTGGCGACCTACATCGTGATTGACCCGAAGACTTCCAAGCTGCTGGCCCAGACGACGCTCGAACCGATCACGAAGCCGGGAAAAAAACTCACCGCCGAAGACTGGCGTCGCTGGCTCGAAGCGCACTGACGAAGCCGCGCAAGCTCAGCCCTTCAGCAGACATTGACCGGCGCGGCCCCCGCCGGTCACCATGGAGGCGGCCCATGACCGAAACGCAGCGTTACAAGATCGTCGAGCGAATCGCGGCGGGGGGCATGGCCGAGGTGTACCGGGGCGAGAGCGCCGGCATCGAAGGCTTCCGCAAGAAGGTCGCGATCAAGCGGGTGCTGCCGAAGCTCTCCCAGAACCGTGAGTTCATTCACATGTTCTTGGACGAGGCGCGGCTCTGCGCGTACCTCAGCCACTCCAAGTGCGTGCAGGTGTTCGACATTGGGCAGGCCGCGGGCGCGCACTTCATCGTCATGGAGTACGTCGACGGCGCGGACCTGCAAGGCGTGCTCGAGCATCTGCAGCGGCAGGCCGAGCGGATGCCGGTGGAGGTCGCGTGCCTGATTGCGATGCACGTCGGCGAGGGCCTCGCCTACGCGCACGATGCGCGCGACCACAACGAAGAGCCTCTCGGCATCGTGCACCGTGACATCTCCCCGCACAACGTGCTGATGACGCGCTTCGGCGAAGTGAAGCTGGTGGACTTTGGGCTCGCCAAAGCGAGCTCGCACCTCACCGCCGACGAAGAAGATATCGTGAAGGGAAAGTTCGGCTACTTGGCGCCGGAGGTCACGCTCGGGCTCGGCGCGGACCGGCGCGTGGATATCTTCGCGGCCGGCATTTTGCTGTGGGAGATGCTGTCGGGCCGTCGCTTGTTCAAGGGCGACACGGACGTGGAAACCTTCAAGCAAGCTCAGGCCGCCGCCGTGCCGGACATCCGACAGCTCCGGCCGGAGGTGGGCGAGGACATCGCGTACGTCCTCGGGCGCGCGCTCGCGCGGGATCGCGAGCAGCGCTACCAGCAAGCCGGTGACTTCGTGAAGGATCTAGCCGCGGTGTTGAACCGGCTCGGCAAGCCCGTGACGTACCAAGACCTCGCCAAGCTGGTGGTGGCGGCGGCGGGCGAGCGCACCAAGCGCCGCCGCGTCGATCAGCGTGACGCGGCGGGCATGGTGGGCGACTTGATTTTGGACGCGCTCCACGACTTCTCGAGCGGCGAGAACGACGCTGGTCCGCGCTCGCTCGGTGCCCGCTCGGTCGAAAAGCCGCTGGCGAGCGGCGAGTTCGTCAATCCGAGTGAATGGGGCCTGGACGCCTTGTTCGACGACTCGCCAGGCCCGGCGCCCACCGTGCGCTCCGCGGGGCCTCCCATGGCGCCAGCAGCCGCGGCACCACCGAGCACGTTCACGGCTCCGAAGCCGCCGCCGCCCGCCAGCCCCGCCGCGCAGCGCGCGCGGCCGCCGACTCCGAGCGCCCCCACCGAAGGCGGCCCATTCTGGCGTCGCTGGTTCGGCAGCTAAAGAGGCTCAGCCGAATAGGTCAGCTCGGGCGCGTTCCCACGTGGGTTCGTCCCGCGCGAGAAGCGTCGCCTCGGGTAGGTCCGTCACTTGGTAGTCGCGTCGGTCCGGGTGGCGCGCCACGCCACCCGCTTCACGCAGGATGAGCGCGCCCGGCGCGTGGTCCCACGGGAGCAGACGGTAGTAGACCACGTAGTCTTTCTGGCCCGTCGCCACTTGCGTGTACTCGTGCGCGGCACAGATAACTCCCGGCACGTCGTGGTGCGAGACGGCCCGCGACCTGAGCCGAGCCGCCTGCTCCTCCGGCATGAAACGCACGGAGACGGTGCCCGCGAGCACGCCCGCCGACGGCGCACGCGGCGCAAGACGCTGGCCGTTTTCGAAAGCGCCGAGGCCGCGCTCGGCGAGGAACATCCGGTCCCCCTCGGTGAAGTAGATGCACGACGCGAGCAACACGCCGCGCTCCACGAGCGCGACCATCGTGCCGAAAGGGCCCTGCCCGGCCGCGAAATTTCGCGTTCCGTCCAGGGGGTCCACGATCCACACTGGGCCTGCGCCTCGTAGCCTATTCAGCACGCTCGCGTCGGCCGCGACCGCTTCCTCTCCCACGACGGAGCTGCCCGGTACGAGCTCCGGCAAGCGCTGGGTGAGCTCCGCCTCCGCCGCGCGGTCCGCCGCCGTGACGACGTCCGTCGGATCTTCGGCGGTGGGTTTGCCGATGACATCGCTCGGCGCGAGCTGCCGAAACCGAGGCGCAATCTCCCGCTGTGCAACGTCGCGCACGACATCGCCGAGACGCTCGAGGAGGCTAGACTGCATGGCGGCGCATGGTGGACGAAGCGCGCTCCTTGCGCGAAGAGAAATGCGAGCGACGCGAGGCACCGTCAAGCCAGGGCTTGGCGCGTACGCTCGGCGACGAAACCGGGCCGCAACAGTGGCGCCGGATGTAGGTACTCAAGATCACTCATGAATCCGCGTGGTGATTTCCACTACTTATGTTCCGAACTCAAGGTCCGTAGTCTAGCCCGACCATGAAGCTCATCCGTCTCCCGAGCGGTCCGCTCGCTTGCGTGTACCCTCTCAAAGAGGACGCACCGGAAGACTCGCAGCGCGGCAAAGAATCGGGCGTGTACCGAGCGTTCTCTGGCTCCGTGGAAGCGGACGGCACGTCGGAAGATCAGGCGATCGCCGCGCTCGATCGCGAAGTGCGTCGTCTCAGCGTCCCCCCCCCGGCCGAGATTGCCGAGTTCGAGCTTTCGCGCGCGGCCGCCAACGACGTCCACAGCTGGGCCGGTCCCGGCATCGCGGACACTTCTGGTCGCTTTCCTCGCTACCGCGAGCAAGACACCTTGCCCGCACCGAAGTCGTCCTCGCGTCGCTGAGGTTACGGCGGCAACAGCCGCGCAATCCCTGCGAGCGACTCGCCGTCGCTTCGGCCGAGCGTCACGCCCGCCTCGAGCCCGAGACTCGCGACAAGCGACGGCTCCGGGCTCGGCATGGTGACGAGCTCCACGCCATCGCTCACGCGTAGGCGAATTTGTGGCGCGACCGCGCCTTCTAGCAAGGTGCGCGCGACTTGACTCATGAAGCGACCCATCGCGTCTGCGTCGTCGGGGCGGATGAAGCTCAGCAGCTCCGGGCGCGCAGCCTTGCATAGCCCGCGCGTGTGCATCAGGTGCAAGCCGTCTCGGGTGGGCGCAGTTTCCAGCACGATTTTCACGTCGCGCGCGACGTCGCTCTCCTCGAAGGACAGCGCTTCCACCTCCGTGCGCGTGCGGTACCGGAACGCGTGCACGTCCAGCACCACGCTGGCGCCGCGGGCGCAAAGCCAGCGAGAAAGGCCCCAGACGGTCTGCAGCGGCGCCAAGTCCGCTTGGTCAGGGATGGTGAGGGACAAGGTGAAGCACACGTCACTGTGGGTCAGCAGCGGCAACGACTGACCGAGGTCGCGCTGAGCGATCGTGCCGAAAGCGTCGCCCCACCAGCTCTCGAACCAGCCGGGCTTGGCTTCGCGTCGGTGCTCGCGCACGTCGACTTGCGCGGCCAGCTCGCGGCTCGGCAAGCCAAAACTCGCGCCCGATATCTCCACCTCCGCGAGCGGGGCTCTACCGAAGCAGACGAACAGAATCTTCGTCGGCTGCGGGCTCTCTTGGAAAAGGGGGCGCGACCACGCGGGCACGGACTCGGCCATGCGCCCACGGTACCGCAGTCGGCCGCGGTTCAGTAGCCGGCTTCGATACCGATGCTCGGTAGCGTCAGGGGGCTCCGCGTTTCGGTGCGAATCCCCAGCTGCGGATCCCAGACGCGCGTCTGCGTCTCGTCCGCGAGCAGAGCGTTGAACCACTCGAACGTGGCGGCTATCCACGAGCCGGATTGGAAACGCCAGCGCTTCTCGAAGCGGAAATCCAAGCGGAAGAAGCCCTTCACGCGCCCCTGCTGCAAGAACACCTCTCCGGTAGGAGCGCTGACCGGGCCGCAGTCGGGCGTGGGGCAGGCGAGCGTGTAGTGACGCCCGGACGCGTAATAGGCGCGGCCACCAACGCGAAAGCCGCCCCCGAGGTCGTAGCCCAGGACCGCGGAGAGCACGTGCGGGCGATCGAAGCCGGCGAGAAAGGTGGTCGCGCCCGACGTGCGCTCGGTGCGAGACAGCGTGTAGCTCAAGAAGCCGCCCAAGCGCTGCGCGAAGTCCCGCCGCAAGAACAGCTCCAGCCCGTAGTTGCGACCCGTGAGGTGCGCGCTCCGCGCCTCCAGGAAGCTATGAAACACGGTGGCGCGCGCGTACATGGCCTCCGGCAACGCCATCTCCAGGCCTTGAGTCGCCTGGTAGGCGCGCTGTTCGTTCAGCTCCAAGCCGCTGACCGGCGCGCCCGGAACGTAAACACGGTACGTCGGCAACTGGTGCGCGAGACCAAACCCGGTGAGCCACGAAAGTCTGGGCGCAACTCGCACGCGCGTGGAGAGGCGGGGTTCCGGGTATGAGTAGCTCTTGCCCCGCGACCGGCTCATGTCGAAGCGAAAGCCGGGCACGATTTCGAATCCTCGCCGCGGCTTCAGGGATACCTCCGTCCACGCGCCGAGGTTCGCGTCCGTGCGGGCCGCGTAGGTGACGGTGCCTTGAGGCAGCTGCTCGAGCTCTGGGTCGTAGGCTTCCGCGATGCCGTCCAGCCCCCCGCGCAGCTCCGCCTGGGTCGAGAGACGGTGCGCCCCCTCGAAACGCAGCCCAATTTGCCGGGATTTTGCGACCCCGCTCGGACCTCGGTCGCCTTCGTCGGCGTTCAAGCGCTTGTCCGCGCCGAGCGTCAGCGCCAAGCGCGCCCGTGAGGTCTCCGTGCGGTGGTCCCAGCGCAGATCCACGCGGTGGAACTGCACGTCGAACAGGGTCTGGTTCAGGTCTTCGTTGCCGAGGTGATCGAAGGCGCCGAACGCGAACACGCTCACGCGATCTCGGCGGCTCGTCGCGTAGGAGACCCGCGCCTGGTAGTCCCAGTAGCCGAGCCCGTATTCCGGAGCGACGAGCGCGAGCAGGGCCTGCGTGTAGCTGTAGCGGCCCGCGACGAGCGCGCTGCCACGGCCTCCGGCAAACGGCTGCTCGACCATTGCCCCCGCGTCGAAGACGCGCGCTTGGGCCTCCGCGCGCGGCACCGTGCTCGGCGCCGTCGTCTCCCCCGCCATGATTCCGCCGGCGAAGCGCCCGAAGCGGGCCGGGTACGCAGATGGCACCAGCTCGACGCTGTCCACCAGCGCGGGCGCGATCACCGAAGGCCCCGCGCCCACGTGAAAGAGGAGGGGTACGCGGATGCCGTCGATGAAATAGCCGACGTTTCCGGGAGGTGCGCCGCGCACGAAGAAGTAGGGCAAGCCGGACAACACCGGCGCGACACCGGGCAAGATCTCCACCACCCGGAACGGATCCGCAAACGCGCCGGGAATGAGCCGGGTGTCCCCGCGTGGCACGTGAATCGCGGACAAATCTTCCGCGCGCTCTCCTTCCACCGAGATCTGAATGGCGGGTGCGGGCGTAGCTTCGACCACGGCCGGCGGAGGAGCGCTCGTCTCCGCCGGCAGCGACGGCGTGGTCGGCGGCGGAGGCTCGGGCGCTTTCGGTTCCGTGAAGTTGATTTTCACCAGGAGCCGCGCCTTGACCGGCACGTTGTCGCGCGTCGCCGGCGCAAACGTCCAACGTACGACGGCCGCGCGCGCCGCCGCCTCGAACGCCGAGTCGCCGGAGCGCGTCTCCACCTCGGTCACGCGCCCGTCCTCGGCGATGAGCACGGACAGCACGACCTCCGCGTCGCCCCGCGCCCCTTCCGGGTACCGCGCCTCCACCGAGCCGAGGAGCTCGGGCTTCACCACTGCATCCGCCGCGACGGCCGAAGCCGTCGCGGAAAGGACGCATAGAACACCCGCAATGAACCCGCCTACGCCGCGCTTCACCACGCGGCGCAGCCTAGATCAAGGCTGCGGCGGGATAGAAGGGACTTTCTCGTGGCCGTGCTCGACCTGCGCGCGCTGTCCCTTCGGCTGGCGGATCTCCCGGAGCAGCTCCGTGAACCACGGCGTATCGATCTCGAACGGCTTGCCGCCCTTGACGCGCGGGAACTCGATCGCGCGGAGCCGATTGCCCTTGTCCTCGTCGTGACCGATGACGCCGGCCTCGCCGCGCAGACCGCACTCTACCGCGTGGTCCACCATGCTTTGAATCAGCCGCAGGTCGTCCTGGTTGGCAGCCGCGGAGCGCGCGAAGTAACCGGACTTCTGTACCAGCGCCTTCTCGGCGCCGAGCAGCTTGGCAAACTGCTTGCTGAACCATTGCCCGACGTTGACGCTGTCGAGCTTGTAGTGACCGAACGCGTCCTTGGGGATCGACTCGCCCTTGGACTCCATCTCTTTCACAATCTGACCGACGCACGCGCCTTCCGACACGAACACGTTCACGCAGTCCTGCTCGTCCATCACCGAGCGCAGGCGCTTGGCCTCCGCCTCGAGGTCGAACTCCATCTCCGGTACGTAGACGGCGTCGATGTCCTTGTGGTCGCGCGCCAGGTTGAACCCAGGCAAAAACGCGGGGTGCCGCAGGCGGTCTCGGTACACCTTGGCCGTGTACGCGGTGAGCCAGCCGCAGTTACGGCCCATGACCTCGTGAACGATGAGCATGCGCGGGTTGGCGGAGTGCTCGTTGACGATGTTCTCGAAGTAGATGGCGCTCTGCTCCGCGGCCGTCCAAGCGCCGAGCGACTGGCGGATTGGGTAAACGTCGTTGTCGATGGTCTTGGGTAGACCGACGACGGTGAGCTTGTAGTTGTTCTTGGCCAGGTAGGCGGCCAGGTCCGCGGCGGTGGTGTTGGTGTCGTCGCCGCCGACCGTATGCAAAATGGTGATGCCGTCTTGGGTGAGACGCTCGGCCGCGACTTGCAGCGGGTCCTGGCCCTCTTTAACGAGGCCGCGCTTCACGCAGTCCGCGACGTTGGTGAGCTTGACGCGGCTGTTCTTGATGGGGCTTCCGCCGTGCTTGTGCAGGACCTGCGCATTGGCGCGGACCTCCGGCGTCACGGCCACGCTCTGCCCGAGCAGCAGGCCCTTGTAGCCGCCGATGTACCCGAGGATCTCTACCTCGGGCGCGAGCTCCGAGTAGCGCTCGATCAGGCCGCCCACGGCCGAGGAAAGGCACGGGGCAAGTCCGCCCGCAGTCAGGATTGCAACCTTCGGCTTCTGGCTCACGCTCATCTTCTCCGGATAGGTGTCGGTGGGGTCCGCGACGCCTTCCGTTACACGGCGGCGGCACGCGGCGAGCGGAGGAGTACGCGAAGCCGCGCGGAACGCAAGCCGATCGTGCAACCGTGGCCGCCCGTACACCAAACCGCTATCCCAAACCGGCCCAAGCCGCAGCGCGTCAGACCGTGAAAGTCCCTCTCCACAGCGCCAGGGTCATCGCCTTTGCCCGAGCGCCCGGGGTGACGCCCGGCCCGCTCGCCGCGCCGGATGACCTAATCGTCGCCCCAAGCTATGTTCGAGGGTCTCGCCGACCGCCCCGCGCCATGCCCGACCTCGACAAGAAAGCCCTGTGGGAGAGCCTGAAGACCCAGCTCGAGAGCGAGCTCGCGAAGGCGCAAAAGCGCGCCCGAGATGCCGCAGAGGGCGCCACCCACGAAGAAAACCGCGCGGAAGGCGACAAGGACATGCGCGCCACGGAGGCCTCTTACGTGGCGCGGGGCCAGGCGGGTCGGGCCAGCGAAATGCAGGAGGCGGTGATACGGGTGAGCGCGCTCACGCTGCTTCACTTCGAGCCCGGCGCGCGCATCGCGATGTCGGCGGTGGTGGAGCTGGACTTGGACGGAAAGCGGCTCTGCTACTTTTTGGTGCCGGCGGGCGGCGGCGAAAAGCTGCTGCAAGACCAGGTGGAAGTGCAAACGCTGACGACCCAGAGCCCCCTCGGTCGCGCCTTGCTCGGCCTGCACGAAGGGGACGACTGCGAGCTGCCGGCGCGAAAACCCGGCGAACGAGCGCGCGTTTACGAGATCGTGAAAGTGCGCTGATCGGTTATCTTCCGACGATGCGCGTCCGCTCGCTTGCCATCGTCGCGTCCGGCCTTCTCGTGTTGGCGTGCGATCCGGAAGCGAAGTTGTGTCACGAACGCATGACTGCCGCGCAACCGGTCGTGGCTGGAGTGGACGCTAAATCCGTGGAGAGCGTGGAGCGCAGCCTCGCGCTCGTGAAGGAGGCTCACGCGGCCTGCGAAAAAGCCAAGCTCGGCACGGAGCGCGAGCAGCTGCTCAAGGCGAGGAACGAGCTTTCGGCGCAACTCGAGCACCTGAAGGCGCGCGAGCAGCGCCGGAAATTGAAAGCGCCCAGCGCCGAGGAGCTCGCCACGTTGCTGAAAAAAGGCGACCCGAGCTGCCCCAAGGGCCAGGCGTACAAGCCCAAAGGCGCGCCCGGTGAGGTTCGTTGCGTCGGTCCGCAGCTTGCGGAAATGAGCCGAGAGGCACTCAAAGACTATTACAGCGACCGGCGCTTCAAGGTGACGACGCCGGACACGCCCCCGGAGCTCCGCGCCGAGCTCGGCTCGGAGCTCTACGTCTTCTCCTTCGACAAAGCGGAAGACCCCGCGCCGCGCTGCACGACCGCGTACGCCGCCCCGGGAATGAGCTGGCAGGAGGTGACCTCGCGCCTCACTGGGGTCGGTCCGGAAAAGCTGAAGTTGAACGCACCCGTCCGCACGGGACGCGGCGAGCTCGCGCTGCGGGTGGAGCACGCGGAGGACAAGCCCACCATTCATCTGGGCCAATGTGGACAGATTGTCGCACCCCCGTGACTCGGCTCGATTTGTCGGCGCTCGAGAACTAAGCTTCCTCGCATCTTGAAGGCGCGTTCTTCGTGGCTCTTGTTCGTCGGCAGCGTCGCCGCGGCCGCCTCGGCGTCATGCGGAGATGGCGACGCGCCCTCGCCGGACGCCGCCCCCCCGGGCGAATGCGTGGTGGAGCCGACGCAAGCCTTCCACGAGCGCATCGAGCCGCTGCTCACGGACTCGCGCTCTTCCACGTGTAACCAGTGCCACCTCTCGGGCGTGGACCTGTCCGTCTTCGCCCGGGAAACGCCGTGCAAAACCTGGGCGTGCCTGGTCGAGCAGGGGCTGGTGAGCCCCGCCGCGCCGGAAACGAGCAAGATCCTCTCGTGGATCGAGCGAGCCCAGCCGGACAGCGAGCTCATCACGGCGGAAGTCATCGCGGCAGAGCGGGACGCGTTCAGGGCTTGGATCGACGCCAACGCTCAGTGCCCCGACGCGTGCGCGGGCGTGACCTGCGGCGCGCTGGACGAGGGTCCCACGTGCGCCAATCCGGATCACGACCCGCCCCAAGCGCCAACCCGGAACGACGAGCTCGGCTGCTCGGACAAGGAGCTCGAGCAAGCGTTCTACGATGACGTGTATTCCTGGCGCGGGCGCTGCTTCCCCTGTCACTACGACACGGAGACCAAAGCCGACCCGACCGCGCCCCGCTGGCTATCCGTCGTCGGCAACTGCGAGACGGGCTCGGCCGCGTCGTTCAAGCGCGCGATGGGGCTCGGTTTGTTCGATACGGTCGATGCGAGTCAGAGCCTGATCCTCTTGAAGCCGCTGGACGTTTCGGGCGGCGGAGTGACGCATGGTGGGGGCGCCAAGTTCACCTTGAGCGACCCCGCCTACGCGAGCTTCCTGCGCTTTGCGACGCACTACCAGGAGTGCGTCGCCCCGTAGCTCAGCCCGCGCCGCCGTGCGCCGCGCCGGCTTCCGCGTGAGCGGCTCCGCCCTCGACGTGCCCGTGGTTGCCGCCCGCGCCGGAGCCGCCAGCGCCCTGCTCCAGCTCTTCACGAGCGGCCAGACAGATTTCCGCGCAGTGGTCGAACTCCGCCGCGCAAACCGCGGAATCGTTCACGTGACCGAGCTCATGGCAGTCGTGCAGCGGGCCGTCTTCGTCGTCCACCGCGTGGCACAGCTCCCCCAAGGCCGCGCACAACGGCTCCTCGCCGGCGCTCTCGTCCACGCACGTCTCCACGCAGCCGGCGAAACCGAGCGCGCACGCGTCGCCGTCCGCGACGTGACCGAGCTCGTGGCATTCCTGCGCGGCGCCCTCGCCGGAATCGGCGGCGTGGCAGAGCTCGCCCAACACTCGACACTGCGCTTCGCCGCTCGCTATGGGGCCGCTGCTTTCGCCCGCCCCGCCACCTCCGCTACCAGTCGGCGCGCCCCCTTGGCCTTGTCCGGGGGCTCCGGCGGCCCCGACCGGCGCCTCGTCATCATCGTCTCCGCAGCCAACGAACGCCAGCGCGGAGCTCACGACTAGCAGTCCCATACCGACACGGCCAAGCGAGTTCATGGCGCGAACCGTACCCTGACGGATGGAAACCGGGCTGCGACAAATGGTCGCATGGCGCGTTCGTGTCAGGGCATGCGCGTGGCGGGCGGCAGCTCCGCGCCCGTTTGCACGTAGCGGACGACCTCGTCCCAAAGGAGCTTGTCGTTGCTTTCACAATCGCCGGACACGCGCCCCATGCTGAAGCCGTGGCAAGACTTGCTGCGCGCCGCATAAGCGGCCGCAATCGCCGGCTGCGCCTCCAAGTGCTGACGGAGCGGCAACCCCAGCCGGCGCCACTCGGACTTGGATTGGACGATCCGACTCGGGCGATCCTCCGCGTAATCTCCGTCGTGGATGGTGGCGCACGCCCCATTCCAACGCAGCACGTCGTAGCCGGAATTGTTGTCGCCCACCTGAATCTGACCGTCGCTTTCGCTGCGGCGCTTCAGCGCGATCACCTCTTCGCCCCGTTCCATCCGCTCGCCGAGGAGCGAAGCTCCGCCCGAGGCGTTCACCGGCTCGGCCCGGGACAGCATGTAGAGGCGCTTCCACGGAGTGCCGGGTGCAAACATGTGCAGGGCAACGTCCGGGTACACGTCGTCGCACAGGCGCTTGACCCAGCCTTGCGGCGGGACGCACTCGTTGCGGTGCTTCTTCCCCTTCGCGCAGCGGCTGGGGATGCGCGGCTTGGTGTCTTTGCCCAAATCCTCTTTGACGCTCGCCTCCTCGGAAGGAGAGCCTGACTCGCCGTTCGAGATCGAAGAGCCGCACGCCGTGACGAGACCGAGTAGCAGACAACCGATGAGCGTACGCATTGCTGGCAGGCTCCCGAAGTAGCGCAGCCCTTTCGGCTCGACAAGGCGACCGTGCCCCGTTTGCTGGTTCGATTCGTACACGCTCCTTACTAGAGAACAGCGCGGACGTGATTTTGGACGCTGTCTGAAAAACACTGCTATGAGCAGAAACATGCGTTCGTCAGCCTTGATTCTGACGCTGAGCTTCGTGACAGGCGCGTGTAACCGCACCCCCGAGGTGAAACGGGAAGCCCCGCCGGCCGAGAGCGCGAGCCCGCAGGTCAGCGCGCCCGCGCCTCCGCCCCCCGCCGCGACGCGCTCCTTCAAAGTTCCCGCCAGCGAGCGCGTCGTCGCGATCGGTGACGTGCACGGAGACTTGCGCGCGCTCCGGGTCGCGCTGCGACTCGCGGGCGCCATCGACTCCGAAGACGAATGGATCGGTAAGGGTCTCACGGTCGTACAAACCGGAGATCAAGTCGACCGCGGCGACCAAGATCGCGAGGTGCTGGACGTGCTCGAGAAGCTCGAGGCCAGCGCCAAAGCGAAGGGAGGTGCGCTCGTCGTGTTGAACGGCAACCACGAGCTCATGCAAGCCAGCTTCGACTTTCGCTACGTCACCCGAAAGAGCTTCGAAAGCTTCCGCGAGTTCTCTGCGCGTGCAACCGGCGCCGCCGAGCGCGTTTCGGAGGCGGAGCGCGGCCGCGCCGCCGCTTTCGCACCCGGCGCGCCCTACGCGCTCAAGCTCGCACAGCGCCTGACCGTCGCGCTCGTTGGCGACAGCTTGTTCGCCCATGCGGGAGTGCTTCCCGGCCACTTCGACTACGGCTTGGACCGCATCAACGCGGAGGCCCAAAGTTTTCTCACCGGTCAGCGCCCCACCCTTTCCAAGGCCCTCGCGGCCGAAGACTCGCCGGTGTGGACGCGCTTCTATGGAGGCGACATGAGCGCCGCCAGCTGCGAGGTGCTGGGCCGCGTTCTGAAAGACACGGGCGCCAAACGCCTGGTCGTCGGCCACACCGTCCAGAAAGACGGCATCAACGGCGCGTGCCAAGACCGCCTCTTCCGCATCGACGTGGGTCTGTCCGCCTACTACGGGGACCACCCCGCCCAGGTTTTGGAAATCACGTCGTCCGGCACGCGCATCCTCACCGCGGGTGACAAGTCGGCCTCTCCGTCAACCTCCCCAAGTGGGGGGGCTCCCAAGAAGAGCAAAGTGCCCGACTCGGCATTACACTCCTCCCCATGAGCGCCGTTCTCGAGACCGCCCCGCTCGGCTTTCCCTGGCCGACCATCGATCCATTCCTGTTCTGCGTGCACCATGACGACGCGTACCCCGCGGGCAACGAGCAGTTCGGCCCCCAGGCGTCCCTCGCCGGCCGCAACCTCGGCAACGACTTCGTCGTAAAAGACGGCTTTCGCATGTACCACGGCGAAGTGGTGCCTGGATTCCCCCAGCATCCCCACCGCGGCTTCGAAACCGTCACCCTCGCTCGGCGCGGTTACATCGATCACTCGGACTCGCTCGGCGCGGCCGCGCGCTTCGGTCGCGGCGACGCGCAGTGGCTCACCGCCGGCGGCGGCATCGTCCACTCCGAGATGTTTCCGCTACTGGAACGAGAAGGGCCGAACCCCGTCGAGCTCTTTCAGATCTGGCTCAATCTTCCCGGCGCGGACAAGCTCGCCAAGCCGCACTTCGCCATGCTTTGGGAGCGCGAGATCCCGCGCCACGTCTTTGCCGACCCCGCCGGGAAGCGCGTGGAGGTCACTACCGTCGCCGGCGCGCTCGACGGCAAAGCGCCGCCCCCGCCCCCACCCCAGTCGTGGGCATCACGTCCAGATACGGACGTCGCCATCTGGACGCTCAAGCTCGAAGCCGGCGCCACCTGGACCATCCCCCGCGCGCAGCACCCCGAAGCTGTCCGCACGCTCTACTTCTTCATCGGCAAGACCCTAAAGATTGACGACCGCACGCTGGACGCGCATGCCGTGGCCGTCGTCCGCTCGGACATGGACCTCGTACTCACGGCCGGCCCCGAAGCGTGCGAAGTGCTCATGCTCCAAGGTCGCCCCATCGGCGAGCCCGTCGCTCAGCACGGCCCCTTCGTCATGAACACCCGCGCCGAAATCGAGAAGGCCTTCCAAGACTACCAACGCACTCGGTTCGGCGGCTGGCCCTGGCCGGCAGACGACCCCGTGCACGCCCGGGACGCCGGTCGCTTCGCCCGCCACATCGACGGCCGCCACGAAAAGGTCGAGTAAGTAATCCCCGAGAGTTGGGGCCAACGACGTTGGTCCCGACTCGGCACGAACGCTGCCGCGTCACAGGTTCACCCTTTACGGACGGAGACTCCACAGCAGACGGGAGACGGGAGCGAGAGGAGCCCTGATCTTGGGGTTCGCGCTGCCGCCACCGATCGCAGGGATAGTTGACGCGCGAGCAAACCCATCTACGCGCAGGCGGCAGCGCGGACCCTAAATCTCTCCCTCCGCACACCTCCCGTCTCCCGTCTCCTGTCATTCCTAGGCATTCCAGGAGCAACGACTCAGAGCTTCTGCTCGATGTGTAGGTTTCAGTAGGAGTTTCGGAAAAATATAGCGCGCCGAGATTTTCGTGATTTGCGGCGTCGGGTTTGGACACAGCGAGAAGATGGTGAGCGCGCGTGTCTGGGCACCGGTTTGTCTTCTCCTCCTAACGCAGTGCAGTGGAGCGGAGGGAGGCGGCTCGCCGTCGACGGTCGAGCCGGGGGGCCAGTCAGGTAGCGCTTCGCAAGCCGGCAGTAGTGCGAACAGCGGCGGCGAATGGCAGCGCAGGCACACTGGGCATCGATCTAGGCGGAAGCACCGCCACGGCCGGGTCGAGCAACGGCGGCACCAGCGGCACCGGCGCCGAGGACACGAGCGGCTGCGGCGACGGCGTCCTGCAAGCCGCGGCGCTGGGCGAGAAGTGCGACGACGGAAACAGCGAGCCGGGCGATGGGTGCTCGGCGGACTGCAAAGTAATCGAGCAAAATTATAGCTGTTTGACGCCGGGCATGCCCTGCGAGTCCACCGTGATGTGCGGGGACGGCAGCGTGGGCGGCACCGAAACGTGCGACGACGGCAACGCCGCGGCGGGCGATGGCTGCGACGCCGCGTGCCAGCAAGAGATGGGCTGGCTGTGTCCGAGGGCCGGGGAGCCCTGTGCGGCCGCGAAATGCGGGGACGGCATCATCGCAGGCATCGAGCAATGCGAGGACGACGACGCGGTGCCGACGAGCGGCGACGGCTGCTCGGACGACTGCGCGCTGGAGCCGGGCTTCGTTTGTGAAACCGCGAAACAGAAATGCCGCGCGGCCTTGTGCGGCGACGGCAAAATCGAAGGCGGCGAGCCGTGCGACGACATGAACACGGTCGTCGGGGACGGCTGCAGCCCCGGCTGTGAAGCGGAGCCTACGTGCACGAAGCCCAGCGACGCGGACGGGTGCTCGTCGAGCTGCGGCGACGGCATCTTGCTGGACGGCGACGCGGAGGAGTGCGACGACGGCAATAAGCGTGACGGCGACGGCTGCTCGGCGACGTGCCGGGTAGAAGCCGGGTACCGGTGCGAAAAGCAGGCCGGTGTGTTGCCCGCGACGATATCAATCTCCTTCGTTTTCCGGGATTTTATCGCTTTCCCAAGCATGACCACGACGCTCAAGCGCCACCCGGACTTTCAGGCACGCTGCGTCGGCCAGCAGGCGAACGGTATGGTCAACGCCGCGCTCGACGCGGCGGGCAAGCCCGTGAACAGCAACTCGTGCAACTTGCTGGCAGCTTGCACCGTCAACAACGGCTACATCGACCCGGTGAACGGCGACCACTGCGCGGAGCACGAATCGTGCCCGGCCGGCTTCGATCAGTGCGACCAGCTCCATGCCCTGCACCCTCTCGCCGGGAACGCGGGCGACCCCTTCAACTTCTGGTACCGCACGACGGCCGGCGTCAACAAGGAGAAGGTCGTGGCGACGACTCTCACGTTGACCAACGGGCGCTACAGCTTCAACTCGGGCGCGTTATTCCCCTTCGACAACGGCGGCTGGGTCACGAGCGGCGACGAAGTCCAGCGAAACAATCACAACTTCGGCTTCACGAGCGAAGTCCGACGCTGGTTCACGTTCGACGGCGGAGAGCTCCTCACCTTCAACGGCGACGACGACGTTTGGGTGTTCATCAATGGCAAGCTCGCGATGGACCTGGGCGGCGTTCACCAGGTGGAGACGCGCACGATTCGGCTCAACCCAAGCGGCACCGTGGACTGCAAAATCGGTGAGCCGGGCGCGCAAACCTTCGAAGAGCTGGCCAATTGTGTGACCCCGCAGCGTGACCTGGACCTGACTTTGGGCGAGGTTTACGAGATTGCTCTGTTCCACGCGGAGCGCCACAGCGACGCCTCGAACTTCCGCCTCGCCCTCACCGGCTTCGTCAGCGCCAAGAGCAAGTGCACGCCTCAATGCGGCGATGGCACGCAGACGCCCGGCGAGTCCTGCGACAACGGGACGATGAACGGGGACGTGTACGACGGCTGCACGACGCAGTGCACGCGAGGGCCACGCTGCGGCGACAGCGTTCGTCAAATGATGTACGAGGAGTGCGACGACGGGCGGAACTTGACGCCGTACAGCCCGATCAAGGGCGACGCGTGCGCGCCCGGTTGCAAGCTGCCGAGCTACTGCGGCGACGGCAAGCTGGACAGCTTGTTCGGCGAAAAGTGCGACGACGGCACGAACGCCGGCGGCTACGGAGGATGCAACCCGAGCTGCCAGCTTGGCCCACGCTGCGGCGATGGTAAGGTCGACGCGGAGGTCGAGAGCTGCGACGACGGCAATGCCGTTTCCGGCGACGGTTGCAGCTCCTCCTGCAAGAAAGAAATGCCGAAGTGACGACGAGGCCGGCGCTAGTTCCGCTCGGACAGTGGGTCGACGGAGTCGCTGCCGGAGCTGGGCTTCGTGGGCGTCGGTTTGTTCGTACCGGCTGGCTTGACGCTGACGGTCCTGGGCGGCGCGACCGGGAGCTTGGCCGGCGGTGAAGAGCTGGCCACTGCCGGCACCGCCGACACGACCGGTACGACGGTGAAAGGCGGAACGACGACGGTGTCTACGGGGGGCGACTCGGGCGCAGAAGACGGCGTGGGAAGCGGATTGGTCGCGGCCGCAGCCGATGGAGCGTGTGGCGGCTGATCGCTCGAGCCGCCGAGCGCCTTCCAGCCCATGGCGCCGAGCAGCACGACCGCGGCGCCGCCGACCCCCACCCAAACTGCGCGGCTCTTGCGCGCCGCTTGCGTCGCTCCCCAAGCTTGAGCGGAGCCGGTGCTGGCGCCCGCAGTCGGAAGCGGGAAATTCGAAGACATGAGCGCCGTGGACGACATGCCGCTCGAGCTCAAGACGCGGGAGATGCGCTCGGCACTACGTGGGCCCGTATCGGGCGCGAAGGGGGCGATATCGGCGGCCAACGCAGCTACGTTCGCGTAACGCTGGTCGCGATCTTTGCGCAGGCACCGAAAAACCGCCTGCTGGAGTTGCTCGGGCACCTCCGCGCGGATGCTGCGCAGCGGCGGCGGCTCGGTATGCAAAATGAGCGTGCACAGCTGCGGCATCGTGTCCGCCTCGAACGGCACGCGGCCACTCAATAGCTCGTAGAGCACGGTCCCGATGGCCCAGATGTCCGTGCGCGTATCCACGTCCTTGGCGCTCGCCAGCTGCTCGGGCGACATGTACAGCGGCGAGCCCATGATCGCCTGCGTGCGCGTCATGCCCAGATCCGAGCCGGAGCCGCTCGGGTTCGTCACCTTGGAGATGCCGAAGTCGAGCACCTTGACGCACGGCGTGCCGTCCGCCCGCGCGGTGACGAACAAGTTCGCCGGCTTGAGATCGCGATGCACGATGCCGATGGCGTGCGCCTCCGCGAGGGCCTCGCACGCTTGCAGCACGTACTGCACGGCCGTCGCGATCGGAAGCGCGCCGCTGTTGCGCAGCATGTGGGAAAGATCCTGCCCACGGAGAAGCTCCATGACCATGTACGGCGCGCCGCTTTCCAGCGCGCCGACATCGATGACGCGCGCCACGTGCTCGCTCTTGATCTTGACGGCGGCGCGCGCCTCCCGGCCGAAGCGCGCCACTGCCTCCGCATTGCCGAGCGCTTCCGGCAGCAGAAACTTGATGGCGACGCGCTCGTCCAAATGCAGGTGCATGGCCGAAACCACCATGCCCATGCCGCCGACGCCGAGCACGCGCTCGATGCGGAATTTCCCCGCGAGGACGTCGCCTTCTCTCGGTTCGTTCATGTCGTCAGCTTGGAGCTAGCGGGCGACTCACGCGTTCCCATGAGCCCAGCGGGGCCCAATTGTATGCCGAAGAGCTCAAACGCACCAGCCGCGCCGCGCTCGCTCTCTGGAATGCTTGTACGCCGGGGGCAGCTGCGATATCCCGAAACGGTGAGGCGGGTTACCTACCTTCTAGGCGTGTCTTTGTTCTCGTTCGCTCTGCATGGCTCGGCCCAGACCAAGGCCAGCGGCAACCGGGCGGCGGCGGAGGCGCTCTTCAATCAAGGGCGCAACTTGATGACGGCGGGCAAGTACACGGAGGCGTGCCCCAAGTTCGAAGCGAGCCAAGAGCTCGACCCCGGCCTCGGCACGATGCTCAACCTCGCCGAGTGCTACGAGAAGACTGGCCGCACCGCGAGCGCCTGGGCCGAATACCGCCAGGCGATTCCGCTCGCGCGCGCCTCCGGCTCCAAAGCTCGTCAAGACTTGGCCGTCGAGCGCGCTCAAGCGCTCGAGGAGAGGCTGAGCACCCTCACCATCCGCGCCATGAGCGCAGAAGCGACGGACGCGCAACTCGAGGTGCGCCGCGACGGTATCGCGCTTCAACCCGCGGAGCTCGGCGCGCCCATCCCGGTGGATCCGGGCGAGCACGTCATCGAAGCCAAGGCTCCGGGCCACGAGCCGTGGTCATCCAAAGTGCAGGTCGGGGCAGACGCGGCCAGAGTCTCGGTAGAGATTCCGAAGCTGAAGCCGACCGGAGTCGCCACCCCCGCCGCCGAAGCGCCGCTCGTCACCACCACCACGGCGACTACCAACGCCCCGCCTTCGGACCAGCCCGCGTCGGACGGCCGCGCGCAGCGAGTCACGGGTCTGGTGCTCGGCGGCGCGGGTATCGTGGGCGTCGGCCTCGGCACGTTCTTCGGCTTGCGCGCTTCCAGCAAGTGGTCGGACGCCAAAGACAAGTGCACCGACTACCCGTATGGATGCGGCACGGAGGGCACGGATCTGCGCTCCAGCGCGCGCTCGGCCGGCAACGTGTCGACCATCGCCTTCGTCGCTGGCGGCGCGCTGCTCGCCACGGGCGTGGTGCTTTACCTCACCGCGCCGACCAAGAAAGAAAGCGTTGCCCTCAACGTGGGCCCCCAATCCTTGTTCGTGGAAGGGAGCTTCTAATGAGCCAATTTGCGCGCCTCGTCGCCATCAGCGCATTGCTGGCAGCTTGCAACGGCATCGTGGGCATCGAGGATATTTACGATGGGGAGCGTCCCGGAGCGGGCGGCACCGGCAACGATGCGGGGGGCGAGGGTGGCTCTCCCTCCGCCGGCACGACCAGTGGCGGCACGACCAGTGGCGGCACGGCCAGCGGCGGCACGACCAGCGGCGGCACGGCCAGCGGCGGCACCGGCGCAACTCCGGAGGGCGGTTCCGACAGCCTGCCGCTCGGCGGCGGCGGAGCGGGCCCCGGTCCAGATCCGCTCGGTGGCCAAAACGCGGGCGGAGCTCCCGAGCCGGGCAGCTCGACCGTGAGCGGCCACGTGATCGATTTTTGGGGTCACAAACTGGCCAACGTGCCGGTGCGCATCGGCGACGCGGTCACCAGCACGGATGAAGAAGGCGCCTTCGTGTTCGAAGACGTGCCCGCCACGTACGACGTGAGCTTCGTCGCGGAGTATCAGTTGAATACCGAGCCGCGAACTTGGGCTTGGTACTACCACGGCCTGACTCGTCGCGACCCCACACTCCAAGCCAACTTGGGCATGGCGCCGAGCTACGGCAAGCTTGACGTGACGCCGCAAAACGCGGTCCTC
>JAQSWN010000069.1 GCA_029266615.1 Polyangiaceae bacterium
GGTCGAACTCTCCGACGCTTTCCGGTTGGGACAAGGCTCGCGCGGCCGCGCCCGAAAATGGCGGAAGCGGCGTCGCTTGAGAGTATCAGTGCAACGGTCCGCGGGATTCCGTGATCTGACGCTGAAGAAAGGACCAACTTTCTTCGGTCCATTCAAAATTCCAGGAGCAGCCCGGTGCGCGCGAACGCGGAAATCGCTGGAATTTCATGGACCTCACCGACCCCGAGCAGCACGAAGCGCGGTTGGAACGGACGCGCAGCGAGGCCCAAGTCCAGCAGCGCGGAGAGCCAAGAGGTCGCGCGCAATCGGCCCCGACCCGCGAGCACGAAGGAGCCGATGAGCACGCTCGCTTCGTCCGGATTGGTGGCCCCCAACGCGGAGGCGCCGAGGTACTCGAGACGGATGCCCGGACACGCCTCGAGCGCGCCGAGCTCGAACGGCACGACGACGTAGCAACCGAGCAGGTCGGCCGTTACGAGCCGCAAGTCCGCGCCGAGCTTGGGGCGATCCTCGCGCGTGACCCCGCGCGGTTGGTACACGGCGCCCGCCACTTCTAGGCTGAGTCGCCGGTAACGCACGCCGACGCCCGCCCCCGTGAAGCCGGACGGCTCCTTCAAAAGATGGAACAACACCCCAACCGACGCGTGCAGGTAGGGCCGCACGTCGCGCGGAGCCGGCGGCTTTCGGGGCGCGGTGAGCTTGGGTGGGGGCGCCCGGGGAGCTGGCTTCGGCTCGGGCGGCGCAGCCGTTGGCTCTTCCTCGTCCAAGCTCGCCTCGGGATCGATCGCGAGCGCGATGACCACGGCGCTGGCGAGGGCGATCGCGTCGCACGACTCGCCCTCCAAGCGCTTTTTCCCGGCTCCGGCCGTGCTCGCCGTCTCGAGAACCGCCACGTAGCGACCCGGCTCACGGCGTACCTTGACCGAGACCTGCGTCGCCTCGCCGGCCGCGCGCGCGCTTCCGCCCAGTAGCCGCGCCACCTTGGCGCGCACCGCGTCACCCCGAGCGCAATCTTCCGGGCCTTGCCAGTCGATCTCGACGAAGGGCGACGCCTCGGCCTGCACGGCGCCGCTCACGGCGAGCAGCGCGAGGCCCAAACAGACGGAAACGCAGCGCACCCGCCTTGCTCTAGCGCAAGCGCTCGCAGAGCGGGACCGGATTGTTCACTCGGCGCGCGTGAGGCCGTAACGCTTGAGCTTCCGATACAGCGTATTGCGAGGGATCCCGAGGCTCCGTGACACGATGCTCACGTTCCAACGCGCCTGGCGGAGAGCGGCGAGAATTCGCTCCTGTTCACCACGCTCGAAGTCTCGCCGCGAGCTTGCCCGCGGAGGAGCGCCGGAGCGCGTGCCCAGGTCCAAGTCCTGAGCGCGGATCTTCTGACCTGGAGCGAGCACGAACGCGCGAGTGAGCACGTTCTCGAGCTCGCGCACGTTGCCCGGAAACGGGTGCGCGGAGAGCAGTCGGACCGCATCCTGGGCGAGTGTCGGCGACTTCTTGCCGGATTCCCTGGCGAGCCTCTCCAGGATCTTTTCGCAGAGCACCGGCACGTCTTCCGGGCGGTCTCGCAGCGGCGGTAAAGTCACTTGAACGACCGCGAGGCGATAGTACAAGTCTGCTCGGAACTTGCCTTCCGCCATGGCGCGCTCCAAGTCGCGGTGGGTAGCGGCGAGCAGCCGCACGTCCAAAGAGACCGATTTTTCCGCGCCGAGCGGGCGCACCTCGCGCTCTTGCAGCACGCGCAGCAGCTTCGCCTGCGTAGAAAGCGGCAGCTCGCCGAGCTCGTCCAGGAAGAGCGTGCCGCTCCGTGCCGCCTGAAGCAGCCCCTGCTTGTCGCGATCCGCGCCCGTGAAGGCGCCCCGCACGTGCCCAAACAGCTCCGACTCCAAGAGCGGCTCTGGCAACGCCGCGCAGTTGATGCCGAGAAAGGGGCCGGCCTTCCGTGGCCCGTTCCAGTGAATGGCCCTCGCCACCAGCTCCTTGCCGGTGCCGGACTCGCCCAGTACGAGCACGCTGGCGTCGGAGTCGATCACGCGGTCGAGCCGCTCGAGCACCGCCCGCATGGCAGGACCGCGCCCGACGATCTGCGAGTAGTCGTAGCGGAGCTCCAGCGCCTCGCGCTGGGTCCGCACCTCGCGCTTCAGCCGCTCGATCTCGCGTGCTTGTCCGCGCGACAGCTGCTCTACCGCGTGCTTCTGCTGGGCGAGCTCAGCCCCCTTCTTTTCCAGCTCCTGGTGCAGCCGCGCGTTGCCAATGGCGAGCGCCAGCTGGTCCGAAAACGCGGCCAGCAGCTCGCGCTCGGCTTCCGAAAAGCGACCACGCTGCACGCGGCAGTCCACGTACAACACCCCGAGCACTCCCGAAGGTGATAGCACCGGTACCGACAGCACCGACTTGAGTCGTAGCGCATGCACGGATCCCTGCCCGGCAAAGCGGGGGTCGCCTTGAGCGTCGGTCGTGAGGATGGGCTCTTCACGCTCCAGGGTGCGACGCACGATGCTCTGACTCGGACCTTCGCCCTCGGGGAGCGCGGGATCGGTGCTACGAGCGATAGCCACGCGCGGCTCGGCCGAAGCCCCCGAAGCGAGCAGCAAGAACGCGCGCTCTGCCTCCGTCAAGTCGAGCGCGGCCTGGACCGCGTACTCGAGCACTCGCTCAAGTGAAAGCGACGAATTGAGGCGGCGATTCAGCGACAACAGGCGACGGTACGCGGCGGCCTCTTGGCTCGCCACTGCGGACGGCGCCGGTGGTCGGAGCTTGGACTGCTCGAGCAAATGCGCGCGCCGAGCATGGCGCCAAAACGACGACGTAAGCGACTCCGGTAGCCCCTCCGCGACGCGATCCCAGAGCCGTCGTGCTCGCTCACCACGCGTCCGCGCGTCGTCCAATCGCCCGAGCTGCTCGGAGGCTCGAGAGAGCTCTGTTTCGAGCAGCGCCTCCAGCGCCAAGAGCCCCTGCTCCTGAGCTTTCGCGCGCGCTCGTGCCAGTCTCTCGAGCGCGCTCGCGCGGCCCAGGGCCGCGTCGACGCGGGCCCAGGCGTGCTCGAGACCGAGCCCCAAGTCCGCGGCGACGCCGGATGGATTGGACCGCACGAGGGCCTTGAGCTTCCGCTCAGCTTCGCGTGGCTGGCCGCGCTGCAGCTCGACGTCCACGCGACGCAGACTCACCTCGAGCAGCTCGCGCGTGTGGCCCCGCGGAGCGAGCGATGTTTCCACTTCCTGCAGCACCTGCTCGGCGACCTCCGTGTGCCCGCCATTGAGCGCAATTTCGGCGCGGATGAGCGCGATGCTCGGCGCGAAATGGGCCAAGCGGGCCGCGCTCGCCTTGCTTTCCAAGCGCTCCAAGGCCTCGGTGGCGCGCTCGAAGGCACCGACTTCGGCGTAGAGGTTGGCGAGGTTGTACTCGAGGGTAAGCTCGGTGGTCGTACGCCCCAGCGCGAGCGCGAAGCGCGCGCCGCGCTCGTAATGACGGAGCGCCTCCCCCCAGAGCCCCGCCTGCTGCTCGGCCGTGCCCAGGTTCAAGAGCCCGGTGGCGATGAGGTCGTCCAGGTCGTGCTCCTCGGCAAGCGCGAGCGCCGCTGCGTAGTCCGCCAGCGCCGCCTCGAGACGACCAGCCCTGAAGGCGAGCATCGCGCGGTGGCTCTGGATCCGCGAGCGCTCGCGCGGTTTCGGCTCGTCTCCGAGCAGGGCCAAGGATAGGCCGAGCTCGGCCTCGGCGCGCGCCGCGTCGCCCGTGTAGGCGAGGGCGACACCCAAGGTCTCGTGACACGCCGCCGAAAGCTTCGGCGCGGGTCCTTGCTCGAGCGCGGTTTCGGCCGCTTCCAGCGCCCCGCGGTAGTCCCCCCGCGAGAGCCGCGCGCGCGCCAGGCGTTGCAACAGCTCGGTCGTATCCTCACCGAGCGGCTCGGTTTGCAAGCGGCGAACGAGGAGTCGCTCGGCTCGTGCCGGCTTGCCGAGGCGCGACAGCGCGTCCGCGACGAGCAGTAGCGCGCGGCGCTTATGGGTTGCCTTTTTGGTTCGGGGGGCCGCGCGAGCCGCCGCCGCGAGCGCGGCGCGAGCTTCGCCGAGCTCGAGCAGCAATTCGGAAAGCGCGAGCAGCAGGTCGGAGCGCTGGCTCCGAGTGATGAGCGGGAGGAGCAAAAGCCCGCTCCCACGCGGTCCACGCCCGAGCGCGTCGAGCTCGTCCCGCAGCAACGCTTCCGCGCGCGCGACCTCTCCCGCCAGCGCGAGGTGATGGATCACTCGAGCTTGTCCGACGCTGGTCTCGGCGGAAAGCTCCACGCTCCCCCACAGCTCGGCCGCGCGCTGGTGAGCACGGGAAAGCTCCGACTCGGACAGCACGCCCTCCGCCACCGCGCTGCGCGCCCTCACCGAGAGCTCGACTTCCTCTCCTTCGCGCTCCAGCCATCCTCCGTCGAGCAGTGGTTCGAGCACTGTCCAGCCCAACCCGAGTAGCCGGGGCGTCACTCGCGCGCCGAGAACGTGAACCAAAGCCAACGTCGAGAGCTCGGCGCGAGGCAGTGGTGGCATCCCCGGTGCGCTCCCGAGCGGACCGGCGTCAGCAGCGCCTCCGTGCTCGTCGCGCAGCAGCTGCTCGATGCGCTTGGGCTTCCCTCCGGCCGCGCGCAGGAGCTCGCGCAGGCGGCTGTCCGTCAAGTGCGGCGCTGCCCAAGCCCGTACCGCGTCCTCCGGAAGGGGCTCGCAGATGAGGGTCAGCGAGGCGGCCGCAGGAAGGGGTGAGCGCGACGAGACGAGCAGCGCCAGGCTCCCGCTCGGCGAAAGTGAGCGCGAGATTGTCACGAGCAGCTCTCGCTCTTCGCTCGGCAAGCGTTCGAAGTCCTCCACGACGAGGAGGAGCGGCTCCGCGCGCTGGGCCAGCATGCTCGCTCCGGCCAAAGCTCCGCGCCGCGCGGTCACCGCCTCATTCAGCCCGAGCGCGGTCGCAAGCAGCCGGGACACGGCCTCCCCCGGCGCGCCGCGCAGCACGCTGAGGCCGAGCTGCGCGCGCCACACGAGCTCGCGCAGCAAGCGCGACGAGCCCATGCCGGGCGCCCCGCACACTTGCAGCACCCGCGGCCCGGCGTCGCCGCTTTGAAACGTAAGCAGCCATTGCTCGAAGCGGAGCAGCTCGGACTGTCGTCCCAAAAAGCGCGGTGGCCCCCAGACGCGCGCACGCCGCGTCCGCTTCCGACCGAGGATCTCCAGCACTTCAGCGCAGGTCTGGGGACGAGCCGCGGCGTCTTCGCGCAGCAAGCGCTCCGTGAGCCGCAAAACGTTGCCGGGCGCCTCCACGCCCGCCAACACGGAGCGTAGAGTGGCGCCCACCGCAAACAGGTCGGAGCGCGCGTCGCCGCCGCGCCCCGCTAACAGCTCGGGCGCCCAATAACCCTCGGTGCCGGCGAGGTGCTCCGTAGCGCCGAAGGGCCGGGCGCAGCCCAAGTCGATGAGCACCCCCGCCCCCTCTTGATCCACCAGCACGTTACTCGGAGTGAAGTCGCCGTGGCGAATGCCAGCCTCGTGCAGCGCCGCGAGCCCGCTCACGGCGTCTGCCACTGCTCGCAAGCGCTGCGCCGCGGTGGAGCGCGCGCTCCAATCGGCCAGCGTGACTCCCTCCACCCGCTCTGCGACGTAGTAGTGGTGCACCTCCCCGCGCAGTCGCTCGGCCCCGAAGTCCAGCACGCGCAGCAAGTGGGGATCCGACAACCGGGCGAGCAACGCGAATTCGCCGCGGAACGACTCGAGCAGCTCGGGGGCGTCCAGGCGCAGCTGCTTGACGACGAGGCGCGCCCCTCGGCCCTCGTCGTCGGCCGCAAATACGGAGCCCATGCCCCCTCGGCCAATGGCTCCCGTGACTCGGTAGCGGCCTTGGAGGAGATCCCCCGGACTGAGCGACATGCGCGACTGTACCACTCGGCAGGCAGTGGAACGACATGGAACAATTTGGAACAGGTCTCCCCGACGCAACCATTTGTTTTCACTGAACTTATCTGGTGATCCGCGTGGGCATGGGCCTTGCTGGGTGCAGGGTGGAGGTAGCGAATGAAGACGAAGTTTTTGTGTGGCTTGCTCTTGTTGGCGGTGGGTTGTTCGGGTGGGCAAACGACCCGAGGCGGTGATGGCGGGGAAAGCGCGACACAGGAGCTGAAGAGGGCCGCGGCCGAGGCGCGCGCCAGCTCGCCCCGCCCGCCCTCGGGCGATGTGTGCGCGAGCGAGGGTTGGTACGGAGATGGCGAGTGCGACACCTTCTGTCGCGATGCGGACAGCAAGGACTGCACGCCGGACAGCGACGGCTTCGTGTGCGCCTTGTTCCTCGAGGAGGCCAACGGCTTGTGTACTCGGCGCGCGGATGACCCCTGTATTGGCCAAGATCCGGATTGCGCGGCCGTAGTCGAGCCTGCCATCGAGTGCCCGGCGATTGCCCAAGCTCCGGACGGCGTCTGCAAAGACGATCCCTCCAATGTTTGCGTGTACCTTTCGGATCCCGACTGCGGTCGCTCGGCGCCTGGGGTGCCCACGACGCCCACTCCTCCGATCTACTGCGCCGCGATCGCGCAAGAGGCGGACGGCGTTTGCAAGGACGACCCCTCCAATGAGTGCGCCATCTACCAAGATCCGGATTGTTGGGGCGCCATCGAGCCGAGCCCGGCCGAGCCGGTGATCTGCGCCGCGTACATCGAGCTGCCCGACGGCGTTTGCAAGCGGGAGAAGAGCGACCCGTGCATCTCGCAAGACCCCGATTGCATCCAGAAGTAAGCTTCGTATCGTAACGCACGAGCTCGGAGCCGCGCAGGATGTCTCGCCCCCGCTTTCTTACGATGTACCCCTTTGCGTGGCTTTCCGCAGGCGTTTGGCTCCTGGCCAGCGCCTGCGGGCCCGGCGTCGCGACTCCCATGCCCGAGCCGCCGGCGGCGGTGTTCGACCTCGGAGGCGTGGACAAGGGCGAGCTGCCTCTGAACCAGCCCGTACCGGCGAGCGACGCCAGGTACATCACGGGGGCGCCGGGCACGGTGCCGGCGGACGCGAGCGTGCGCATCACGAACTTGGATCAGACCACGCTCGTGTTCGCCACGACCGCCGCCCCGGACGGCTCTTTCCTCGCCATCGCCGTCGCGCGTGCCGGCGACGAGCTACGCTTCGAGTGGACGAAGGACGGCCTGCATTCCGAGCCCGCGGACGGCATCGCTCTGGAACCGGACGCGCTCGACCGGACCATCGGGGTGCAGCCCTCGGCACGCTTCGATTGCGTGACGCTCACGCCTGGCTATGCGCTGGATTTTTCAGAAGGCTCGCAACGATTGGAGCTCGCGAACGGATGCGACGCGCCGATCGTGCTCGAGAACGCTCGGTCGCGCCTCGGTTTGGCCGACTTCAGCTTCAGCCAGGAGTTACCGGTCGAGCTCCAGGCGGGTGCCCGCACCGAGCTACGCTTCGACTTCACCCGGACCGCGGACGGCTTGCGCGAGGACGTGTGGTTCCTGGACGTCACGCTCGAGGCGGAGACGATTCGCTATCCGTTCACGCTCCGCACGGAGTAGGCCTTAGCGTGCGACTGGCAGACGCCGGCTTCGAAACTCGATCGGCTGCCGCTGGCGATCCACCACGCTGCCGGTGCCCTCGTCCGCAGTGAGCGGGAGCGCACGCGGCGCCTCCGTATCCCACTCCGCGAATCCGACTGGCAACGCGCCCGGTAACGCGGGCTGCTCGGTGCGTTCCAACAGCTGAAAGTCGTGCTTGCCCACGAGGAGCAGCTCCGTGCCTCGCTCCGGCCCGCGCTCTGCAAACCAGCTGCGCGCGCGCTGCACGTTGCCGATCAGCACCTGGTGCTGCGGGTCCGTCTTCGCCGCCGTCATGAAATGCCGCTGCATGGCGGGGATGTCGCCGAGCTGGTGCGCGATGCAGGCCAAGTAGTTGTAGGCGAGGCCCGGGGTCGGGTGGCCGTGCTCCAACGCCTTTTGGGCGTGCGCCGCCGCGAGGTCGAGCTCGCCGTCTTGGTAGTAGGCGCCGGCGACGTCCAAATGGGCGGGGGCGTGGTCCCCGAGGCGGGCGAGCACGGCGCGGCAATCCTCCGTAGTCGGGACGTAGCCCTCCTGAAGGCCTTTGTTCTGCGCAAACCAGGAGTTGAGCAGCGCGGTCGTTTCGTCCGAAGCGTCGAACGGGACCTTGAGCTCTTGAAAATCTTCCGTGAAGTACCGCTCTCGGTCGAGCCAGCCCGCGCGCTCCGCGTCTTGAAAGTCGTGCGTCCCGGGGAACACGGACAAGCAAGAGAAGATGTACTGGTGCGGCTTGGCTCGCGCCAAAAAGTCCAACGTCTCGCGGAAGGTTTGCGCCGTCTCCCCGCGGTTTCCGAGCATCATGTAGAAGCGGACGTGAACGCCGTACTTCTTGGCCATCTCCGCGGCCGCGACGATCTCGTCGATGGTGATCTTCTTGTCGATGTTCTGAAGGATGGTGGGCGAACCCGTCTCCACCCCGAGGCTCAGCCGTTGACAGCCGGCGAGGCGCATCTCGTAAAGCAGCTCCTCGTTCAGCACGTCCACCCGCGTGTCACAGCTCCACAAGAACTTGAGCTTGCGATCGCGAATACCCCGGCACAGCTCCAGCACACGCTTCTTGTTCGTGGTGAACGTGTCGTCCTTGATTTGCAGCATCTTCACGCGCGCGCGCGCGGTTGCCTGCTCCAGGGCGTCCAGCACGTAGGGCACGGAATTGGCTCGAAAGCCGCGGCCCCAGCTGCTCTCGGCGCCGCAGAAGGTGCAGGCCCACGGGCAGCCGCGCGACGTCATGAAGATGTGGGTGTCGAAATAGGCGTGGGGCGACGCGAGGGTGTCCAGGTTTCGGATCGAGTCTCGCGACGCCCCTTGAACGACGTCGTTCCCCTCTCGATACCAGGTGCCTGCAATACCCTTGGGGGACGCCCCGCTCGCAAGCCGCTCCACCAGCTCCATGAAGCTCGCTTCGCTCTCACCCTCGCAGAGCGTGTCGATCTCTGGGTAGTGGCGCATCACCTCGCGCGGCAAGGGCGTGGCGTGCGGCCCGCCGACGATGATGTGCGCCTTCGGGTGACGGCGGCGAATCTCCTTCACGGTGAGACCGACGCCCCGACGGTTGGCGGTCCAGCACGAAAGCGCGAATACATCCGCTTCCAGCCGGGCGACCGCTTCTTCTACCTGGCTCCAGGGGAACGCGGAGAGGTTGAAGACTTTGACCTGATGCCCGGCTCGCAGCGCCTGGGCGCCTAGACTCAAGAGGCCGTAAGGCGTCTGAAAGAAGTCCGCGTCCAGATCTCCTTCTTGGAAGTCCGAAGGCGGGCCGCCCTCTTTCGCCGCAAGGCGCGGCTCACCCGAGGCGGGTATCTTCCAAGGCGGCGGGTAGAGAAGCGCGATCCGCATCCGGACGGCACTTTCGCACCGCCCGGATTCGGAGGCAAACCTACCCTCGCTTACTGCACGACCGGGCGGCGTTTGCAGCTGCTCAAACAGTTGGGGCCACCGGTCGGCCCCTCGTCGCACTCTTCGCCCTTGTCCTGGACGTTGTCGCCGCAGCGCGGGCCGAACGTGCAGTCCTTCTTGCACTTGCCGTACTCGCCCGTGTTTTCCTTTGCGCCGAGGTCGCACTGCTCGGGGCCGTTGCGCACGCCGTCACCGCAGTAGGGCGCCGGTTGGCAATCGTAGCTGCAGCCGCCCTTGGTCGGCGTGTAGGCAACGTTGCCTGCGCCCTCGTCGCAGGTTTCGCCATCGTCCGTCTGCACGAGCTTGTCGCCGCAGTACGGACCGTACTCGCACTTGCTGTTGCAGCCGTTGTACAGGTTCTTCGCGTTGGTCGTGGTGCCATCGTCGCAGTACTCGTACGCCTCCTGCTTCTTGCCATCGCCGCAGAACGGAGGTCGCTTGCAGCCCACGCCGCACTGCTCCGTCGTCGACATCACATCTTCGTAGTCGTCTTCGTTGAAGCCGTTGTCGCAGGTCTCGGTCGCTTGCTTCACGCCGTCGCCGCAGCGCGGACCCAACGTGCACGCGAGGGTGCAGCCGTCGTACGTGCTGTTGTTGTTGGCGGCGCCGTCGTCGCACTCCTCTTCCGGATCCGTCACGTCGTCGCCGCACTTCGGACCCCAGGTGCACAGGTTCGAGCAGCCGCCGTAGTCCGGCATCTCTTGGTTGAAGTTAGTGCCGTAGTCGCACTCTTCCGGCGCCTTCGTCGCGCCATCACCGCAGTACGGCACGATGGCGCAGGTGACGGAGCAGTGCGAGCCGATGGAGCCGTTCATCGCGCCGTCGTCGCACTTCTCCGACGCGTCGTTGAGGATGCCGTCACCGCAGCGACGCCCCGGCTTGCAGTCGTAACCGCAGGATGTCGGCCCGTACGTCTTGCCGTTGTTCGCGCCGAGGTCGCACGTTTCCCGGCCGGCCTGGGCCGTACCGTCCCCGCAATAGCCGCCGAGCTTGCAGTCGGCGCGGCACTCGTCCGGACCGTAGGCGTTGTTATTGTTGGCGCCTCCCTTGTCGCATTGCTCGAAGCTTGCTTGCAGCGTGCCGTCGCCACAAGACGGAGGCACCTTGCAGCCCGGCGCGCAAACGCTGGGGGCGGACACCGCGGTCTTGTAGAGGTCGGTGTTGACGCCGTTGTCGCAGGCTTCTCCCGGCAGCTGCCGCGTGCCGTCTCCGCAGTAATTGCGGATGGTGCAGTCGGTCTTGCAGGCACCAGAAACGGTGTCCGAGTTGGCGGCGCCATCGTCACAGAACTCGGTCCCGGCGATCACGCCGTCCCCGCACTCGGTCGTGCAGAAGCTGCGCGGCGCCAAGAAGCCCGCCAGAGTCAGGCGGAAGTTGGACGCGTTGGAGTGGCGCTCGGCGTGGAAGAGCACGATTTCGTAGACGCCGCCCTTGGTGAGCCCGAAGCGAGAGTCAGTGGCGTTGTTGGCCTCGGCCGCGCTGAAGCAGCCCGCCGGGTCCGGCAAGGCGGCAAAAGCGACGCCGTGAGCCGAGCAATCGCTGTCCGCGCTCGCGGTGCCATTGCCGTCGTCACCCAGCACGACTTGGCCGCTGAGCTCCGAGTGCAGGCCGCCGAGGTCCACCGCGAGCTTGCCGTTCACGTAAACCCACACGTCGTCGTCACCGGTGAAGGTCAGCCGCTCTCCGCCCTTGTATTGGAAGAAGTAGCGCAGCTCGCTCGTGAAGCCGAAGTTTCGGTTTTGGCAGGTGCTGTCGCAGCCGCCGCAGGCGTTGGCTTGGTTGCGGACGCCGGTGTTGGCCCCTGCGTCCGTGTCGCACCGGTTCACCTCGGCACCGATGCGACCGAAGCCCTCGTTCTGACCCAGGGGATAGAAGTTCCCACTGGAGAATGCGTACACCTCGGAGGTGACGCCGCCCTGTTGAGCCAGCGTCAACGTCTTGGTGAACGGAGAAATCTGGATGGCGCCGTTGTACCCGGCGACGTTGTTCGGATTGGTGCTGCGGTACCAGAGGCCGAAGGTGTCCGCGCTCATGATGCCGGTACCGGTGCTAGTGCCGGTCGCGTTGTTCTGCTGACCCGTGCGAATGAGCGGTGGCTTGCCGTTCACGTCCAACCGGCCGCAGCTGGCGGCCGTCGCGGAGGTACACGCGTTGCCGGTGATGCCGCGAACTTGCGAGAAGGTGTTGTACTGGAAGTCCGGATGGCCACCCGCCGTGAGCGCGTTGGCGGACTTGAAGTCCCGGTACGTGACCCGCATGTCCAGCGAAGTCGGCAAGGTCAGCTTGGCGGAGCACGTCCAACCATCCGTCTCCTTGCAGTCGCTCTCGCATCCGTCCCCACTGACGGTGTTGCCGTCGTCGCACTCCTCGGCGCCGGTCTTCAGACCGTCCCCGCAGAAGACGTTGACGCTCGGGTTCGGACCGACCGTGACCGTCGGCTCCGGCTGGCAGGTGGGACCGCAACCGTCCCCGGCGATCTTGTTGCCGTCGTCGCAGCCTTCGCCCTCGTCCTTCGTCGTGTCGCCGCAGACGGACGCCACACACTTGACGTTCGGGGTCGGGCACTTGAAGCCAGGCTCGATTTTGCAACCCGTGTTACAGCCGTCGCCCGACACTTTATTGCCGTCGTCGCAAGCTTCACCCGCGACGCGCACGCCGTCACCGCACTTGGGGATGCAGGGGGCGCCTGGAGACGGGCAGGCCCAGCCGTTCGTGATCTTGCAAGCGCTGCAGCCATCCGCGGCGACCGCGTTGCCGTCGTCACACAGCTCGCCCGGCTCGATCGCGCTGTTGCCGCACACCGGCTTCACGCACACGGACGGTTCGAGACCGACGCAGGTGTAGTCAGTTTCGACAGTGCAGGTGGCGCTACAGCCGTCGCCGCCCATCGCGTCGCCGTCGTCGCACGCTTCGCCGGGGTTCAGGGTGCCATCGCCGCACCTGGGGTTCGGGCGGCAGACGGTCGGCTGCGTGCAGGTGTAGCCCGGCTGAACTTGGCAGTTTTTGCAGGCCGCGGTGTCCGACGACTCGCACGTCTCGGTCCCTTCGATTTTGCCGTTACCGCAGACCGAAGGCGTCGTCACCGCGGTCACGCTGGCGCAGCCCGCGTTGCAACCTGTTAGGGCACTGGGCGGATCGCAGACCTCGCGCCCCGTGGCCTTCCAGGCCATGGCCGTGTTGTCGAAGGAGAAAATGGGGTCAAGGTCGCCGTTCCCGCACAGCTCCGCGGCCGTCTTGGGAGTGCAGGCACTGGGCAAGCCGGCGCACTTGAAGTACGGCTCGATCTTGCAAGCCGAGGAACAGCCGTCGCCGCCGATGGCATCGCCGTCGTCACAGGCTTCCGTGCCTTTCATGAGGCCGTCGCCGCACTCGGGCTTGCAACCGTTGACGTTGCAATGCCAGCCGGCTTCCACCTTGCAAGCGGCGGAGCAGCCGTCGTTCAGGGCCTTGTTGCCGTCGTCGCACTCCTCGCCCTTCACGCGGGTGCCGTCGCCGCAAACTTGGGAGACGCAGTCCTCACCCGGCTTGGGGCAGTAGTAGTCCGGCTCGATCTTACAGACGTCACTACAGCCGTCGCCGGACTGCTTGTCGTTGTCGTCGCACTCTTCGCCGCGTTCGCGCAGGCCGTTGCCGCACTCCGGCTTCTCCACGCAGGGCTTGCCGGGGCGAACACAGATCCAGCCCTCTTCCTGCTCGCCGCAGTCGAAGGAGCAGCCGTCATCGTTCTCGGTGTTGGCGTCGTCGCAGGCCTCTTCGCCCTCCAGCACGCCGTTGCCGCAGATGACGACCTGGACGCAGGGCTTCCCCACTTCCGAACAGTCGTAGTCCGGGTTCACGGTCTTGCAGTCCGCAGAGCAGCCGTCGTCGTCCTCCGCGTTTCCGTCGTCGCAAAATTCTTCGGGCTCGATCTCTCCGTTGCCGCACTCGTAGGTGGGGGTCGTTCCGCCGGAGCCGCCCTGGTTGGGTGCGTCCCCTTCCCCACCCACGCCGATGACCAGGCTACCGCCGGTGGACGTCCCGGCGCTTCCGCCGCTGTCGGTACCGCCGTCCGTTCCTTGGCCGCCGTTGGTCACCTCCGGGTTGCCACCGCAACCCGTTTGGATCGCGAGCCACACGCCACAGACACCCAGCGCACGCAACGGAGACGACCAGCTCATGCTCGACCTCGTGAACTTACAAGCAACGAAGAGTGATTTGTCTCGGCAACCTACGCGACGCGCGCGCGTCGCCCGAGACGAAGCCACGACAGGATGACATGAGTACCTCGCAAGCGCTCACTTTCTCAATTGAAATCTCGCCGCCGGCTCGCGGGGCTGCTGTGGCGCGCAGCATGGGAGGGCAACGATGTAAGTTTGCCGGCGGGCAGGTGACGCTTCCTTTTAGGTTTGCTTCGTCATCCGAATACACGCTTCGGAGGAGAGCCACGCCGGGACATGCGGGGCCTTTCGCTCTCGAGCGCCATCGGGCTCCCGCGCGCGCCGGCACGCCGCGCAGCGAGCGTGTCTTTCCGCCGCAGCGGAGAGACCTCCACTAGAGGGGCGGAACGCTAAAACACAGGAAAAGGCGTCTGGTCTGGTCCGAATTTCGCCCGTGCGGCACCGCGCGAACTGACGAGTGAGCGCAGCTCGGCGAAGGGCGGCACCATCCGCTCCGCTCCGCAGCTGACGCCGCGTCGCTCACCCGGTGGTGACGTTGCTGCTGTCACTGCAAGCGAGACGACAGGTTAGCGACGCCTAGGGGTAGCCGCTCGGAGCGACCTCCGATCACGGGGACTATGAGGCCAAGGGGGCCGTGCGTGCCTTTGAAATCTCTAGCAATGGAAAGCGCGGCCCGAGCGAGGGGCTACCGCGAGCCTTCGCGTCCATAGGCCAAGACTCCAACCTCACCCGTGGGAGTAGACCGCACCGTTCCAGGCTCGCGGTCGCGGTCGCCTGGTTCCTCGTGCCCCGAGGGACATCGGTCACCGCATATCTTACCTAAGGGAGCGCGGTTTCTTAGCTCGCGTAGACCGCTGCAGTGCGCGGAGCGGGGCCGGCGGCGGGCGTAAGGAGCGAAGGCGAAAACGCGTCCGGATGCCGCGATGCACCATGAGCGCCTTACTAGGGAGCGGATGGGGTTGAGCCCGCGCGGCGACCGACGCCAGCCGGGACCGGGGAAGCAACTGGGACTTTAATAAACGGGCGACCGTAGCCGCGGCCGGGGAGCCGAGCGACGGAACGCCTCACTTTCGTTGCCCAACGGTCAGCTCGCGGCGCTGTCGGGCTTGTCCACGAGCTTGGCCGAGAGCTCGCGCTCGACCCGCGAGAAAACGTCTGCCAGCTGCTCGAACGTGGTGTGTGCCTCCCCGCGTCCCTCTTCCAACGCCGCGCAGAGGGCGGCCATGCGCGGCACGCCCACCGCCAAGCAGCTTCCCTTCAGCTTGTGGGCAGCATTTCGGAGCATTTCCCCGTCCGCGGTCGCGACGGCGGCGCGAATGGAGTCGATTTGCGCGGGCACGTGCTTCAAAAATACCTTGGCCACGCCGTCGCTGCGGCGCACGCTCGGGTCCAACAAGACCTCGGGCGCCTCGGGCGCCTCGGCGCGAAGGGATGCGGGTCGCGCTCCGGATTCGGGTTTGCGGCTGAGCTCCTTGGGCCACCAACGCTCGATGGTGCTGCCGAGGACGGCCGCGCTGATCGGCTTGGTGACGTAGTCGTTCATGCCCGCCGCAAGCGCCTTGTCTCGCTCGCCTTCGAACGCGTGAGCGGTAACGGCGATGAGCGGAATGCGGCCTTCGGAAACCTCACGACGACGGATCTCGCGGGCGGCTCCGTACCCGTCGAGCTCTGGCATTTGACAGTCCATCAGCACGAGCGGGTACGATTGCCGCTCTAGCGCGGCGAGCGCCAAGCGTCCGTTGTCGACGATGTCCGCTTCGTAACCGAGCTCGGACAGTACCTCACGTATGACCTCTTGGTTGATGGGGTTGTCCTCGGCGACCAAGATCTTGCGGGTCGCGCCGGCTCGAGAGGAAGGCGGCGCCGCGAGAGGCCGCGGTGTCAACGCGACCGGCAGCTGCACGTTGCCGGAAGACTCCAAGCGTCGGAGCGGCAGCACGAACCAGAAAGTGCTGCCCTTTCGGGGCTCGCTGGTCACGCCCATGCGCCCCTTCATCAACCCGACGAGCTGCTTGCAGATGGCGAGGCCAAGTCCGGTGCCGCCGTGTTTCCTCGTGAGGGAGCCGTCCACTTGGGAGAACGCCTCGAACAGCTTGCTCTGGAGCGCGGGCTCGATGCCGACGCCGGTATCCGTCACCTCGAAGCGCAGCTGAAATACCTGCCCCTTGTACTCGTCGACGGACGCGCGCACGGTGACGCTCCCGGCGTCCGTAAACTTCACCGCGTTGCCGACGAGGTTCGAGAGCACCTGTCGAACGCGCTCGGTATCCGCTTCGACCTGCGTCGGTACGTCCGCGTCGACCTCTGCCTCGATCCGCAGGCCGCGCAGCTCCGCGCGCGCCGCGAAGAGCTCGGTCACCTCGTCCACGAGCGCACGAACGCGGCACGTCTCTTCCCGAAGCTCCATCTTGCCGGCTTCGATCTTGGAAAAGTCCAAGATGTCGTTGACGACGGACATGAGCCCCCCGGCGGAGGTCTGCAGAGTCGAGAGATAGCGGCGCTGCTTGTCGTTCAGCGCCGTGCGGGACAAAAGCTCGATCATGCCCAGGACGCCGTTCATCGGAGTGCGAATCTCGTGGCTCATGTTGGCCAAGAACTCGCTCTTGAGCCGCGCGGCTTCGAGCGCTTTGGCAGTCGTCTTTTCCAGCCGGTCGAACGCATGCTGCGTGACGGTGATGATGGGCCCAATGTAAAAGTTGACGAAGAGGAGCGCGAATAGAAATGCGACGACTCCGCCCCCGGCCGCGCTGAGCAACATGTTTCGCTTGAGTTGGTCTCCCGCGCGGAGCTGCTCGGTGGACACGACCACCGCGACGCGTCCGACCGGACCACCCTCGATCGTCACCTCCACCCAGGAAACGTAGTAGTCCGACGCTCTTCGGAGCGAGCGGGCGGGCGACGAAAAGAGCGCGCGGGCCGGCTCGGGCGGGCGTCCGTGGGTAGCGAGCACCTTCCCCGTCATGTCGGTCACGACGATGGCGAGTATGTCCGGATCGCGGTCGTAGCCGCCGAGCGAGCTTTTGATCTCGCGCTCGTCAGCGACGACGATACCAAGCTCGGTAGCGTGCGCGAGCTCGCTAGCGCCGCGGCGCGCCTTCCACTCCAGGTCGGACTGAACCTTGGGCGTGAGCGTGTCGAAAATGCGGGAGACGAGCACGAGGTTCAGCCCCGAGAGCGCGAGGAGCAGCGCGACCACGAACAGCGTGAGCACCCGCCGCAACCGAGAACCGCTGAGCAGCCGCCGCCGCTCGCGGGACCGCGTGGCGATCGGCTCGGCACTCGCGGCCGGTGGTGGGACGAGGGAGCGACGTGACGTCATCTCGTACGGTCTCAGGTCGATACGGTCGAAGGACGCGGTGTCCTAAGAGCCAATTGCCCAAAGCGCCCCTAGAAGTGGGCTTAATCCCTGCCAAAGCCGACCGTTCTTGTCGTGTGCAGGATGAGCGCCCCGAGCCCCAAACCGGACTCGCCTTCGATACACGCCCGCAGACGTGGCAAGGTACTCGTAGTGGATGACGACCCCGTCACGTTGGAGGTCGTTCGGGAGCGCCTGCAAGAGGCCGGCTACGACGTGCACGTCCGCTCGGACGCGATTGGGACGTCTCAGTGGGTGGCGCGCGAGCAGCCCGATTTCTTGTTACTGGACGTGATGATGCCGGCTCTCAGCGGAGGAGAGCTCGGGCAGCTCCTGCGCCGTAGTCACACGACCAATCAGACGGCTGTCATCCTTCATTCCAGCCTCGACAGCTCGGCGCTCAGCTCCGTGCTGGAGCGAACTGGCGCGGTTGGCGCTATCGCCAAGACGCACGACGGCCAAAAATTCCTCGAGGAATTCGAGCGGTTGACGCGACGCGCGAAGCAACGCGCCTAGCTCCGTCGCCCGGTATCAATCCCAGCCCTCGGCTTCCGCGTCGCGCTCGAGGGCCTTGGCTTGACCGACCCAATCGTCCTTGACGATTCGCTCCACGCGGACTTTGAGCTTCAAGGCGGTGGCTTGCAGATCGCTGGGCGTCCACGCCGCGATTTGCTCCACGCGCGTCACCCCGAGCGCCTCGAGCGCTCGCTGGTAGGCGGGACCGATGCCTCGGATCCGCCGCAGCCCTTGGGGCGTTTTTTCCGGAGGCCCGGAGCCATTCCGCGTGGAAGCGGAGCCGTTGCGCGCGGCCTCGAGCTCGCGCGAAAGCCGGGACACCTCAGCAGCGCTACGGACCTCGAGCTCGGTCAACCGGTTGCGCAAGCCGGCTAGCGCCGCTTGATGCTCGCCGCTGGCTTGCTGACGCAGCTGCGCCTCCGCGCGTAACGCAGACTCGAGCTCCTGCACCCGATCCGCCTCGCGCCGCAGCCGCGCGCGCAACGTGTGACGTTCGCTCCCGAGCTTACGTAGCTCCAGCTGCGCAGCGCCGAGGCGCTGTTCGAGCTGAGCGGCGATACTCGACCCGAGCGGCGACGCGGGTGCGCGGGTGTAGCTGGGCGGCACCGATTGGCTCTCGCGCGGCGGAGGAGGCGTGGCGGGGGCGCGCGGGACGACGCTCGGCGAGGCCGCCACGGCTCCGGACTGCGATGTGCCGCTCGGCACCGAAGGGGCGGGAACGGAGCTTGCGGAGCGACGCACCGGTGGAGGTGGAGGCACGGAACGGAAGGCTCCCGATCCCGACAAGGTTGCCCGAGCGGAAGGAGGCAGCGGCATGCGCGAGCTGGGGGGGCCGCTACTGCCACTACCAGGACGCGGCACGACGCTCACCGGTCGTGGTGCCACGCTGGCGGAAGGTGACGCCGACGGCTCGACTTCTACTGAGCCTGAAGCGCTGGGATCCTTCTCGTCGCCCATCGAAAGAGGGAGCGGACCCAGGCCGCTCGAGCCGCGACTCTAACCCGAAGCTTCGCTACTCGCGCACGATTTCGTAGTGCATGGTGCGGTGCGCGGCCGAAAGCTCGAAGCTCGGCCCGGCCACGCTCTCCAGCACGGGCACCGCGTGGTCGCGCTCTCCGTTCGGCCCGAGCGCGTACACTTTGACTGGCTCTTTCCCGACCAGGCCGATCAACTCCAAGCGCCCCACGATGGGCTCCACCAGCACGGGTGACGAGCCCGCGTTTACGAGCCGATTTCGTCCCGGCGCGAGCGTCATCCCGGTGTTCACGGCATTACCCAACGCCGTCAGGAGCAGTCGCTTGGCGCTCTTGATTGGCTGCTCCTCGAGCGCGGTCAGGATAACGACCGAGAAGGGGCTCTCCAATTGGAGCGCCACGTTGCCGAGTGTCACCTTTTGAGCCGGTTTGAAGCCTGCGAACGCCTGCGTGCGGGCGGTGTCCACCTGTAAGGTGCCGCGATTCGCGTCGTGCACGAGCTCGCCGTCGTTGGCGCGCGCCACGCCGTCTTTGATGCTCGCGGCGACCAGCTGCTGCAGCTGCTGCTCGGTTTGACCGCCGGGACCGAAGCCGACGCCGGTCCTGCCCAAGCGAGCGAGCTCCTTGGGCGGACCCGCGCGGAACAAAGGGTCGAACACTTGCGCGTCACTGATGCCGAGCACGGCTTCTTGCTTCGCCAAGCTCACGTCGCGCCGATGAAAGAGCAGCGAAACCGCGGGCCAAGCCCCGAGCATCGTGGGCTGCTCGATCACGTCGAAGTTCGACGACAAGCGGTCGATCGCGTCCGCGCGCCTCCCCGCGCCGTGGCTGAAGGCGAATTGAATCGGGTTCATATTGCCGAGCGCCCCGTACGCGCCCATGACCAGCACGCCTTCTTGCCGGTAGTCGTTCGGGGCCGAGGTCTGCCACTCGCTCGCCGTATAAGGCAAGCCGCGCACGCGCCGCGTCGCGAGGGAGCCGACGACGCCGAGCCCGGCGTCCTTGAGCAACGAGCCTGGTTCCCACGAGATCTCGGTGTTGTAGCCCCAGCCACCATTCGGGTGGGCCCAGTAGGCGTGGCGATCCACGAAGTCCAACTGCGCGTTCACGTAGAGGTCGATGGGAGTCTCCACCCAGTGATTGCTCCCGGTAACGAGCCCGCGATACCCTACTTGCCCGAGCTTTTCCTGGATTCGCCGGTAGTAGGCGAGCACGGTGTCGTAATAAAAGCGCAGGGTGTCGGTCGCGCGCGCTCGGCTCAGACGCTTCGGGTCGTCCCCGCCGAACTGAACCACCGCGTCCACGTTGCCGCGCGCCGGGTCCTCTGAGGCCTCCAAACCTTTGCCCCCCTTTTCGTCCGGCGCCCAGCGAGTCGCAAGCGCGCCGCGACCGCCGGGGACGTGCCGGCCGAGCCACTCGGAGAATTGCTTGGCGAGCAGGGCGCGGTACTCCGGGGTCGCGATCGCAAACTCACCTTCCCTCTGAATCCAGAAGAGGCTGTCTTCGTTGATGACTTCCACGAGCGCGACCGCAGGATCTTTGGCGTAGCGGCGCTTCGTATACGGGTTTTCGTGACCCATCAGCTGCTCCACGAATTGCTCTTGGAGCTGGATCAGCTGCGGCGCGAACTGGCCTTCGATCTTGAGCCCGGCAGTGAGGTCGGTGGGCGCGAGCGCGCCGTCCTGTTCGCCCAGCTTGCGATGCACGAGCAGGTCGATGAACTGGTAGATGCCGCGCTTCTGCAAGGCCGCGACGAAGTAGTCGAAGCGCTCCAGCGCTTCTGGGTCCAGCTTGAGCGTGCCTCCGGCGTTGCCGAACAAGTTGGGCTGTGACCACGCGGCGTCCATGTGGTGATGACGCGTCATGTTGACGCCCAGCTGAGCCAACAGCTCGGCGGTGTGGTCGGCCTCGGCGTGAGTCGGGAAGTTGGCGCCCGCGACCAAGTTCACTCCCCAAAAGCGAATCGGCTTGTTGCCGACGACGAACTCTTCCCCGCGGCGTTGCACCGGGCCGTGCTTGCCAGCCGGCGCGGAAAGCAGCCGGCTCACGTCCAGGGCGGTGCCGCGGCGCTTCTGCGGATCCGTACCGTGGTACGCGAACCAGTTCTGCGTATCATAACCCACCGGAGTGAGAACGACGTCCTCCGGGCTCATTTCTACGTGATCGATGCTGAGCTCGAACGGACGAGAAAAGGCCGCGGGCGAGAACTGAACTTGCACCACATCGTCGAAGACGGTGGGAAACTTCTTCCCCCAACCGGCTTGCGTGAAGCCGCTCAGCGGCAGCGTTACCTGCGTCCACGCGCTGGGGGCGACGAAATCTTGCTTGAAATGGTCGTAGTCCGTGACCGCCGCCTTCGCGAGCACGACGGAGTAGCGCCCGCCGTCGCCCTTGGCCCAGAAGCGCACGCTCCGGAAGCCGCGCAGGTCCCGCGGCGCCTTGCCGGCGCTCAAGAACACCTGGAGCTGCGCCCAGGAGTAGGGCGGCCGATTGTCCCCCACCGTGCCGAAATACCGCGCGGCGTAGCCAGGCGAAGGCGGCGCTCCTGCCGGGGTGAGCACGAAAGGGTCGGGGCTGACGTGGGTGCCGATGCCGTTGCTATCGAAGGCGCACCAGAACCCACCCGATTTGCCCTGCGGCGACTCGAAATCTTCCACCAGCCATGGTCCGACCGGGGGTACGGGTTTCAGGGACGGTGTAGGCCGCGCCGGTTGCGCCTTCGCGGGAGGCGAAGAAGCGTCGACACAGCTCGCCGCAAGGGCGAGCAGCCCGACGAGCCCGAAGCCCGTTTCGCAGAGGAAACCGATGACCGTGCGACGCATTCGACGGCGGAGGGTAGGACAAAGCTCCGAGCGCGCGCTACACTCCTTCGGTTAGTAACTCTTTGCCCGCCGTTACTGGCGGACTGTGCTCCGCGCTTGTTCAGCTTCAGAGGTTAGATGCGTCAGATTCACGTCTGCGCCTGGTTGTGGATGACCGCGCTGGCCGTTACGGCTTGCAGCGGCGGACAATTCTCGACTCGCGACAAAGAAAGCGACGCGGGCGCCGGAGACCTCTCCGAGAGCCCCTCGCTGAACGACAAGGGCTCCGGCGGCTCTCGCGGCCTGAGCGTCGGCGGCAACTTCGCAGGAGGACCCGCCGGTGTCGGTGGCGCAACCAATGTCGGTGGCGCAACCAATGTCAGTGGCGCAACCAGCAGCGGCGGCACGATGGCAGCGCCTCCGGCGAGCGGCGGCGCTGCGGCGGAAGATTGCGCGAGCGGCAGCGTGACCATCCGCATGCTGCCGAGCCCCAAGCTCCCGAAGGACTACCTGTGCGACGCGAGCTGCGGCACCGGCTGGCTCACCATTACGGACGCCGAAGGCGCGACCGCGTTCTCCATTTCGGCCGCTTGCGGCACCGCCAGCTGCGACACGTGTGAGGTACAAACGTGCGGCGCGGCCGCGTGCTTGCCCACCGCGCTCGGCGCCGCCGGCAGCGAGCTCGAATGGATGGGGACGTACCTCGCCAAGGATACCTGCGGGGACCACATGGCCTGCCAGCGACAGGCCTGCGTGAAACCGGGCCGGTACAAGGCCCGAGCCTGCGCCCCCCTGAACTTGGGAGACTCGGAGTACGGCTGCAAGTCCGAGCAGCAGCAGATTTGCGCGGAAGCCGAGTTCGAGTTTCCGGCGAAAGAGCAAGTCCTGCTCGTGCTGGAACCGTAGCGCTCCCGCTCAACAATTCTTTACCGAGGGCCGAGTACGCCCTTCACATTCGAGACCGACGTTCTGAACCGAAGCCGGCGGCTCCCATGGAGCTCCCGCCGGCCGGAAAGGAACGTAGGAAATGTTCGGTTTTCTCATCGGTACCGCGTGTTTGATGGGGCTGGTCGCGGTGGCCCGACGCGGCCACCATCGCCGCTACTTCGGTTATGGCGGTTTTCGCCGGGGGCGAGGCGGCTTCGGCGGCCGCTTCTTCTTGCGACGCGTTCTGGAGCGGCTGGACACGACGCCCGGACAAGAAAAAGTGATCCGCGAGGCCATTTTCGACCTCAAGGAAGAGGCGTACGGGTTACGCGGCGACATGCGAAGCACCCGCACCGACCTCGCGCAGGCACTGCGCGCGCCGGAGCTCGACAAGGAGACCATCGATCGCGTCTTCGCCAAGCACGACGAGGTCATCGAGAAGCTGCGCGCGTCCCTGCTCGACACGGCCGAGAAGGTGCACACCACGCTAGACGAGCAACAGCGTAAGCAGCTCGCCGACATGATCGAGTCCGGGCCTCACCGCTACGCGGGTTGCTGAAAGGACCTCAGATGCGCAGAACACTTTTGATGGTGCTGCTCGCGGTGGGCGCGGTCGCGGGCTTCGGGGCGGGCTTCGCGCGGCTCCACGCCGGCCGTGAGCACTTCGGCCGTCGCGCGGAGTTCGAGCGGCGCGTGGCGGACGCCTGCACCGAGTCGGCGTTGCGCGTCTACGGCCAAAAAGCCAGCTCGGGGACGAAGCCATGACCGCCGCCGTCGTCGTCGGGCTCGAGGCTTTCATGACCGAGGGCCCTACGCCTGGCCAACGACCCGTGGCATCCTCGGCTCGTGCCATGGACCTGAACGTGCTCATCGTGGACGACGACGAGCGACTCTATGAGCTGCTCGCGCAGTACCTCACCGAAAATGGAGTGATCGCCAAGCGGGCCGCCACGGGTCCGCTCGGTCTCAAGGCGCTGGAGAGCGGAGAGTCGTTCGACGCCGTGCTCTTGGACGTCATGTTGCCGGGCCTAGACGGCCTGAGCTTGCTCAAGCGTCTCCGAGAGAAGAGCCAGATTCCGGTGATCATGCTCACCGCCAAAGGCGACGAGACCGACCGCGTGGTCGGCCTCGAGCTCGGCGCGGATGACTACTTGGCGAAGCCGTTCAGTCCTCGGGAGCTCCTGGCCCGGCTGCGAGCGGTGCTGCGACGCACTCAAGTGGATCCCAACAAGGAGCAGCTCACGGTGGGGACCATGGCGTTCGACGTCGCGGCGCGTAGCGTGCTTCGAGACGGGCGAGCCGTGGAGCTCACGGGCCTGGAGTTCGACCTCTTGTTGGCCCTGGCACGGCGTGCAGGCCGAGTCGTGCCGCGCAGCAACCTGCTCGAGCTCGCCGGCCGCAGCGACGTGAACGTGAGCGACCGAACGGTGGACGTGCACGTGTCCCACATCAGAAAGAAGCTCGGAGACGACGACGCGGTGCTGCTCAAGACCGTGCGGGGAGTCGGCTACGTGCTGACCCGCGAATGAGCCTGCGCGAGCTGCAGCGCCGCCATCGGCGCTTTCACGCCCGCCACGATTTCAAGCTGCAGCGTCGGCTGTTCTGGTGGTTCGGCTTCACCACGTTCATGGCCTGCTGCGTTGCTTTCGGGGTGATGCGCCTCGTCTCCCCCGACACCCACGGCTGGCGTAAGGACGCCCAGCGTTTGGAGCAGTTCGCGTCCGGTCGCTTCGCGCAGGTGTGGAGGGACGCAGACGCGAGGCGGGAGCTGACCGAGGCGGTAGCCCAAGCCTTCGACGCCTCGCTCCGGGTGGAAGACACACGAGGCGAGCTGCTGAACGCGGTGGGCCAGGAGTGCCGCGACGGCGCGGTGAGGTTGGAGGTGAAGCGCGGAGGTGTCGCCCTGGGCACGGTCCACGGCTGCCTCCAGAATCGCGGGCCGCGCTGGTACGCCGGGCTTGCGACGCTGTTCGCCGCATTCCTGACGATTTGGGCCGCGACCGGCAAGCTGGCTCGCCACATCACACGCCCACTCCAAGATCTCACGCGGGTCACGCGCGAGATCGGCGAAGGGAAGCTCGAGAGCCGCGTGCGGCTCGGCTACCATCACAAAGGCGAGGTCGGCATTCTGGCCGACTCCATCAACGAGATGGCCAAGCGCATCGAGCGCCAGCTCCGTGACCAGCGCGAGCTCCTTGCTTCCGTCTCCCACGAAATCCGCAGCCCATTGGCGCGCTTGCGCGTCCTTTCGGAGCTGCTCCAAGGTGGCTCCCCGACCCCGGATCTCCACGCCAAAATCGAGCGAGAAGTGGCGGAGATAGACGACTTGGTCGGCAAGCTGCTGGCAAGCTCCCGCCTGGACTTCGAGGCGCTTGACCTGCAGGTGCTGTGCGCGCGTGACGTCGCGCTCCGCTCTCTCGAGCGCGCCGGTCTACCGCCCCAGCTCCTGACCGATACCTCGCTTTGCGCCACCGTGCGCGGGGACGCAACCTTGCTCTCTCGCGCGCTCGGTAACTTGCTCGAGAACGCGCAGCACCACGCGGGCGGCGTCGAGTCGCTCACGTTGCGGGCCAACGGAACCCACGTTTGCGTGGACGTGGCCGATCGCGGCGCCGGGCTCTCCGCGCAAGCGCTGTCCCACGGCTTCGACCCGTTCTATCGCGGCTCGCAGGACGGTCAGGCGTCGTCACGCGGCGCGCTCGGGCTCGGGCTATCGCTGGTGCGACGCATCGCACGCGCTCACGGCGGCGATGCCACCATCCAGAACCGCGCGGAGGGCGGCGCGCTCGCCACCCTCTCGATACCTCGGGCCCAGGAGGGCTGAGCTCCGTCACGGCCCGTTCAGGACTGCACTTCGGCGATCTGCGCCTCCGTGGAGAGCGGCTTGCCGACGACAGCCGGCTTCACCTTGATGAAGGTAGCAATCAGTCCGCCAAAGAATACGAGGAGCGCGAGCAGGCGCATGCCCCAATCGTGTGAGCCGAGGTGCTTCTCGGACCAGCCCATGATGTAGGGGCCGCACACGCCCCCCAAGTTGCCGACGGCGTTGATCAAGGCGATGGACCCCGCCGCCGCCGAGCCGCTCAGGAAGGTCGTAGCTAGACCCCAAAACGGGGCGACCGCGCTCCAACGCCCAGCCACGACGAAGCCGAGCGCGATGACGCTCAAGGCGGCGGGGGGGCTGAAGCTCGCGACGACGAGTCCGATAGCCGCCCACCAAACCGCGAGCGCGTAGTGCCACTTGCGCTCGGCGCGACGGTCCGAAGAACGCCCGTACGGCCCCATGATGATGATCGCGAAGACGGCCGGGATGCCCGTGATGCAGCCGACGACGAACGAAGAAGCGTCTTTGAACGAGCCCTTGATGAGCGTCGGCAAGAAGAAGTCCAGCCCGTAGCCTACCAAGACGTGAGTGAAGTAGACGAAGCACAGCACGAGCACGCGCGGATCGGTCAGCGCTTGCGCGAAGGAGGTGTGTGCGCTCGGCCCCGCCGCAATGCGATCTTGCTCGAGCCGTTCGTTCAGCCACTTCTTCTCCCCCGCGTCCAACCACTTCGCCTCTTCCGGACCATTCGGCAGGCGGAGGAACAAGATGATGCCGAGGACGAGTGACGGCAGCGCCTCCACCAGGAACAGCCACTTGTAGCCGCGCAGCCCGGCTACGCCGTCCAAATCCAAGAGAAGGCCGGAGAGCGGCGCACCGATGATGCCGGTGCCGGCGGCCGCCATCATGAACAGCGCGATGGTGCGGGAGCGGTAAGCGCTCGGGAACCATTTGGTCAGGTAGTAGATGACCCCGGGAAAAAAGCCCGCCTCCGCCGCGCCGAGCAGGAAGCGCAGCACGTAAAACGCAGTCTCACTCTGCACGAACGCGAAGGACGCGCTGATGATCGACCAAGTTATCATGATTCGCGCGATCCAGCTCCGCGCGCCCACCTTCGCCAAGATGAGGTTGGACGGAACCTCGAACAAGAAGTAGCCGACGAAGAAGATGCCCGCGCCGAGCGAGTAGACCTGAGCGTCCATGTTCAGGTCCTTCTGCATCTGCTCCTTGGCGAAGCCGACGTTCACCCGGTCGAGGAACGCCGCCATGAAGCAGAGGCACAGGAAAGGTACGACTTTCCACGTCAGTTTGCGCATCAGCTGCGCTTCGTACTGCGGCGACGAGTCCGTCATTGAGTTCACCTGAGGGTTCCGAGCGGGCGAGGTGGGGCGGTAGCGATGCGGCGCACACGCCCTGTGTCCCGAGGCCGGAATCCTGATCGCGACGTGCGAGCGTGGTCAAAGTATTTTCCACCTAGTTGGAGCCGAGACGACGTGAAAAGGCGGGGCCCAGCGACAAGGGCATTTCTTCTGACAAAACTTCAATGACCCGGACATCAAGCGCTCTGGGCGCGCGCCACGCCTGCGGATGCGCGTACTTCCTGGTCGCTCAGGTCGGTGAAACGAAGGGCTGAGGACTCGAGTCATCGTCGACCGCAGAATCGAAGTCTGCAGGCGGCGCGAGTCGATGTGTGGCAGCGCCGGGCGCGGCGCGCGGCGGCGGACAACGGGGACCAGGGTAGGCCGAGTTCCCGTTGGGGCCGCCCCGCTGGGCGGCCCACCTCCGCGCGACCTTGTCTCACTCTGGCCAAAGGGAAGGTTCGTCAAGGTTAGACAGACGAGACTACTTGCCACACGCCACGCCGCCTCGTGACGAGACGCACCACCCTCGAGAGTGTCGGACGTACGACCAAGCGTCAATTAGGCTTGTCGGATTTTGGCACGGGGCGTGCTGGGGCGGACGTGCCGCGATGGAACAGCACACCGCCGCTATGAATCCGGAACCCCCGGTCCTGAGCAGGAAGCCGCCTCGGATGGTCGTCGGAATCGGCGCCTCGGCAGGCGGGCTGGAGGCGCTCGAAGCGTTCTTCGAGCAGGTGCCCCTGGACTCGGGAATGGCCTTCGTGGTCGTGCAGCATCTGTCCCCCGACTTCCGCAGCTTGATGGATGAGATCCTCTCGCGGAAAACCAGCTTGCCCGTGCACTTGGTGGAGGACGGCGTCGCGGTCGAGCGGGATCGCATTTACCTGATCCCGGCCAAGAAGGAGATGATCATCGCGCAGGGGCGGCTCCTGCTGAGCGACCGCGGGCGCGACCAAGAGCTCTCTCTGCCCATCGACGTGTTCTTCCGCTCGCTGGCCCAGGACTGCGAGGCGCGGGCGGCGGCGATTGTGCTTTCCGGCGGCGGTAGTGACGGCTCGCGCGGTATCTGCGACGTGCACGACGCGGGCGGTCTCGTGATCATCCAGGACGCCGAGAGCGCGCAGTTCGACGGCATGCCGCGAACGGCGCGCGATGCGGGCGTGGCGGATGCGGTCCTGCCTCCGCAGGAAATGCCACGCTTTCTGCTGGCCCGCGCGGACGACCCGAATGTGGGCCGCGACACTGCGGAAGAGAGCGATCAGGGCATGTCGGCCGTGTATCGCATGCTGGAGAAAGAGTTCGGCATCGACTTCACCCACTACAAGCCGAGCACGGTGACCCGTCGCATCGAGCGACGGCTGCAGCTGTCTCGCGCCGAGAACCTCGACGAGTACGTGAAGCGACTGCGCGCCGAGCGCGAGGAGCTGGACGTCCTCTATCGAGACCTCCTGATCGGCGTCACGCGTTTTTTCAGAAACCATGAAGCGTTTCTATTGATGGAGCAGAGCGTGCTACCGGAGCTTTGGCACACGCTTCCCAAGGGCGCGCCGCTCCGGGTGTGGGTCCCCGGGTGCGCCACCGGCGAAGAAGTTTACTCACTGGCGATTCTCCTATTCGAGCTCGGGCAGCAGCTCGGCGAGCGGCCCGTAAAAATCTTCGCGACCGACGTCCACCGCGGCTCCCTGGAGGTCGCGACACGCGCGCTCTACGACGAGCAGGCGGTCGCCGGTGTCTCCCCCGAGCGTCTCGAGCGGCATTTCCTGCGCCGGGGCCAAAGCTTCCAGGTTTCGCCGGAAATACGGCAGATGGTGGTGTTCGCTCAGCACAACGTGATCAAGGACGCGCCGTTCACGCGCGTGCACCTCGTGAGCTGCCGGAACATGCTGATTTACCTCCAGCCGCCCGTGCAGCAGCGGGTGCTGAGCCTCTTTCACTTCGCGCTCACGCTGGGCGGGGTGATGTTCCTGGGCCCGAGCGAGAGTCCCGGCGCCCTCACGCACGACTTCGCGACGGTGGACAAGCACTGGCGCATCTACAAGAAGACGAGCGAATCGCGGGTGCAGGCGGATACGCGCCCTCAGCTCACGCCCCGCAGCCAGCGCCAATCGCCCCCCTCCTCGCGCGCTCCGAGCGTCACGCGCTACTCTGCTCCCCAGCTGCTCGGCGTCTACGACACCCTGCTGGGAGAGGTGATGCCGCCGAGCCTGCTCCTCAACGACGTGGGGGAGCTGGTGCACGTGTTCGGTGGCGCCAGCAAGTTCTTGCGCTTTCACGAGGGGAGGCAGGGTTTGAGCGTCCTGGACTTGGTCGACGGCGAGCTGAAGACCGCCCTCGCCGGCGGCTTGAAGCGGGCGCTGAAGCTGGCCACGCCGCTCACGTTTCGCAGCGTGCACGTGCTGGACGGCGCGTCTAGCGGTCACTACACGATCACCGTTCGTCCGTTGCGCAGCCCGACCGTCGGCGGGGTGCCCCACTTTCTCGTCTCTTTCGACGTGAACGAGCTGGACTCGGACAGCCGCACCCCGCCCACCGAGATGGACGTGAGTGAGGTCTCGCGGGAACAGCTCGCGCTCTTGGAGGCCGAGCTCAAGTACACCAAAGAGAACCTGCAAAACGCGACGGAAGAGCTCGAGTCGAGCAACGAGGAGCTGCAGGCCGCCAACGAAGAGCTGCTCGCGTCCAACGAAGAGCTCCAGAGCACCAACGAGGAGCTCCAGAGCGTCAACGAAGAGCTTTACTCGGTGAACGCGGAGTATCAGCGCAAGATCAGCGACCTCACCGAGCTCGCGAACGACATGGAGAACCTGCTCGCCAGCACGGACATTGGCACCGTGTTCTTGGACGCGCAGCTCCGCATTCGTAACTTCACCGCGCGCGCCGCGGAGACCTTCCACCTGCTGCCCCACGACATCGGCCGCCCCATCGACAACCTGACTCACAGCATGGACTATCCCGAGCTCGCGGGGGACTTCCGCAGAGTGCTCGCGACCGGGAACGCCATCGAAAAGGAGCTGCGCGACGGGAAAGAGCGCGCCTTCTTCGTCCGCATCTTGCCGTACCGGGCCAAGGGAGCGGTGGACGGCGTCGTGATCACGCTCGTCGACGTGAGCAGCCTCAAGCTCGCGGAGGACCAACTCTTCCACGAGCGTTACCTGCTCAACAGCCTGCTCGCGAGCGTGCCGGACGCCATCTACTTCAAGGATGCGCGCGGCCGCTTCATCCGCGCCAACCATGCCCTAGCCGCGCGGCTCGGGCTTTCGGATCCCCGCCAAGCCGTCGGCAAGACCGGCTTCGAGCTGCCTGGGTTTCAAAACGCGCTCAGCGTGCACCAACAGGACGACATCGTGCTTCGCTCCGGTGTCGCGCAGCACTACGAGCTCGAGAGCCGCGACGGTCAGGACGGTGACGAAGCCTGGGATCTCGTCACGCGGCTCCCTCTGCACGACGCGGGGGGCGGCATCGTCGGCATCATCGGAATTTTCCGGGATGTCACGGAGCAGAAGCGGGGCGAGCGGCGCATCGTGGAGGCGGTCGCTCGGCGCGATCAGTTTTTAGCCATGCTGTCCCACGAGCTCCGCAACCCGCTCGGGGCCATGGTAACGGCCGCGCAGCTCCTGGAAGCCCAAGCCGACGACGCGCCGCCGGAACGTCGCCGCCGCTTGCTGGACGTATTGATGCGCCAATCGCAGCAGATGGCGCGCCTGCTCGACGACCTGTTGGAAGCGAGCCGAGTCACTCAAGACAAGATCGAGCTGCGCAAACGCACCGTCGACATTCGCCCCATCGTGAGCGATTCGATCGAAGCCGCGAGAGAGCTGATGCAAACTCGGCAGATCCAGCTAGAATCCTTCATCGACGAACGGCCCATCGTCGTGGACTGTGACCCCGCTCGCCTCCACCAAATTTTGGCGAACCTCCTGAACAATGCCGCGAAGTACACGCCCGTCGTGTTCGAGCTTTTCGTGCAGTCCACGCGCACGCTGGATCGCGCGGAGGGAGGCCTCGGCGTCGGGCTCACCCTCGTGCGCGGTCTGGTGGAGCGCCACGGCGGCACGGTGGAGGCGCACAGCGACGGCGCCGGCCAGGGCAGTGAGTTCGTCGCCCGGCTCCCCCTCTCAACCAACTCGCCAGCTTCGCTTTCAAACTCGTCAGAGGCAAAACCCATGTTCAATAGCAATCCCCCCCCCTTGAAGGTCGTCATCGTCGAAGACAACGACGACAGCCGCATGATGCTGTGCGAGTTGCTGGAGCTCTCGGGCTTCGAATGTCACACCGCGTCGACCGGACGCCTCGGTGTGGACGTGATCACGGAGCTCGTGCCGGACGTCGCGCTGGTCGACATCGGCCTCCCCGAGCTGGACGGGCTGGAGGTCGCCAAGCTGCTGCGCCAAGACGCGAAGCTGGACAAGCTGCTGCTCATCGCCCTCACCGGCTACGGTCAGCGCGAGGACCGCGAGGCCGCGCGCCGCGCCGGGTTCGATACCCACCTCGTCAAGCCGGTCGACTTCGACGCCCTGCTCGGCTTGCTCCGCGCGCACGCCGCGAAGCGCACGCGCGCGGAGCCGAGCCTCGCCGACACGCTGCCGGCCACCTAGCAACCGCTCGCCTCGGGTAGGCTGTGTTCGAGCACTCGCTCTTGTACAGCTTGCCCGAGCTCGTCGAGCCCGCTCGGTTGCGTCCGTCCGCGCGAAAGGCGCCGCCGACCGCGAAAACGCGGGTCGCTCGACTCGAGTATGCTGCGTGACGATGCCGTCGCTTTCCGAGCACCTCGCTCGCTTGTCCGCTGACGAAATGGTGAGCGCGCTCGGCTTGCGAAAGGCACCTGCCGCGCTGCGCCGCGGGCTTTTCTTCCCCTTCTTCGCGCTGTCGCAGGAGCTGGGCCGCACGCTTGCGAACCTGGATCGAGACATCGAGGTTTTCGGCTTGCCGGAAGCGGCACAGCGCGCCCTTTCGAGCTTCGGGGTAAGGCTACACGTCACCGGCTCGCCACCGACCAGAGGTGCATGTTTGGTGCTGGCCAACCATCCCGGCGCGTACGACGCGCTTGCGTTGATGGCGGCGCTGGGCCGCGAGGACTTGTTGATCTTGGCCGCCGATCGCAGCTTTTTGCGGGCGCTGCCGCGACTCTCCAAGCACCTCGTCTTCGTTGGAGAAACACCAGGGGAGCGCGCCGCGGCGTTGAAACGCGCGGTGTCTTGCCTGGGTCGAGGCGGTGCGCTCCTGCACTTTCCGGCGGGGCGCATCGAGCCGGACGCCGCGTTCGAAACCGAGCGAGCGCCCCTCCTGGAGCCATGGCAGCCGGGCGTCGGCACCTTGCGGCACGCAGCCGCAAAACACGGCGCAAGCGTGCTCGTGGCCGGCGTGCGGGGCGTGCATTCGCCGCGCGCCAAAAGCTGGGCCGTGAACCGCTGGGCGGAGCAACGCGGCGTGACCACCCTCTGTCCCCTGCTGCAGCTCGTGGGAAAGCTGAATGACGTCGTGACCCGCGTGCACCTGGAAGCCGCGCCGCCGCGCGAGGAAGAGACAGCGTTACGGGAGCGCCTTCAGGGCGCGGCGCGCCACTCAGCGGGCGAGCGACGCGCGTAGAGCGACGGCGGTTTCGCTCCAGCGCGGCAGGGACTCCGCGGCGTCCCAAGCGCTCCGCCGAAGCCGCGCGCGCAGCGCCCCGTCGTTCACGAAGGCGCTCAAGGTGGCGCCGAGCGCGAAAGGGTCGTCCGGCTCGTAGAGCAGACCGGCGCCGGTTTGGGCGACCAGCTGCGCGGCTGCGCCGACGCGCGCGGCGATGACCGGCACCGAAGCCCACAGGGCCTCGCTCAGCACCATGCCGTAGCCCTCCAAAATGGAGGGCAACACCAGCGCGTCGGCGTGCGCGAGCTGTTCGGCTACTCGCTCTGCCGGCAGGGATCCCAAAAACCGTACTCGGTGCCCGACGCCCGCCTGCGCCACGGCCGCGCGCACCTCCTCGGCGTACTCCGGCTCGAGCTCAGCCCCCACGAGCACCAGCTCCGCGCTGGCGCAGGTCATGCTGCCGAACGTTTCGCACAGCTCCAAGACTCGCTTACGCCGCAAGATGTTGCCGACGAACAGCAGGCGGATCAGCGCCGAGCTGGGCTCCTGGCCGCCCGTGTCCGGCCGCGGCATACGATCTGCACCCGGCTCGGCAACGCGCACCTTGCGCGCAATGCCCTCCGCATAGAGGCGATCTGCCGTGACGTGGCTGGTGGCGACGCACTCGTCAGCCGCCGCAATGACCGCGCGCTCGAGCGCGAGCACGGCGTCGCGCTCGGGGCCAGGCGGGTGCTCCCACGCCGTCAGGTGATGAACCAAGAGCACGCGACGTACACCGGCGGCAGCGCCTTTAAACAGCGGCAAAAGCTCGCGAAAGCACAGCTCGTCCCCCACGATGGCGTCGAGCTCCCCCGCACGCAGGTCCGGCAGAGAAGTTTGCCCGGGAGTGAGGGAGATGACGGAGACCGTGTCCCCCAGCGCGCGCAGCTGCTCGACCACCAAGCGGTCGTAGATGTAGCCGCCGCTCACCTGCTCCAGCGACCCGTAGACGAGCCACGCAACACGCAACGTCACGCCGCGCCTCCCGGGAGCGTGAGCTCGAAGCTTGCCCAAGCGACGGGTGACTCGCGAAGCACGACTCGAAGGCTCGCCGGAGCCGGCGGCGCGGCGTCCGGTGGAAGCGAGGCCACCTCTGCCGCAACCGCGCGCGCCAGATGCTCCGCCACGCGCTCGGTCGTCGACGTGCGGCCCGGGAACGCGGGGTGCTCGTCCAGATTGCTGTAGTCGAGCGACGCCAAGACGCTACGCAAAATGCTGCGGAGCGCGCCAATGTCCATCACCACGTGGTGGGGGCCGAGCGCAGGCGTACGCACCGTAACCTCCACGCCGTAGGTAGCGCCGTGGAGCCGCTGGGCGGGTCCGAAGAACGGATCTGCGAAGCTGTGCGCGATCATGACGTGGTCCGAAACGCCGAGGCAAAACATGCGGGTCTCGTCCTTAGCACTAGCGAGCGTAGTCAAAAACGATTTGCATCGCGTCCGCCGGCGAGAGAGCCAGCCGAGCGTACACGGCCGGAGCGCTCGAGAACGGCGCCGGAGCGCCGAGCAAGGCGTCCAGCTGCGAATTCTTCAGCAAATCTGCGACTAAGGCAAAGCGCCGCTCGAGCGACCAGCCCACCGCGCGACCCGGAGGGATCCGCGAGACTTGGCTCGCACGGAGAGTGAGCCGACGACGATGAAAGTCAGCACCGAGCGGCACCTCGGCAACGCGCGCTCCGTAGAAAGAGGCCACTACGATGGTCGCTTCTTCGCGTGCTAGCGCGACCGCGTCGGCGAGGCAGGCGGGGTTGCCGGTCGCTTCGACCACTATGTCTGCCGAGGCGGGAGGCCCGCTCGCTTCCGGGGGCACTGCGTGGTCCACGCCCAAACGCACGAGGGCCGCGCGCCTAGCCGCCGAAGGCTCCACGACGCGCACTTGCCGTGCGCCGCAGCGCTTGGCGAGCCAGCCCACGAGGGAGCCGACCACCCCGCCACCCAGAACCACCACGTCGTCTCCCAGCGTGACGCGCGCGTCCCACACGACGTTGACGGCGGTCTCCAAGTTTGCGGCCAGCACGGCGCGGAGAGGAGGTACGTCGGCCGGCAAAGCGCGCAGCGCGGCTGCACCGCAAACGTGCTCGTCACCATGCGGCGCTAGCGCGAAAACTCGCGCGCCCGGCACGTGACCGGCACTCTGGGACTCCACGACCTCCCCCACCCAGGCGTAACCGTAACGGCGCGGGTAAGTGGCCGCGCCCGGCGGGTCCAGCGATGGGTCGAAGGGCGTGGGCCCCTCACCTTTGTAGAGCAGCAACTCCGTGCCCTGACTGACGCCGGAATAGAGCGCGCGAGCGCGGACCTGCCCTGGCGAAAGGGTCGAGACCGCGGCGGCGGTTCTTACCTCCACGTGCCCGGGCGCGCTAAACCAGAGCTGGCGCGGCATTAGTGCCTTTGCGCGGGATAAGCGATTGTACCGCGCATCAAGAAGCTCGAGCCCAGCCGCTCGAGCTCCGTCGCTTCCAGCCGTACGGCTTGCGCGATGCCCCGAACGCCGAGCGCGCCAAGAGCGGGCATGCCCTCGCCGCCGAGCCACAGCGGCGCCACCTCCACCTCCGCGCGATCCGCCAGGCGCGCGCGCAAAAACGAGGTGAGCACGCGCGCGCCCCCCTCCACGAGCAAGCGGCGAACGCCCCGCTCGTGCAGCGCTTCCAGAACCTCCGGCAAGGAGACGCCGCCCTCCGGGTCCGCCGGTACGAGCACGACGCGGGCGCCCGCTTGCTCGAGGGCCCGGCGTCGCTCGGCACCGGCGCGATCCGCTCGGGCCAGCACGATGACCTCGCCTGCTTGCGCCGTAGGCGTGAGGAGGCGCGCCGTCACCGGCAAGCGCAGCGCGGAGTCGAGCACCACCCGGAGGGGCTGGACTCCGGCCGTGCCGCGCGCGGTGAGCAACGGATCGTCGTGGAGCAAGGTTTCGATGCCGACCAGCACGGCGTCGCTCTCGCTGCGCGCGCGGTGGGCGCAAACAGTACCTTCTTCGCAGCTCAAGAGCGCGCGCTCGGCGTCCGGACCGAGGCCGATACGGCCGTCCAACGACTGCGCGAAGTGCAGGGTAACGAGCGGCCGCGCCACGCCTCAGCGCCTCGCTTTCCGCGTTGACCCGGTCCGTGGCATCGGGGACAAGACTTACCATGCCGACGGTGAGGCTCGTCATCTCCACGACCAAAAAACTGGCGTCACGCGTGAGCGACGCGCTGTTCGCGGCTGGCGCAGGCGGTTTGGAGGAGCGACCGGGGCGCGGCGCAACCCTCGTCGCCTATGGCGAGAGCAAGGCGGAGCTAGACGCGCTGTGGAAGCGCGCCGGGCGAGCGCTCGCCGAAGAGCTTGGACAGAAAGACCTCCCTAGCGCCCGCGTGGAGGTGGACGAAGCGGAGACTTGGCGCACGGCGTGGACCGAGCACCTGCGCCCGGTCGCGCTCACGCGACGCCTCGTGCTCGCCCCCACCACCGGCGATATGCCCGCGCTCCGCCGAGGGCAGCAGCTGATCTCGTACCAACCCGCGCTCGCCTTTGGGGACGGCGATCACGCCACGACCCGCCTGGCTTCGCGCGCCATCGAAGCGCACTATCGGGTGAGCCCTGGCGGCGCCCTGCTCGACATCGGGGCCGGCACGGGCGTGCTCTCCTTCGTCGCGGTGCGAAGCGGCGCCCGGCGCGCCCTGGGCACGGACGTCTCGCCCGAAGCGGTGCAGGCCGCGCAGCAAAACGCAGAATTGAACGGCTTATCGCGCCAGACGCGCTTCGTCGACGCAAACGCGCGGGTCAGTGGCACGTTCGATTTGTGCGTCGTGAACATCGAGCTCCGGCCCCTGCTCGCGGTGCTGGCTGCGCTTCCCGCCGCAGCGCGTCGCGCGCCTCGCCTGCTCGTCACCGGCTTCTTGGATTCGCAGCTGAAAGAGGTAAAAGGAGCGGTCGAGGCGGCTGGGTTTCGGCCCGTTTCACGCAAGAGCGAGGGCGCGTGGCGGCTGCTGACGGCAGATAAGAGCCGCTGAGCCCTTGCCAGGCGCACCATTCCGAGGTTACTTGGAGGCGCGGGTCAGAAGCTGAGGTTCAAGTTTCATGACTCCCCTGTTTTCGCTCGAAGGCCAGGTCGCGGTAGTGACCGGCGGTGCATCCGGTATTGGTAAGGCTCTCTCCCTCGGCCTCGCGGCCGCGGGCGCGCACGTCGTGCCCACGTCACGCCGAGAAGCGGAAGTGACGGCGGCCGCGAACGAGATTCGCGCTCTCGGTCGCCGCTCACTCGCCGTCACGTCGGACGTGACGAGCCGCGCGTCCGTCGACCAGCTGCGCGACGTCGTGCTCGCGGAGTTTGGCCGCGTTGACATTTTAATCAACTGCGCGGGGCGCATTCAGCGCATTCCCACCCTCGAAACGAGCGAGGAACTGTGGAACGGCATCATGGACACGAACGCGACCGGCACGCTGCGCGCCTGCCAGTCTTTCGGTCCCACCCTGCTCGAGCGCGGCTACGGACGCATCGTGAACATCGCGTCGCTCAACAGCTTCGTTTCGTTTCACGAGGTCGCCGCCTACGCCGCGAGCAAGGGTGCCGTCGCGGCGCTTACCCGTTCGCTCGCCGTCGAGTGGAGCGCGCGGGGGGTGTGCGTCAACGCGATCGCGCCCGGCGTCTTTCGGACCGCGTTCAACGAGAAGCTGCTGGACGGCACCGAGCGCGGCCGTGAGCTCCTCATGCGCACGCCCATGAAGCGCTTCGGCAAGTTCGAGGAGCTGGTCGGAGCCGCGCTCTTCTTTTCATCGCCCGCAGCGAGCTTCGTCACCGGCCAAATCTTGGCCGTGGACGGCGGATTTTTGGCCAGCGGCGTGAACCAGTAATCAGCCGCGAGCTTTTTCGGTCATAACCGCGGGTATGAAGCTCGTGGTGGCGCCCAACGCGCTCAAGGGCAGCCTCTCGCCGTTCGAAGCCGCGACCGCGATCGCGAACGGCGCGAGGCGCGCGCGGCCGGACGCGGAGGTAGTGGAGGTGCCGATCGCGGACGGCGGCGACGGCACCGCCGAGGTCGTGGGCAAGGCGCGGAGCGCGGATTTTCGCGAGGCTTCGGCGTTGGATCCCCGCGGGCGGCCCCGCCGCGCTCGCTATGCGTGGCTCGAAGACGGCACCGCCATCATCGACGTGGCCACGGCTTCCGGCCTCGCCTTGCTCACGGAGAACGAGCGCAGCGCCACGCTCGCGACTAGCTTCGGCACCGGCCAAGTGCTGCGCGCCGCGCTCGAAGCCGGAGCGCAGCGCGTCGTGCTCGGCGTCGGTGGCAGCGCCACCGTGGACGGCGGCGCCGGCGTGCTGCAGGCGCTGGGCGTTCGATTTCTGGACGATGCGGGCCGCGAGCTGCCGCCGGGCGGCTCGGCCCTCGCGCGTTTGGCGCGCATCGACTCGAGCGGCCTCACCCCGCTCGCGCGCCATGTCCCGATCGAAGTGGCGTGCGATGTCGACAGCGCGCTCCTTGGTGAGCAAGGCGCCGCGCGGCTCTTCGCGCCGCAGAAGGGCGGGTCGGCGAGTGACGTCGAGGACTTGGAGCGAGCTCTGACGCGCTTGGCGGACGTGGTGGAGCGCGACTTCGGAAGAGACGTTCGAACGATGACGAGCGGCGGAGCCGCCGGTGGAATCGCGGCCGGCTTGCACGGCGTGCTCGGCGCGCGACTGATGGCAGGCGTGGACTGGGTGCTCGACGCAGTCGGATTCGACCAAGCGCTGGCCGGCGCGGCGTTGTGTCTGACCGCCGAAGGGCAGCTCGATTCGCAAAGCCTACGGAACAAGGGGCCCTGGGGCGTTGCCCGTCGCGCGGCCGCGCACGGCGTGCCGGTCGTAGTCCTCGGCGGCAGCATCGGAGCCGACGTGAGGACCGGGGACTTCGCGGATTTCACGGCCTGGTTCTCGATTTGCCAGCGCCCGGTGCTCCTCGAGGAGGCGCTGACGCACGCGGCGACGCTCCTCGAGGCGGCATCGGAGCAAGTCGTACGCTTGTTCGTTGCGGCAGCGACAAGCGCGAAACCGGAGCCTCCTGAAAGCCGGGCTTGATTCTGGGGTCAAACCTTCGAGACCGCTTCGATCACGCGCCTGCCGCTGCCGTCACTCGCAGGTTTAGCAAACGTCGTGCCGCGGTGGCGACGCGCACAACTGCAGGGGGTAGTGGCGTCTGTGCCAACGTGTGCCGGCGAGCCCGTGATCGAACGCGACGCGTCAGCCCTCTTGCTCGAGCTTGGCCCGAGTCTTACCGGCTCGCTCCCAATAGAGCTCGGCGAGGGCCAGGCAAGACGGCGAGCAAATCGTCGCGGCGTGCTCGGACCACTCCAGGTACTCGCGCTTGCGCTCTTCCGTCCAGTTCGGAGGCAGCAGCTTGATGTTGCTCGCCAAGTCCGCCAGCTTGATGACACGGACCAGCACTTCGGCCTGAGGGAGCTCATCGAGCGCGATCTTGCGCCGCTCACGCCGCGGCAAGCTCTTGTCGTCGGACAGCGCTCTTACGAACCGACAGACGCGCGGGCCGAAGCGCTCCGTCACCTCGTCCGCGGTGGTCGGCGTGTCCTCGAGCACGTCGTGGAGCACGGCCGCGATCAGCACGTCCACGTCGTCGACCTGGCCGACGTTGGCCACGAGCGAGGCGACCTCGATCAGGTGGTTGACGTAGGGAGCCGCATCCGGCCCCTTGCGCCGTTGGGCGCTGTGCCGGACCGCTGCGAAATCGAGCGCTTCCAGGAGCCGAGAAATGTCCACCTGACGACAGGCTACCAGAGCTCGGAGGCGGGCCGAACCGCGAAACTGTAACGCGCATGCTTCGGGCGCGTTCCCGGGACATGACCGGCTCGCGGAAAATCCCACGAAATCCGCCGGTACGGGCGCTCCCAGACTTGCTGTGGACGCGTGGTCCATGCGACACCAAAACTCGTGAAACCCGCCGAAGCTCGCCCCGAAGACCGCGCCCTTCAAGACGACATGCGATGGCTCGCGTCCCTGCTCGGGCGCGTCATCCAGCGCCTCCAAGGAGACGCGGTGTTCCGCGCGGTGGAGGACCTGCGCGTGGCGTGTCGCGCGCGCCGACGCGGGGATCCGACGGCACCCTCCCTCCGTGACCTGCTGTCCAAGGTGGACGCGCTGCCGTTCGAGATCGCGGCGCCCACCGCGCGCGCCTTCACGGTGTTCTTCTTCTTGATCAACACCGCCGAGCAGGTGCATCGCGTGCGCCGCCGGCAGAGCTACGCGACCAGCCAGGGAACGTCGCCCCACGCCGCGCAACCCGCCAGCGCGCTCTGGGCTTTTCAGGAGCTGAAGAAGCGCGGCAAGACCGCGAGCGAGCTCCGCGACTACATCAAAGATCTCGAAGTGCGGCCCGTCCTCACTGCGCACCCCACGGAAGCGACGCGCCGCACGCTCCTGGAGCTGCAGGCGCGCTTGGCGGAGGCGCTCCTGAGCCGAGAGCGCGCTTCGTCCGGCGAGCTACGCCGCTTGGAAGAGCACGTCGAAGGCGAGATCGAGCTGCTCTGGTTGACGGACGAAGTGCGTCGCAACCGCCCGAGCGTGCTCGACGAAGTGAGCCAGGTCATCTGGTACTTGGAGGACCGCTTGCTGGACGCCTCCGCCGAGGTGGGCGAAGCCGCGACCAACGCTTTCCGCGAAGTGTTCGGGGAAGAGCTGGGCGTCACCTTGCACGTGCCGCTCGGCAGCTGGGTGGCGGGCGACCGCGACGGTAACCCGTTCGTGACCCCGGAAATCACGCTCGCCGCCGCGCGTCGCAACGCGCACGCCATCCTGGGCCATTACGTGAAAAAGGTCGGCGACCTCATCCACCGCTTGTCGATCTCGGATCGCATCGCCTCGCCCCCTCAAGCCTTGCTGGACTCGTTGGAGAGCGACAAGCCGCTCCTGCCGCGCGCTTGGGAGCGAAACAAGACCCGCAACGCGAACGAGAGCTTGCGCCTGAAGCTCACCTTCATCTCGGGCCGGCTCGAGGCCACGCGCCGGGAAGTGGCGACGCGGGACGCCAACCGCGCGGAGACTATCGAAGGCGCGTACAGCAACTCGGACGAGCTGCTGGCAGATCTCAAAATCGTAGAAGCCGCCGTGCGCGCGGGCGGCGCCGAGTTCGCGGTGCGCAGCTTGATCGCGCCCCTCGTCGCGCAGGTGGAGACGCTCGGCTTCGCCGGCTACTACCTGGACCTGCGGGACGACTCGGAGACGCACACGCGCACGGTGGACGCCATCTCGGACAGCGTCGGCGTCGGCAAGCTGGACGAAGCCGGCCTCCGCCGAGAGCTGCTCGGCAAGCGCCCGTTGCTCTCGCCGCACACGACGCTGGACGAAGAGGCGACCAAGGTCGTCAACGTGTTTCGCACCATGCGTCAGGTGCAGGACGAGTTCGGCGAGCGCGCCGCCGGCACGTACATCATTTCCATGTGCCGCAAGGCGGAGGACTTGCTGCGCGTGCTCATGCTCGCGCGCGAGGTGGGCCTGTGCGACCTCACCGCGGATCCGCCCGTTTCACGCCTCGACGTGGCGCCGCTCTTCGAGACCCAGGCGGACTTGGCCAACGCTCCCAAGGTCCTGCGCGAGCTGGTGACGGACCCGGTCTACGCGCGGCAGCTCAAGGCGCGCGGCATGCATCAGGAAATCATGCTCGGCTACTCGGACTCCGCGAAGGACGTCGGCGTGGTCGCGGCTTCGTGGGAGCTCTACCGCTCGCAGGAGCTGCTGTCGGCGGTAGCGCGCGAGTTCGGCGTGTCGCTCAGCCTGTTTCACGGTCGTGGGGGCACCGTCGGCCGCGGCGGCGGCTCCCCCGTGTACCGCGCCCTCACCGCGCTTCCTCCGCAAACGTTGTCCGGCAAGATCAAGATCACCGAGCAAGGCGAGATCATCTCGCAGAAGTTCGGCTTGCCCAGCATCGCCGAGCGCAGCCTGGAGGTGATGCTCACGGGCACGATCATGGCGCACTTCTCCGACTGGCGCGAAGGTTTGCCCAGCGGCACGGAGGAGCGCTTCCGCGGGGCGATGGAGCGTTTGAGCGAGATCTCGCGGGTCGCGTTCCGTCGGCTCGTGCACGACCAGACGAGCGTCTTCGAGCTGTTCCTCACCGCGACGCCGGTACGAGAGCTCACCCACGTGCACTTCGGCTCGCGGCCCGCGTACCGTGAGCGCGGTGCGGGGACCATGGCCGGCATCCGCGCCATCCCGTGGAACTTCGGCTGGACCCAGATGCGCCTCATGGTCTCGGCCTGGCTCGGCGCCGGCGCCGCGCTGGAGACGATGATGAAAGAGCCCGGCGGCGAGCAGCTCCTGAAGGAGATGGCGCGTAGCTGGCCCTTCTTCGGTGACTTGTTGGACAAGCTGGAGATGGTCTGCGCCAAGGCGGACCTCGAGATTGCGAAGATGTACGTTCAGGAGCTGGGCGGGAACCAGGCGGTCACGGCGGAGATCGAGCAAGACTTCCTCCGCACCGTGCGCTGCTTGAACGCGATCCGCGGGCGGGACCTGCTGGCCGACCATCGGTTTTTGCAGGGCTCCTTGGGCCTCCGCAACCCTTACGTGGACCCGCTCAGCCTGCTTCAGGTCAGCCTGCTGAAGAAGAAGCGCATTCTGCCGGAAGATCACCCCGACCGCCCCTTGCTGGATCAGGCCTTGGGGACCACGCTAAACGGCATCGCGCAGGGCATGCGCAACACTGGCTGACCTCCAGAGGCGGGGGTCCGAGATGACCCCAGCGTCAGAATCTTCATACGAATCATCGAGTTCCGGCGCGACGAGCGAGAGCTTGGGCGCCGGAAGGTACGTCGTTCTGGGCTCGCTCGGCGCGGGCTCTCAGGGGGAGACGCTGGACGCGGTGGACAAGCGCGAGGGGCGCCCCGTCGCGATCAAGCGCTTCGCGCTCCGCAGCGCCAAATCCTGGAAAGACGTGGAGCTCGCCGAGCGCGAGGCAACGGTGCTCGCGGCGCTGAACCACCCCGGGCTGCCTCGCTACATCGCGCACTTCGAGGAAGACGGCGCGCTCTACCTCGTCATGGAAAAGATCGAGGGGGAGACGCTAGCCGCGCGGCGCAAGCGGGGGCAAACGCTCAGCCACGAGCAAGTCGTGCGGTTTTTGAGCGACGCCGCAGCCTGCCTTCGCTACCTGCACGGCCACGCGCCGCCCATCGTTCACCGAGACATCAAACCGGGCAACGTCATCCTCCGCCCGGACGGCTCCTACTGCGTCGTGGACTTCGGCTCCGTGCGAGATCGCTTGAAGCCCGAAGGAGGCAGCACCGTCGTCGGCACGTTCGGCTACATGGCGCCCGAGCAATTCCAAGGGCGCTCGGCCCCGGGGAGCGACGTGTACGCGGTTGCGGCGACCGCGCTCAGCCTGCTCACGGGCCGTGAGCCCGAGGACCTGCCGCACCAAGGCCTCGCGATTGACGTGGAGGCCGCCCTGCGCGGGCAAGTAGACCGCCGGCTCATCAGCGCGCTCCGCGGCATGCTGGAGCCGGATCCGGATCGGCGCACGCCATCCGTCGACGCGGCGCTGCGAGCCTCTAGCCTTCTGGAAGGACCGCGCCCTAGCGCAAAGCCCGTTCACCCAGCCGGCGATGACGCTCGCAGCCGTAAGCACGTACAGCAAGAAGAGCAGCTGCGCCGCACTTTCGAGCGACAGCGCAAGCAGCTCGAGCGGCAGCACGAACGCCGGGAACGCCACCGCGCGGAGAAGCAGGAGCGTAAGCATCGCAAAGCGGCGCGCAAACAAGCCCGCCGCTCCGAGCGAGACGCGAGGCGCGACGCGGGCGGCGAGTGGCGGCGCCCGCACCGGCCGATACCACCGGGCATCCTGCTCGGGGTCGTGATCTTGGTGGCGCTACGCGTAGCGAGCGTGGCGACGTTCGCGCTGTTCGGGGTATTGCTGCCGCTTTTGTTCACGATCATTGCCGTGCCGGGGCGGCGGGAGCGCATGGTCTCAATCGGGCGGGCCGGGCAGCGCGGGCTTTCGCGTGCTCGTCAGCACATCCGTTACCAGCTCTTGGGCGGCCCCATGCCGGACGAGGTGCGGCGGTTTGTGGACGCGATGGAGAGCAGCGACATCGCTCGGCACGTGGACGCCGAGCCGCGGCGCTCGCGCGTCAGCGTCGAAGCCGAAGCCGAAGCCGAAGCCGAAGCCAAAGCCAAAGCCAAAGCCGGCGAGGTCATGGACGACGACGAGTATCACTGGAGCGAAGACGAGTCCGAACGCGCCGCTCCGGGTCGGCAGCGCCGCTGACAGGTCGCCGCTCGCGTAGAGCGGCCGTTGGTAGGCCTGTCTCCCCGCCCAGCGGGGCGGGGTCGCTACGAACGAAAACTCGGCCTACCTGCTCAGTCGCCCTTGCGCTTGTCGTTCTTGTCCAAGTCCGGCACGACCCGCGCGACGCGTTGGCGCACGACGTCCTTCACGAGCGCCCAGAGGGTTTCTTCGTCTTCGGTCTCGGCGATGAGGCCGAGCGGCACCCGGAAGCCGCCCATGTCCGCGCGGCCACCACCGTAGGGGCGGCCCTGGCTGTCGTCCCCGAAGGCGTTTTGCATGAACGCGGCGGGGTCCACGGAGGCGCGACGCGTGCGCAAGCTGCCGTCTATCCGGTCTTCTACGATGCCGTAAACGACGACGGTATCGATGTCTTCGCGGCGTAAAATGTAGTCCGCCGCCATCGGGATCGCGTCGCGGTTGATTGCGGAGATGCGCCCCACACCCGCGAGCGCGAAGTCGCGAACGACCTCCAAGTCGCGCAGCGCGGAGCCGACCGCTTCCATGGCCTCGGCCGTGAGCGTGCGGCGCCCAACGCGGCTCAGCGTCTCCGCGTCGGAGAACTGCTTGAGGTAGGCGGCGGCGCGGAAGTCGTTCGGCGTCGCGAACGCGAAGTCGTCCGTATCCGTTTGGATGCCGAAGAACATCGCGGTGGCGACCACGCTGTCGTCGTTGCCGTTGGCGCTGAACGGCACGAGGCCGCGCTCGCTATACTCGGCGTAGATCGTGGCGGTGGCGCCCACGTCGTGACGGATGTCGACGAACGGCGCCTTGGGGATCGCGGCGGGGCGGTGATGGTCCACCACCGTGAGCAGCTGCAAGCTGTCCGGAACCCTGATGGCTTGCTCGCTCTGGCTCGCGTCCACGAGGGAGAGGTAGCCGAAGGCCGCGAGATCGTCGGACTCCGTCATCTTCACCATCGGCACGTTGAGGAGCTTCACCATCGCGCGATTTTCCGCGCGCGAAATGGGAAGCACGTGCGCAATGGTGGCGGAGACGCCGAGGCGCTCGCACAACCGCTTGTGCGCCAACGCGCTGCCGATACTGTCGGGGTCCGGGTGTCCGCCGAGCAGGATCACGTGCGGCTTGTCGGTCGCGCCCGAGAGGACGCGCTCGAGATCTTGCCACTTATCGGCGTGACCCATGGCTCTTTGCTGCCTGTCGCATGGAAGAAGGCTTGTATACACCACAGGAGGACGGCTGCCGGGAAAGCAGAATAAGACCCTATAACTTCAATAGGTTACGAGGAGCGGACCTGAAGTCGCCCCCGCTCGTCAGAAATGCGGGGCCTCGGAAGGAACGCCTGTAGACTCCCCCGCGTGACCCGTGTGCCCTGCGCGGCGGGCCTCGTGCTGGTCCTGGCGGCGTGCCAGGGAAAGCACGGCGCTAGCCCGAGCCCGAGCCAATCCAGCGCTACCCCCGCCGCGCCCAGCGCGTTCGCGTCCGCCGCGCCCGCTGCTTCCGCTAGCGCGGAGGCCAGCGCCGCACCGAGCGCCAGCGCTGCGCCGTCCGCGCCGTATACGGCCGACCCCAAGCGCTATCCGTGGTTGGCGGACGAGCGCGAGCTGCCGAAGCCCGACTCGTCGCTCGAGGAGCGGTTCCCGGCGCCGCCCGGGTACAAGCGCGTCGCGGCTCCGGCGGGCAGCTTCGCGGAGTGGCTGCGCACCTTGCCGATGGCTCCCGAAGGCACGCCCGCCAAGAGTTTCGATGGGCACGAGACGCTCGCGGCGGACGACGACTACCTCGCGGGCGTCGTCGCCATCGACACCGGCACCGCGGACCTGCAGCAAAGCTCGGACGTCATCATCCGCTTGCACGCGGAGTACCTGTGGTCGCGCGGCGAGAAGGACAAGATCAGCTACTTGAGCGCGACCAAGCTGAGCATGCCGCTCGCGCGCTGGGAGAAGGGACAGCGGCTGATCCCCAACGGCCCCAACGTGTTTTGGGTCGTCAAGGGCAAGCCGAGCGAGGTGGATCACGCCGAGTTTCGGCGTTACTTGGACGCCGTCTTCAACTGGGCAAACAGCACCTCGCTCGCTTCGCGCTCGACGCCCGTGGCCGACGACAAGGAGCTAGTGGCGGGGGACTTTTTTCTTCAAAGCGACGAGCCCAACCACGTCGCGGTGGTGCTGGACGTCGCGGAGAAGCCGAGCGGCGAGCGCGTCGCGCTTCTCGGGCAAGCGCGTAACCCCGCGGAGAGCATTCACGTGGTGCGTCCCGGCAAAGCCACGCCCTGGTTCAGTGTCCGCCCGCCCGTGCCGGTGTTGACTCCGCACTCCAAGGCGCTCGCCTGGGGCGATCTGCGGCGAATGACCACGCCCACCGCCGCCGACGCCGAGAAGTGACGGCGCGGCGCGGCGCCCGCGTCGGTGACCGTTCGTTCGTAGGGTGCCCGGGCCCCGAGGGGCGCGCCGACAGCGCGACTCCAATGTCATGGTGTGCGCGCGGCGCTTGGCGTTTTCACGCGCTGCGGCGTCGTGCCGCAGCGCGCCGCAGTGTTGCTTTTCGGCCCGCACAATCCCGTGAATATTCTGGATTCAGTTCCAGCGACTGATAGCCAATCACGTCGAAACCGCGTTTATTTAGGCCTCTTACCT
>JAQSWN010000289.1 GCA_029266615.1 Polyangiaceae bacterium
CGAGCTTGCGTACGACCTTAGCCTGCCAGCTGGCGAGCGACATGCCCCATTCGTTGCCGTTCGGCACGTTGGTCAGGTAGGTCCAGGGCACTGGCGTGAGGCTGTTCCCGTCGCCGGAGCAATCCGCGGTCGAAACGTTTTCGCCTGCGTCGGACTCGAAGACGATCGTCTTGTTCGTGATCGCTCCGACGGATGCGAAAATACTTTGCATCGTCGCACAGAGCGTGTCGGCCAGCGGCGTCAGCCACTCTCCCTGCGGCGTCAGCGTCGTGAATCCGTCGAACTTGGCCAGGACATCCGCATGCGAGATGGGATCCGTGGGCTGACAATAGTTCGAGAAATTACCGGTCGTGCCGACCTGACGGAATTCGGTGTCGGGGGGGCAGTCGGCTGCGGCGAGAGGCCAGATCTGCTTGGTGCCGTTTTGGCCGTCTCCTTGCTTGAACGTCCAGACACCGTAGGCGGTCGTCGTGGAGTTCGCGTAGGCGGGCACGGCGATCACGCCGCGTGCGGCCTTCACTGCATCGACCCAGCGCGTTACCCCGTTCGTCTCGTCGAGCATGCTGCCCGTTTGGTCCAGGATGACGGTGACGTAATCAGCTACGGGATCTGCCGCGAGCGCAGGTGCTGCGTAAGCTGCAGAAGCAACCACACCCAAGACAATGGACAAACCGGTGCGTTGTTTTGAATTCATGATGTTTTTCCCTACCTCTCAAAGACTCAATCGAGAAACAGTGGTTCGTACGACAACGCGTGAGCGTTGCTGAATGTATCCGCTAGAGCGCGGCGGGGAGCACTCGAGTTGCGGCGAGCTTGTCCGGAGTGTGGGCCGCATCACCGCCCACGTAGTCCGTCGGCGCGGAAGACGCGAAGCCGAGCCCGAGCTGTCCCCGGTCGTTGTGCCCCCAACAAGTCACCGCGCCCGTGTTGAGGAGCGCGCAAGTATGAGACTCCCCCGCCGTGATCTGCTTGGGATAAGTGGCGGTATCGCCGTCGCCGCGCGGGAACTTCAATGGCGGATGGATCCCCGGGTTCTCATCGTCGCCGCTCGCTTCGAGGAAGGGTTGACCCAATTGGCCCTTCGCGTTCAGCCCCCAGCAGTACACCGCGTGGTTGTACAAGCGTACGCACTGGTGAGTGCTCCCGACTACTACCTGTTCCGTCGGCTGCCCCCACCAGAACAGCCCCCAATAGTCGGCCTTGTCATTGGGACGGTTCTCGACCGTGCCGACGCCGAGCCCACCGTCACCATTGTAGCCCCAACACCAATTCATGCCTCGGTCTAGCCCCTGGTCGATCCCGATGCAGGCTCTTTTGCCCCCAGCGCTCAGCGAGTAAATAGCTGGGCTTGCGCCCTTCACGAAATTGATTGGCTGCGCGTCCGTCGGTAACTCATCATCACCGATGTTCTTGACGTGCCCGAGGCCGAGCTGACCTACGTCGTTATGACCCCAGCAGCGAATCAAGAGACCCTCGAGCAGGGCGCAAGCGTGCTCGCTCGCCACCGCGACGCTGACCGTCTTCGCCCCCAATGAAACTTCAGCTTCTGCGGCCACTGGTGATTCATCGTTTCCGATGTCCTGAGTGTGACCGAGCCCGAGCTGCCCATGAGTATTGGCTCCCCAACACCGCACGGAGCCGTTCTTCATGACGACGCAAGTCGCGTCACCACCCGCGGCGATGCTTTCCGCCTTGGCCCCGAGCTGCACTTGAGCAAATTTCGTGCTCGGCCCTTCGTCGTCACCAACGTTCTGCGTGTGCGCCAAGCCGAGTTGCCCGCGGTCATTCTTGCCCCAACAGCGAACGTCTCCGCTTTCGAGCAGCGCGCAGGTGTGATCGCTCCCCAACGCCAGTGCTTTGGCCGGCGATCCGAGGTCCACCGTTTCTAATTCATAAGGATGCTTGTTCGATACCGTGGACTTCGACGCCAGACCAAGCTGGCCGTAGCGGTTGTCCCCCCAGCAACGCACCGCGCCGCCACGGAGCAACGCGCAGGTGTGACCGCCGCCGCCCGACAACGCGACCACCGCCGACGGCTTGCAATCCCGCTCGCAGCCGTCGCCGGCGACGGTGTTGCCGTCGTCGCAAGCCTCGTGTCCGGTCACGCGGCGGTCACCACATCTCGGGGCTTCGCAGCTGCCTCCGATGCAAACGCCACAACACTCCGCGCGCTCCAGCCTCAAGTCGGTCGTGCAGCGCACCAGCTCGTCTGCCTCGCAGAACGTGTGACCGGCACCCTGTGCGCTGCAGACGTCGACCGCATCCGCACAAATGCCGCCATTCGGATCACAAGTTTGCCCTTGCTCGCACGTCCCGAATCTCTCCCACTTACCCATGTTGCAGACGAGGCTCGTCGTCACGTCCGTGCCGCTGCAGGAAAGCTCTCCCCAAGCCTCGCCACAGTCGCCGTTCAGCTCGGGGGCGGGCCCGGGTTCATTGGGCGCGCCACCCGCGTCGCTCCCGCCCGCACCACCTGCACCGGCAAGGTTCGACGGATCCTTGCCGGAAAGAACGCAACCCTCGTAGGGAAAAGGGTCGACGCTGGGCTCGCCGCCGCCGCCCTCTCCGCCGGAGTCGCCCGCGCCGCCCATGGCACCGGATCCAGATCCGCCAGAGAGTCCGCTCCCCGCGCCTGCGGTGACGCCGCTGCCTGCGGTAGCGCTGCTGCCGCTGCTCCCGCCGCTGTGCGCCGAACCACCACCTGGCTTGCTCGCGTCGCCTGCGTGCGCGGCGTCGGCGCCAAACCCGTCCCCGCTGGCGCCCGCGGAGTCTGAAGGGGATGGCTCGGCAGACTCACCGCAAGAGGCGGCTAGCACGAGAGCGCCGAGCAGCCACCAGGCGCGGGTGGCGCTGACCGTCATTGAAAGACTCGAATCGCGTCGAGCTTGTCCGGCGTAGTCGAAGCGTCACCGCCGACGTATTTCTTGGTGCCCTCGGACACGCTGCCGAAGCCGAGCTGGCCGTAGTCGTTGGCGCCCCAGCAGCGCAGGCTAGCGTCGGTCAACACTGCGCAGGTGTGGAACGTGCCACCCGCTGCGGACGAGACCTTCAGGCTTCCACCGAACGTAATCGGCGCAGACTCTGTCGGCGCGGTCTTGTCGACGATGTCGGCCCCACCGAGTTGGCCCCAACCATTGAAACCCCAGCAGCGAAAATCGCCGTTGGCAGCATAGACCGCGCACACGTGCAGCTCCCCCGAAACGACGCTCGAGATCGCGCTCCCCAGTAGGGTTTGCCCAAAGGTTTGCGGCGCTTCGTCGTCGCCGATGTTGTCGAGGCTGAGCACGCCCAGCTGCCCGGAGTTATTCAATCCCCAACATTGAAGGCTGCCGTTGTCGAGCCGGGCGCAGCTGTGCGCCGAGCCGAGCACGAGCGAGCTCACGGTGCGCCCACTCGGGAACGGCACGAGCCCATTGCTCCCCGAGTCGCTCGGCAGCTCGGTGTCACCAATGTTCGCCGTCGCGGTCAGGCCCAGCTGCCCAAAGCCGCCGTGCCCCCAACAGCGAACGCCTCCCGCCGTGAGGTGCGCGCAGACGTGATTGCTGCCGAGCGCGACCCCTTGCACCGTTCCACCCACAGAAACGGTAGTGAGCTGAGACGGAGTTTTGGTCTCGCTCCACTTCTGAACGTCACCCAAGCCGAGCTGCCCTCGCGTGTTGGCGCCCCAGCAGCGCACGGCCTTGCTCGCAAGAACCGCGCACGTGCCGGTCACCGACGCTGCGACCGACGTGGCTTTTTCGCCGAGACTGATGGCTCCCAGCGCCTTCGGGGTGGCCGTCGATTGGTCGGCCGCGTTGCCGAGGCCCAGCTGCCCGACGTGATTACGGCCCCAGCAGCGCAGGCTACCGTCCGTGAGCAGCGCGCAGGTGTGCTCGCGCCCGGCCGCGATCGCGGTCGCGGTGCCGCCCAGGTCGACGAGCGGGATCTCGAAGGGCTTCTTGTTCCCGTAGAAATTCGTGTTCCCCAGCCCGAGCTGGCCGTAACGGTTGTCACCCCAGCAGCGCACGTTGCCGCCCTTCAGCAGCGCGCAGCTGTGGCTCCCGCCCAGGCCCAGCGCCAAGATCGCTGAAGTTTGGCACGTCGTCGGCTCGCAGCCGTCCCCCGCGATGGCGTTGCCGTCATCGCACTGCTCGCCGGTTTGCTTCTTGCCGTCGCCGCAGGTCGCGGCCTGGCATGCGCCGGCCGAGCACGTGCCGGCGCAGGTCGTCGAGCTCGAGCTGACCAAGTCGTCGCCGCATTCGCGCAGCACGTCCGTCTGCTCACAGTACTTGTAGCCTTCGGCCTTGCCGACGCAGGCGGGGATGATCGGACGGCACACGCCGTCCACCTCGGTGCAGTTGTCGCTGGCGCCGCACGTGCTGTTGCTGACCCATTTCCCGCTCGAGCATTGCAAACGGAGCTTCTGAGCGGAGCCGGCGCAGGCCAGGCGATTCTCGGGCGAGCAGGGGCAGCCGAGCGTTGGTCCTTTGCCCTTGCAGGCGCTCGAGCACTTCAGGTTCGAGCAGAAACCGTCCGTGCAGTCGCTGTTTTGTGCGCAGGTGAGGGGAGTAGCGCAGGTCTTGCCGGCCGCCGCGCACACCGCGCCGCCGCAATCCACGTCGGTCTCGTTCTGGTTCTTCAACCCGTCGGTGCAGGTTGCCGCGACGCACTTGCCGCTTTTGCACGACCCGCTCGCGCAGTCGGCGTGAATGACGCAAATCTTACCGATCGCGCAGGGCTTCGCTTCTCGGCAGTCGTCACCGCCGCAATCAAGGTCGGTCTCGTTCGTGTCTTTGGCGCCGTTGCCGCAGCCGGCGGGCGCGCACAGCTTGCCGGTGGAGCAGAAGCTGCTTTTGCAATCGTTCGCCGCGGCGCAGCCTTCGCCATCCGCGCATTTGCCGTTGGCCTCGGCGCGACACGTCGGTCCGCCGCAGTCCTCGCCGGTCTCGTCTTGATTCTTGACGCCGTCTTCGCAGCTGGGCTTCGTGCATACGGCGTCCTTGCAGAATTGGCTCGTGCAATCCCCATCTACCGCGCACCCTTTCCCCGTGGGGCAAGTGCCGAGGGGGGAGATGTTCAGCCGACAAACCGGGCCGCCGCAATCCACGAACGTCTCTCCCTGGTTCTGCTCACCGTCGGTGCAGCTGGGCGACTTGCAGACGCCACCGCCACAGAAGCCGCTCTTGCAGTCCGGGCCCTCCTTGCAGGAGTCGGAGTCTTCACAGCGTTGGTTCAAGTCACGGCAGGTAGCGCCGCCGCAATCCACGCCGGTTTCGTAGCCATTTTTGGCCTTGTCATTGCACGCCGGTAGCGCGCACTTCTTGGTCGCGTTGCAGTAGTCGGTCGAGCAATCTAGATCGGCTTCGCAGCCCTGCGCTTCGACGCACTTTTTGCAGCTGCCGCCGCAATCCTCGTCCGTCTCATCTTCGTTCTGCGCTGCGTCTTTACAGTGGTCGGGCAGCGCTTCACACATGCCGTCGACGCACACCTGCTCTGCGTCGCACATCTGGCCGCAACTGCCGCAGTTCTCAACGGAAGTTTGCGTGTCGCCACACTCGACGGGACCGGTTCCAGCACTCCCGCCAGAACCGCCGGTAGTTTGGGCGCCAGTGCCGCCCGCGCTCACGCCGGCTTGGCCACCGCCACCTTGCGGCGCCGAATCCGTTCCGCCCGATGGGACGCTCAGAGCGCCACCCGCGCCGCCCTCAGCAGGCGCTTCTCCGAACTCGCGCGGCGAGGAGCTGCACGCCCCCGCCAACCCAAGCCCAATGAGCATAGACGCACACGCCGCCCACCGTCCTCGCCACATGTGGCAGTGTCGTACCACCCGGCGTCACCGCCAGCAACGTACAAACCTTCAACGCAGTGAGATTGACTACTCCGAACGCGACGCGAATCTAAAGCACGCGTTTCAAGGCATGCGTGGCCGGACAAATGGAAACGGACTTAACGTAGGGGTAGAGCCGTGTGATCTACCTGGCTTGCGAGCTGCGAACACGTCAACGTCGCGACGACGACCTGATGGCCCTCGGGTCAACGCTTGCAGCGTGTGTTGATTGTCATCGGTAGCAAGGTCGTCGAAGCAGATGACGAGGCGAATCCGATAGCGCGCCTGAGGTCCGGCATCGGCCGACGCGTGAAGTGGTTGTCGTGCAGCGCAGCCCGCCTTTCGCGCAACCCAAGCTGACTGCGAGGCTACGGTCCGAGGGCACGATTGCAACGGAAAAGGGGGAAGCCGCGCTGTTTGCGGGCCAACCCGGACCGGTAGCCGATCCGCCTCCGACGCCGTCCGCGTCGCGTTTTTGAGGTAGGCTCGCGCTGGTGCTGGGCGTAGAGGAGCAGCGCGTCGTCGACACGGTGTGGGGCGGCTTGTGCTTAGAAGTCATGCGGTTTGGACAGCGCTCGCCGATGAGCGCAGCCGAACACGCGCTGGTCGACAAGGCGTTATTCTGGCTCCGACAGGGCGTCGAGGTCGGCGATACCGCGGCGCTGGATGCGGCAACTTGGTTGGAGGCGGCCCTCGGCGATCTCGGCCCTGCTTTTTTCGAGCTTCGCCTGGTGGATGAGGTTGGGCAGGCGGTCAGCGGAATTGCGGTACAGTTCGCGGTCGGGGGCGCCGTGCACGAAGTGCCAACGAATGCAGCCGGAGTCGCGCTCTTGGACGACGCGCAAGGCTCGACTGCCGTAGCGACCGTACCCCACCCCAAGCCTCTTGAAGAAACCTTGGACCCGCGTTGGCAGAAGCCTCGCCGCGGTGCACCGCCCAAGGAAGGCAACACGACGGAGGTGGTGTTCGAGGGCGCCCCGCTGCCACCCGTGCGGCTCAAGGCCGCGCTTCCGAATACGCTGGTGCTCAAGCCGCCCGTGGGGCAGCTGTTCCTGGAGTTGTGGGACAAGTCCGGGCGCATTCGCCACTCGGGAGCCGCGTACGAGGTTCACGGCCCGGAGAATTTCTCCGGCAAGACCGACGAGAAGGGACGGTTACGCCACCGCCCCGTCTTCCCAGGGGACTACTCGCTGGAGCTGATCGTGACCTTCACGAGTGGGGAAGAAACGCGTACCGACACGTTTCGAAGCCCTCTCGTCGTTTTGCCATCATCCGCGTCTCGTCCTGAGATCCGCATGCTTGGCGCGGTTCCGCTCTCCGTCATGGTGCGCCTGCGCTTGTTCTTCGACACGAACAAGACGTTCCTGCTGCCCACCGCATTTCCTGGCATGCGTGAGCTCCGCCGGCTGTATCTGCAAAACAACCCGAGTAAGTTGCTCGTCCGTTGGTCATGCCGACACCGCCGGCGGCAACGATTCCAACGACAAGCTGTCGCTGGCTCGATCCAAGTCCGTGATCGCCTTTCTGAAGGACGACGTCGATACTTGGTTGAAGAACTACGACGCGGAGGCGCCGGCCGAGCTCAGTACCCATACCGGGGCCGGGGTCTGTAGCGAGTTCAAAGACGTGCTCGTCGCTGCGCAGCGCCGCATCTATCAGGACTTCGCGCGCCAGCAGCAAGTGCGCGGGCGAGATCCCGCAAGCGAGGCGGAGTTCAAAGACTTGTTCGTTTCCGCTCAGCCGGGCGAGGACTCGCAGCAGCTGTACACCCGCTTCGCGACGCTCCAGACGAGATCAAAGCCTGCCGCCAACGTGCCTTTGTAAGAACCACGTCCGGCGCGGTTCGGGCGTGGGACATTGCGTCCATCTGCCCCGGGCTCTTCGAAGTTATCCTTGCGGCGAAGCTCTCGGAGCGGGATGGGGCGTTGCGGGGCGCCTGGGTCCGGCTTCAACGTGACGGAATACTCGGGCCCATACACCGGCGCGAATCGGTCGCCTCCGCAGCCCAGATACACCGAGTGCTCACATTCGCCGTAGCCGCTGCAGCCTTCGGGAAACAGAACGATGACGTCGATCCAGTCGTCTTCGTTCAACTTGCCAAGCCAGCTTACGACCCCGCCGACGGCGCCAGAGCCGACCTCTGCTCCCACGTCACCCGCCTGCAGCGGCACGCTGCCGGTAAGGCATGGGCTCGGCGGCGCGACGAGCGAGCCCGGCGACTGCACCGGCAACGCGGCCGCGGACGAAGAGCTCGTGGGCGGCGCCTTGGAGACCGCGAGCGGCGTGGTGGAATGGGGGTGACAGCCGACGACGAAGCACGTGCCGAGCAAGCTTTGCAGGAGGGCAGCCATCGCCCCGCTCGTCGTCGCGCGCGTCCACATCCTGCCTGCTTTAGCGCCTGACGCTTGCGACGCAAATCGAGTTGGTTAGGGCGCAGTTTCCGGTGGGAAGGCCACGCACTCTTCGCGGATGGATGGAAATTGCCTCGTGGCTCTGCGGAGCCCGGCGTTGCTCGCCGTAGCCAGCTGCTCATTGCCGCTTTCAACCCGGGCAAGCGGTTTGCCAGGCCGGATGACGGACGCGGAAAGACGGTGAAGGTCACCTGCCAAGTTTCGAGTGCACGCCCGGTACTGCGCGATTACCAATCGAGCGCGCTCCGGATAGCCGCCGTGACGACGGTGGCCATCTTTCGGTGGCGCTCGAGGCTCGGGTGTGAATTGCAGCCGAAGCCATCGGAGCCGTCCTGAGTTGCTAGCTCGAACACGCTAATGTTCGGGTCACCGAGGTCCGTGACCGCGTCCTGGATATAGCGCCGAGCGTTCGCGAGGTCGGCGCCGCCGAGCATGGGGCCGTTGGTGCAAAGAATGTGCGCGCTCGGGTAAGCGTTCCGAACGCGCTTCAAAAGCGCCTTGTAGGCGTCCTCGAACGTAGACTCTGCGGGATCCGTACTCGTACTCAGGTCATTCGTGCCGAGATTTATGACGACCGCGTCCGGCTGAAAGCGGGCGAAATCCCAGACACTGTCGGCGCGACTTGGAAGGATGCGGTCGTAATAAGAGGGCAGCGGGTCAGTGCAGCTGCTCGCGTCGTCCCCGTAGTTGCAAACGACGCCTTTGCCGGACCACGCCACCGTGCTGAGCTCCGCCTGCAGGTCCCGCGCCGTGATCGCGGCATAAGAAAGATAGTGATTCTCGGTTTGGGGAGTGAAATCGCAGGCCGCGCTCGCGCCCTCGTTTCCGTAGCCGCAGGTGATGGAGTCACCGATGAACTCGAGGCGCCGCGTGACGGGCGGGGGAGCAAGCAGCTTCCCGCCGGCTCCGAAATCGAAGCCCAAAATCGTCGACTCACCTTCAGCGGCTTCGGTCCGGCGGTAGAGCTCGATCGTATGCGACCCCACGCCCAGACCTGACGCTAGCGGGTTTACCCCGTCAACAGCCTGGAGCTTGGATTGGACGGCGCCGTCGACGACTACCGTGTACTCCTGGCCGCCTTCGAGCTCGACGGAAGCGGCGGTGCCCTCGAACCGGACCACCGCGCCCGTACCGGACCACGCGAACCGAGCTTCGCCGCCCACGCTCGTGTCCACCCGGCCTACGTAGTGCACTCGGGGCTCGTTCGACGTGCCGCCGGCGATCCCCGCGCCTGCCTCGTTCCGGCCCCCTTGCCCGCTCGGCATCGTCCCGCCACTGCCTGGGCCCGCCCCGCCGCTCCCGGCCACGGATCCCCCGCAACCCTCTCCCGGTGAGCACCCGCCCGATCCGCCGGCGTTCACGCCGCCAGACCCGCCAGTGCTCATGCCGCTAGCCCCGGCGCCGCTCGCGGCCCCTGCGCCCGCGTTGCCGCCCACCGGCACATCCCCGTCGCTCGTCGAGGAACAACCAAGCGCGACCAGCAGTGCTAAGCCCGCGGTCGGTACGACGGCCCCAAGACGTAGACTGCGAAAACGAGACGCCGAGCTAGCCCGAAGAGTGCTTCTCACCAAACGATTGTAGCTCGGGGAACGGATGGCGGGGTGGAGTTCGTGGAAGCCCCGACCTCGAGGTCGAGACCGTCCAAGCCATGAGTCAGATTGCATCGAAGGGCGCATTGATGGGATTTCTGCGTTCCCCGGCTGCGGATCGAACGAATTGCAGCCGCCGAATGGGTATTACTTGGCGCAGGTCGGCAGGCGCTGGCCACCGGCTCGTCAAGGTCGGTAGCAATCGACGGTTCGCAGTCTTCTTCGTCGCCGCACGTCGCGCACGGCTTCATCTGACCCGACAGCCTGCTAAAGTTCATCAATGTGTGCGATCGCGCTGCTCGATGCCCACTACGACGACTCGTCGCGCCAGGGACGCGTCGCCTGCCTCGTGGCAGCAGACTGGGGCGCAGCCGAGCCGAAAAGCCAGCATGTGCTCGCCGTATACGATGTAAAGCCTTACCGGCCCGGCCACTTTTTTGAACGTGAGCTGCCAGGCCTCCTGGCCATTTTTGGCGTAGTGAGAGAGCCGCTCGAGGCTATCGTCGTAGATGGCTATGTAGATCTAGCAGGCTGTTGAAAATGGCGGAGGTACCGGTCGCGGTTCGACACGGAAATTCGGTTGTGATCTAACCGGGGCATGCGAGGCGAGCCGAGCAAGCAGGCGTCGATGCTGTTCCTGAAGGCCCCGGAGTCGTTAGTGCCCCAGGATCGCTCAGCAATCGCCGTTTTTCAACAGCCTGCTAGTATCTCACCGTCGCGTACTTAGTTGTGTGCGACAGCCGGAGCCACTGCAAACGGCCTACAAGTTCTCCTAGCATGAACGCTTCGCAGCCAACGTGAGTTTCGGGCTGCTGTCAGCCTTCACTTCGGGTCCGAAACGCGCAGCGTCGCTGCAACCCAGTTGCGCGACTCGTCGAATGCACGAACTGCGGCAGGCAGGATTGACCACAGTGCGTCTCGATGGGCTGGAGTGAGGTTGTAGAATGAGAGAGCCAGTTCATGGGGTTCTGCTTCGATGAGCAAGTCCGTACCTTCAAAAAAATACAACTTGTCCGCTGGGTAGATGTCACTGCTGATGAACCAATAATGAAACTGAGGTTGCATCAAGCGCCCGAGGCTTTCTCCGTCGAGTCGAAATCGCGTTAGCTCTTCCTCGTACCGCTTACGGCCCACGGCGGGGATGTCCCACTCGAAGCGGACGAGGGCACGATCCTTTATCGAAGGCTGCCAGTCCTTGAAGCAGGCAACTTGCGCCATTCGCTCCACGGTATCGACGTCACTCAGGCTGAAGCTGTCACACCGCGGGGCGATGAAGATCTCTAGGAGCTTGCGCCAGTATGCCGTGGTTGCGTCTGAGCTCTCGAAATCCGGTACGTGGTCGAGGGGCAAGTAAGCGCTCGATGACTGGTTTAGTTTGGAGGCCATGGGTCGACTTTACTTAATCTGTCACGTCCAGATGACCATCACTTACGGTTTTCCACGACTCGGTCGTGGTAGTTTGCGGCGGCTTCCCGGGTGGGTAGGTCGTTTCGGTCTTAGTCTCAAGCCGCTGCGTTTCGAAGTTGGACTGCTTTCCCGTATCCGTGAACGGTGACTTCTTCTTCTCCGACGGGGCGCGGTACTGGCGTCGATAATCCCGCCTTCGTGGCCTAATGGATCCGGCTGGAGGTAACGGGCGAGGGTAGGATCGTAGCCGTGGAATCGGTTGTAGAAGAGTCCGAGATCTTCGTCGTAGAAGTGGCCCGCGAAACGGAGACGGATGGGCGGAGGCGTTGAGCCGGCGGCCTGATTGCCGTAGGCGTCGAAGGCTTCGGAGGTCCAGGTGACTTGGCCTGATGCGTTTTCGACACGCAGGGGCATGCCGTTGGGCGCCGTGAACAGGTAGTGCGCGACGCCGCTCGTTGGGTCTGCGTCTTTGCTGGCGTAGTCGAGCCACATGAATGGGACCAGCGCGTCTTCGTTTTGGTAAACGTAGACGCGGAGGGCGCGACTTCGCCAGCGAGACGCTCGCCGTCCCAGTAGAAATCCGTACGTTTCCGCCGTACTCGCGCCAGAGGCGGCGGCCTAGGCCGTCGTACGCGGCTTGCCACTTTTCGGCGCGGTTGCTCCAGGTCACCTGGATTTAGCTGGTCGGCGCTGTCGTACGTGTAGTGAGTACCGGTGCCGTCGAAAGCGACGCGCTCGGCGAGGCGGTGCCGAGCGTCATGGGTCGGACACCCTGATGACTTTGCCCTGAGCGGTAACGTGAAGTCCTCGCCGGCCGTCTTGTCTGGGTTCCCAGTTGTTGTGGCCGATGACTCGCTGGTCGTTCGTCTTGCTCTTAAAGCACCACAGACGGGCGGCCTTGTGCGGATGGCAGTCTACGCTAGTACTCCCGATGGAGGGCCAGGGCGGCTCGTCACGCAATCCCCGGCAGCACAGGTTGAGAGTGGGAGGAACGAATATGCGGCGCAACTAGCTGACCCGCTACGCGCGGGGACTTATTGGCTGATGGCGGTCTACGATAGCCCGACGCTGATCGGATATAGCGACGGGCCTGAGGATTGGGTGGAATTTTGCTACTTCAGCCTGGAATTCTCGACGTCGTTTCCAGACCCATTCCCGCTCACCGCGGCCTACTTCGATGCCGGGCCCCTGAATTATTACCTAGTGGTGGGCAACTAGTGCTAGGCAAGTCATTGACATCAGCCATTAAGTGGCTTGGCGCAACATCTATCGGAGCGTGCTTAACGATATCGTGCCGGTCGGGGGCGGGTGGGCCCAATCCGCCAAGGGCTGGGGAGATTGGAACTGGATTGGCGGCTGCGGCTAGCGATGCCTTTGCCGCCACGGGGGACAGCTGCAATCCTACGATGACCCCTTGTCCGTGAGGCGAAACGACGGTGCACCGCTGCGTCGGCAAGACCTGTCGGGAGTATTGCGGTCAAACCATTTGCGAAAGCGATGAGGGCTGCAACGGCCGAGAATGCCGCGGTTTTCGCGACACCTTCGCTTGCGCCGACGATGTCATCTGCACAACAAACAGCACCAACTACCTTCGTCAGACTGGTCTTACTCCTCGTTGCGACTTGAAGGCGAAACAGTGCGTTGATATGGGCTGGTCGTGTATGAGTCGTCTTGTCCGTGGGGTACTAACTGCGATGCGAGTCGCCGATGTGTCGCCTGCACAGCTGATACTCAATGCGTCAGTTCGTGTCAGAGAAGAATTCAATTGTCTGGAAGTAGCGCGCGCGGTAGATAGTTGCGGATTGCGCGTGGGAGTTGATTTCGTTTTGCCTGCCGCTTCCTCGTGCATCGCGCCGTACGCAGCAGGGGCGATTGAGTTCCCTATCGTCGCGGCTGGTCGATGGCGTGTCGAAGTCGCACTTACTTGCGAACAGGGACCCGGCGGTTTTCAATGCCTCGTAGACGGCATCGCGGAGAATCGTCGGTTCGCGACAGCAGCAGCGTAGGGCGAAGGCAAGCTTGTGGGTGAGGTCACTCTCAGCGCTTGCGCCAAACCGAGAGTCGTGGTGCAGCGGCGAATCCCGAAGGAGGATCCGACTTCTCAGCGACGCATTAGGATTGACAGCTGGGGATTGAGTCGTCTAGGGGACTGAGTTCTTCTCGATAGGTCAGGTTTTGCTGTGGGTCGTCGACTGCGCCCAAAGAGACGGTTGAGACCTAAGCGTTTTGCAAAGGCGATATAGGGCCACGTGGCCTCTTGCTTGCCGCTCGCGTCTGCTTGGCCGCGGAAGCCAACAGACCCTCAGTCCACGCCCTGCGAATCGATGATGGCGGATACGAGCCGCCCCGCGATGTGGCGAACGACGCCGTCTTCGATATCTAGCGCGATGTGGCCCGCTTCGAGCTCGGCGGTTAGCCACTCGAGCAGCCCGGCCGCGCTCGGGAACAAGACGTACTTGTCTTCCTCGTCGCGGCCAAAGTTGATGACTTGTCCGGAGCTGCCGGCAGGCCCAGGGTTTAGGTCCACTCCGACGCAGTTGCCCTCGCTGTCCCGCGCGAGCGGTAACCAAGCGGGAGTGGAGTACTTACGCTGGATTGCCTTCGGCGGGTGAGAGCGGCACGCTCTGTCCAGATCTTTCACCCCTGTTCCCAGCTTCGTGAGGGTCGTTGCCCAATCTGTCATGAGCTTCTGCGCTTCACTCAGCGAGACGAAATAGAAGCCTGCCGCCAATCCTGCCTTGTTCGAGGTCTGGCCGTCGTGGCCTTGAAACCACTGGCGGACGCCGACGGGCAAATGCAGCTGGGTTGCAGTTTCGAATTCCTCTAAAGCAGCATCGCTAACGCCCGGTGCGAGTGCGACTCCCGGGAGGCCCAAGGAGGGCAGGGCCGCATCGAAGCGTGCCCAACGGTCGGCGATTCGCATTGTCACAGATCAGTCCTCCGGGTAGACGAAGTCTGCTTCGAACTTCCACTTGCCGTCCGGCTTGCGGCGGAAGGTGTACGTGATGCGCTGCAGCTCGCTCTCGGTATCAGTGTGATGTTGCAGGAGGTGTCCGACCGCGAGCTGAAGCTCGTCCGAAGGAGCGACGACCTCGTGCGTGCCTAACCGCCGTAGTTGCAGGCCCGCGGTGTCCCCACCAAGCTCAACGACCAGCTCGGCAGCGTCCCAAGCGGGGTCGAGGCACTCGAGGGTTGCTTTGCCGATCCCCTGATCGATGAGGTACTGTTCGTCATCCATTCGCGCGCCTCACGTCGTGGGGGACCAGGACCGCTGAATCGCTACTGCTCCATCGACCTCGAGGTTGCCATCCGCCTCTTCCTCTTCCTCATCGCGAGAGACTGACCAACTCCCGCCCTTCAGATCGAACCCGTCGCCCCGAGCCAGCTCAGTGAGCTGCGCAGCATGCTGAAGC
>JAQSWN010000290.1 GCA_029266615.1 Polyangiaceae bacterium
CGCCAAACGATAGTTACTTTTGCGCGCAGCTCTAGTATCGAGGTTGGCTCTGATGAGGATTCTCGTCGTTGAGGACCAGGACTCTATCCGGCGCATGATCGAGGCGTTGGTTCAGGCGCGCGGTTATGAGGTCACGGCCGTGAGCTCCGGCGCCAAGGCCATCGACGTCGCGCTCACGGACGCGCCGGACATCGTGCTCCTAGATCTCAACCTCCCCGGCCAATACGACGGCTTCGACGTGTGTCAGCGCCTCCGCAACGACGCGAGCACGCGCACCGTCCCGGTCGTCATCATCAGCGCCATGGACGACGACGAGTCGCGAGCGCGCGCCACCGCCGCTGGCGCCACCGCCTACTACACGAAGCCGTTCAGCCCGATCGCGCTCTTGAAAGAGATCGACCGGCTGAAGTCACTCATCACAACTCGCGCCTGAGCGTCACAGAAGCTTGAGTAGCTGCCGCGCGCTCTCGTCCGCGTCGCGCACCAGATCACGCGCTTCCAGCGGCGGAATCTCGAGCGCGGCGACGAGCTGCTCCAGCAGCGCCTTCTCTTTTTCGTCCTGTTTGCCGTCGACGTAGCTGAGCAGCACGGCGTGCTGCAGCAACTGGCGTCGCGCTGCGAAGCCGAGCTCGCTCACCGGTACGTCCGCCAAACTGCGTGGAGACTCGGCAAACTTCCGCAGCTCGTAAGCTTCGCTCGGCAGGGCCTGAAACGCTTCGAGCAGCGCGTCCAGCACTTCTGTCTCCTCGCGGCTGACGTGGCCGTCCGCCCAGGCGACGCTGACCAACCCCTTCACGACCGCGAGATTCTGAGCGTGCATGGCCGCAATCCTTTCACAACCCGGCCGCGCGCAAAAGCTCAGCCTTCTTCCACCCGCGGGTGCGGCATGGGGGTTAGCTCCAGCCCGGCCATTTCCTTGAGCGCGGAGCGCAGGTCCTGCTCTTCGGTCGCGCCGGACACGTAAAACGAGTCCAACAGCTCCGCGACGTCGCTGGTCTGCGCCGGCAGCACCGCGGGCGCATAGGGAGAGGGCGAAAGCTCCGGCTCGGCCATCAGGAGCGCGGGCGGCAAAGGAATGGGCGCACTGGTCACCACCGGCCCGGGGTTCCAGGTGAGCGCGTCGTGCAGCTCGGGTTCGGCGAGCTCGGAAATGAAGAGCGTCGCGTCGCTCATGATCACGGGCCCCAGACTCTCTAGGGAGCTCGCGGTGAGCCACGCGTCTTCCACCTGCTCGGGCTCGGGCGTCATCACCGGCGCTAACCGCACCGGGGCCGCGCTCGGTGCGGGCTCGGCTTCGATACGAAGCTCGGTCAAGACTTCGCGGAGGCGGGTGGGAGCTTCGTCACTTTCGAAGCCAGTGTGCAACTCGACCATCGCCGTGAGCACATCCGGGATCCGCGACGGTTCGGGATCGGCCCACGGCTGCTCCGCGACGACGACCGCCGGTTCCGCGACGACGACCGCCGGTTCCGCGACGACGACCGCCGGTTCCGCGACGACGACCGCCGGTTCCGCGACGACGACCGCCGGCTCCACGGCGACGACCGCCGGTTCCGCGACGACGACCGCCGGCTCCACGGCGACGACACGTTGCAGCACCGGCGTCGGCTCCTCCACCGGGTCGAAAGCTTCCGGGAGCTCCAACTCGGCGCTCAGGTCGAGCTCCTCGACGACTTCGGGCGCGCGCTCGGTGAGGTCGGACTCTTCGCCGGCTAAGGTTTGCGCCGTGACGATGGTGCCTAGGCGGGGGGTCGAGCCGCCGCGCTCGCGAGCGCGCAGCACCACCGGTTCCGGCCGAGTGAGCGCGGGCTCGCCGACGGCGAGGCGCGGCTCGGGCGTGAGCGTGAGCTCCACGGCGGGCGCGGGCGGAGCGCGACGGGGCACGGGTGCCACCTCGACCACGGGCGGTGGCGGCGCTTCCCCGACCGGAGGCGTCGCGAGCGAAGGCTCCGGCAATTCCGCCGAGGCGACGAGCGCGTCCTCGGGCTCCGAAGCGGCGGTAGAGGCCGGCGCCTCGACCTCCGCGCGCAGCAAACGCGCGAGCTTGCCGGCGTCGCGCGCACGCTCGGTCTCGCGGTGCAAACGCGACAGCGCGCGCTTAGCCGCCGCGCGGTTGACCGGGATCAACGCAACCTCTAGCTCTCGCACCAGCCCTGACAATCCCACGTCTTGGCGGCGATCGGCCGCGCGGCGCAGACCGGGACCAACGCCGCTCGAAACCTCTAAGGCGCGCGCGAGCAAGTGCCTGACCGACCCCTCGGCGCTGGCGCTCGGCGTGCTCGCCCCGCGCCCCAGTCGCACGCTGCCGTCACTCGAAAGCTCGACCTCGCCGGCCTCGACCACGCGCGGCGCGAGCGCAACGTGGTCCGCCACCGCGAGCAGCAAATATCCGGCACTTTCCGCGGCGAGCGGCGCCACGTGCGCGCGAGCAGCCGCGAAAATTTCGACGAGCGACACGGTCATGCAGCGCCTCCACGCACGTGCACGCCGTGCTGTCTCAAGTAGGTTTTTGCTTCCCGAACGGTGTGCTGGCCGTCGTGAAAAATGGAGGCCGCGAGCGCGGCGTCGGCGTTGCCTTCGCACAGCCCCTCCCGCAGATGCGCGAGCTCGCCCACGCCACCCGACGCGATGACAGGGATCGGTACTGCGCCCGCCACCGCCTTCAAGAGCGGCAAGTCGTAGCCGATGCGGGTCCCGTCACGATCCATGCTCGTCAGCAAGATCTCGCCTGCGCCCAGCTCGGCGCCCCGGCGCGCCCACTCGACGGCGTCCATACCGGTGCCGCGGCGTCCACCGTGCGTGAACACCTCGAAGCCGCCTTGGGCGTTCTGCTTCGCGTCGATGGCGAGCACGAGCACCTGACGCCCCCAAGCTTCCGCCACCTCCGCGATCAGCTCCGGGCGAGCCACGGCGGCGCTGTTCACGCTGACCTTGTCGGCCCCCGCATCGAGCAGCCGACGAACGTCTGACGGTTCACGCACGCCGCCGCCCACGGTGAGGGGGGCGAACACCACCGAAGCGGTCCGCTCGATGATGTCCAAGATCGCCGGGCGACCCTCGTGGGAGGCCGTGATGTCCAAGAACGTGATCTCGTCGGCGCCTTCCTCGTCGTAGCGACGAGCGCATTCGACTGGATCTCCCGCGTCGCGGATGTTCACGAACTTCACGCCTTTGACCACTCGGCCATTGCGGACGTCCAGGCAGGGTATGATGCGTTTTGCGAGCATTCTGGTGCGGCTAATACCCCCATAAGTCAAAACGGCGAATCCGGACAAACCCACGGCATGTGGCCACCCCGGTCGCCAGGCCCGGGTCGCGCACAGTCCCCCGCGGCGCCGCCAGAAAAAGCTATAGTCCCGGCGCGATGAAGCAGTGCGGCCAGTGCGGGACGCAGAATACGGACCAGCAAGCGGTCTGCGGCTCGTGCGGCGCTCCCCTCACCGTCGCCGCGCCTTCTTTGGGGGGAACGCTGCTCATTGAGCCGCCGGAGCCGCCTCCCGCTCCCCCAGGGCCTCCGGCCACGACGCAGCCGCGCGCCAACCTCAAAGGCACGATGATCGGCCTTGCGCCGCCGACCTTCACGGCCCCCCCCGCTGCTCCCGCGCCCGCCCGAGCGCCCAGCGCGCCCCCGGGCAGACCGCTCGGCGCGACCATGATTGGCATGGCGCCGCCGAATCCCTACCCGTCACCGCCCCCCGCCCCCGACGCGCCGTATCCCTCACCGCCGCCCGCACCGACCGGAGCGGGGGACCCGCAACCGAGCGTGCCCCGCATCGCATCTGCTCAGAAAACCGTGCTCGGCGTCGCGCGCCCCGGCATCGCGCCGCTCAACCCGGGCCAGCCCAAGTCCAACCCGCCGCCGCCGGCACCAACCGCGGTCGCCCCGCTCGCGTTGCCGCCTCAAGGCCCGTCGCCGGTGATCGCGCCACCCAGCAGCCGCGGTCCGGCCTCGCCGCGGAAGCCCGCTCCGAGCCGTATCTCAGTCGGGGCGACGCTCGCTATCGTCGGCGCCGGCATCCTCCTCGCCATGGCCGTGCTCGCGTATTTCATGCTCCGGGGCCATGGCAGCGTGAGCGCGCGGGCGGTCTTGGACGCGAGGGGCAAAGAGATGCTGGAGCTGACGTGCAGTGAGTGCCCTGACGGCACCAAGGTTTGGATCGACATGGCGCCGGTGGCCTTTCGCGGCGGCAAGGCGACGCTGGGCCTGCAGGCCCAGCTGAAGGTCGGTGAAAATCCGATCGTGCTCGTGCTGGAGCGACCGGGTCGCAGCCGCGAAGAGATCGCGCTGTCGCTCCCCATCGAGTATCGCGTGCGAGGCAGCACGGAAGCGCTCGCTCAAGACAAGCCGCAAGTGTCGGTCGTGGCGAGCGCGCTAGCCGGAACGAAGCTGGAAGTCGACGGCAAGCCCCTCCCTCCCGATGGGGGCACGGACGTGCGCTTCGACTACGACGTCACCGCCGACGTGTCGGGCCCGGAAGCCACCGTGAAGACGCTCGAGCGTTCGGTGCCGTACAAGGCCACGTCGGCGAGCGGCACGGTGCAAGCCGGTCAGGTTGAGGTGCGCATCGGCATCACGCCACTCATCGTGGACGCGCCGGGGGCGAGCATCGTCGTCAGCGCCAAAGAGCTGGTGCTCGCGGGCCGCACAGCGCCGGGCGCCTCGCTCAAAGTCGGCAACCAATCCGTGACTTTGGACGCGGAAGGTCGCTTCGTGAGCAAGCAGCCGCTCACGGTGGGCGAAAGCACGTTCACGGTCCGAGCAACGCTTCCGGATCACGCGCCGCGCCTCGTCCGCGTCAGCGCGCGGCGCAGCGACGACTTGGACCGAGACGCCGCGCTCGCTCGCTCCATGGCTCAAGCTTCTTACGCGGAAGTGGTCAAGGCGCCCGAGGCTTCGGTCGGCCGCAGCGTGTGGCTCGAAGGCGCCCTTTTCGACGTTCGACACGACGGTTACTCGAGCGTGCTTTTGATCGACGTCAAGAAGGGCTGCAAGAAGAGCCCGTGCCTGGCCAAGGTCATCTACGGGGCGGAGACCGCGTGGGAGAAGGGCCGAGCGCTGAAGGCGTCGGGCAAGCTGCTGCGCTTCGTGGACGGTCCGCGCAGCGGTGAGCGAATTCCGGAGGTGCGTGCGGACTTGGTCGTAGCAGGAGGCAAGTGAACCCCGTCGCGCCGGAGCCTACGCACGCGTGCCCGAGCTGCGGCGGCGTCAACGTGCTGGAAGCGCGGTTCTGTAGTCAGTGTGGGCTGGCCCTGAACCAAAGCTGGAATGCCAGCACCCTCACCATCTCCTCACCCCCTCACTCACTTCCCCTTTCGCATCGTTCATTGGGCGTCGCCTCCACCCGGCCGCCGCCCGACGGAAGCCAGGCGCCGGTCTCCGCGCGCAGCGTTCCGCCCCTCCTCGAGCGCACGCCCGACGCGAGGGAGCTCGCGGACCCGCTGATCGGCGTCGTGGTGGCGGAGCGCTACCGCATCAAGGAACCGATCGGACGGGGCGGGATGGGCGTCGTCTACCGCGTGGAGCACGCGCGCATCGGCAAGTTGATGGCATTGAAGTTGCTAACGGGCGAGCTCACGCGCGACCCGCAGCAGGTGGCCCGATTCAAGCGTGAGGCGCAGATGGTGAGCCGTCTGTCGCATCCCAACACCGTGCAGGTGTTCGACTTCGGCGCCTCCGACGGCCTCGTGTACCTGGCCATGGAGTACCTGAAGGGTGAGGACCTCGGACACCTCATCCGGCGCATCGGGCCGTTGGGGGTCGAGCGCACGCTCAAGATCGTCATTCAAGTCTGCAGCTCGCTCAGCGAGGCCCATGCCAAGGGCATGGTTCACCGCGACCTCAAGCCCGAAAACATCATCGTGATGCAGGGCAGCGAAGACGAAGACCTCATCAAGGTGCTCGACTTCGGCCTCGCCAAGCTTCGCGAAGGCGGCGAGCTCTCGGAGGTGACGTCACGCGGCGCCATCGTCGGCACGCCTTACTACATGTCGCCCGAGCAGATTCGCGGCGACGACGTGGGGCCGGAGAGCGACGTGTACGCACTTGGCGCGCTCACCTACGCGTGCCTCACGGCCGCGGTGGTGTTCGACGCCCGCACGCCCATGGGTGTGCTCACCAAGCACCTCACGGAGCTGCCCGAGAGCCCGAGCCAACGCTTCCCCGAGCTCCGGATCCCGACGAGCGTGAGCCAAATCGTGATGGCGACGCTCGAGAAAGATCGCAAACGGCGCCTACCAACGGTGGAGGAGCTGCAGCGAGCGATGATCTTGGAGCTGGAGCACGGCGGTAAACAGCAGGACGTCGAGCGGCTGTTGGATTACTCGCACCTGCGTCACGCGGGCGTGGGCGCGGACGCGGACGCGGTGACACGCGACGAGGTCGAGCGCTACGAGCGCAAGCTGCGGCGGCGTGGGGTCGCGGCGTGGGCTCTGCTCGGCGGCGTGCTGCTCGTCGCGGCGTTATTCAGCTTTCGGGCGTACCAGCGCTGGACCGCGCCGGCCGTGTTCGCGGGCGAGGAGCTCGAGCCGAACGACGCCGCCAGCACGGCGACGCGCGTCCCGTTTCCGTTCGTCGCAAAAGGCATCATCGGCAAGCGCCTCGACGCGGAGCGCAGCGACCGGGACTTCTATCGGTTCCGCGTGCCGAATGACGCCCACGCCGTCTCGCTGGAGGTGAGCCCGGTTGCGGGCCTCGCATGGTGCGGTTTGGTCTACGCCGCAGGCTCGGAAGAGCCGCTCGGTCGCTATTGCCCCGGCGCTGGCGAGCGACGCCTGCGCCTGGAAGCGTTACGGCTCCCCCCGGGCGAATACGTGCTCGGGCTGATGCAGGACCGCGAGGCGTACACGAAGGAGCCGGCCCCGCCGACGTTCGAATCCGTCTCCCAGAGCTATCACCTGACGGTGACCCGCGCCGCGGACCCAGACGCCGAGCTCGAGCCGAACGACTTCCCGCGCGACGCGCGCAGCCTCGCCCCGAATCAAAGGGTTGCAGCCCGGCTCGCGTGGATGCGCGACGTGGACGTGGTGTGCGCGAGCGGCGGCGCGAAAGTGCGGATGAAAGTGACGGACGCGCCGGAGCGGCCCCGGTCGCGAGCGGCCGTGCTCCAGGTGACCCCGCTCGCGGGCGCTGACGCCGAGGTGCCGGTGCGGGTCCACCCCGCCGGCGCCAAGGACGTGCAAGCGTCGCCGCGTGACGTGCGCGGGGCGTGGCAAAGCACCGTGATGGATCCTTCCGCGGGCCGCCCCTCGTGCGTGCAGCTCGCGCTGGTGCCGAACCCGTGGGCGCCGACGCCGCACCCGCTGATCGCGCCTGCTGGCGAAGAGCCGTACTGGGTGGAAGCGTTGGCCGAGCCATGAAGGGGCGAGGCCGCGTCTTCTTGCTCGCCTCGCTCGGCGCGGTCGCGCTTGACGGCTCCGTCGCTCATGCTGGTTGGGGTCATGGCGGCTTGCAGGAGACGCTCGGCCCGCCCCGCGCGCCTTACGCGATGCCCGGCGTGGACTCGGCTCGCTCGCATCGCGGCGCG
>JAQSWN010000070.1 GCA_029266615.1 Polyangiaceae bacterium
GAGCTCAGCGGCAAAGGGAGCTCAGCGGCAAAGGGAGCTCAGCGGCAAAGGGAGCTCAGCGGCAAAGGGAGCTCAGCGGCAAAGGGAGCTCAGCGGCAAGGGGAGCTCAGCGGCAAGGGGCGGCGAACGAGCGCTGATAGGGACCGAGGGACGCCACGGGCGCGACTGCGAGGGAGCTGCGCTAGTGGCAGCCCCCTCACCCGAGGAGTTACTTGACGGGGTCGTGCCAGCGGGTGCCGTCGGAAAGGATTCGGTTCGCTTCCGCGGGGCCCCAGCTGCCCTTCTCGTACTCGTAGATGGGCGTCGCGTCGCCGAGGATGGGTTCCACGATGCGCCAGGCGGACTCGACGCTGTCCACGCGGGCGAAGAGGTTGGCGTCACCGCGGAAAGCGTCGCCGATGAGGCGTTCGTAGGCGCCCATTTCGGCGGGATTTTGCTGGGTGACGAACAGCTCGGTGCTGTCGCCGGCCATGGCTTCGCCTGCGCGCTTGACGCGGGTGCCGATGGCGATCGCGAAGTCCGGACCGAGGCGGAAGCGGAGGTAGTTACCGCGCTGAGCGACCGCTTCTTTGAAGACCATGTGCGGCGGGCGGTGGAGCTCGACCAACACCTCCGTGACCGTGACGGGGAGGTTCTTGCCCGTGCGGACATAGAAGGGCACGCCTTCCCAGCGCCAGGAGTCGACGAAGAAGGAGATGGCCGCGAAGGTTTCCACGGTCGAGTTTTTCGCGACGCCTTCTTCGTCTCGGTAGCCTTGGAACTGGCCACGCACGCAATACTCGGGGGAGACGGTGCGGATGGCCTTGAGGAGCTGCGTCTTCTCGTCCCGCAAGGCTTCACGATCGCCGGCGGGCGGCGGCTCCATGGCGAGGAACGCGACGACCTCGAGCAAATGATTTTGCACGACGTCGCGGATGGCGCCGGCTTCTTCGTAGAAGCGACCACGACCGGCCACGCCGAATTTTTCCGCCATCGTTACTTGGACGCTCTTCACGTAGTTGCGGTTCCAGATCGGCTCCAGGAACGCGTTGGCGAAGCGGAAGTAGAGAAGGTTCTGAACCGGCTCCTTGCCGAGGAAGTGGTCGATGCGGAAAATCTTCGATTCGTCGAAGACCTTGTGCAGCGTGGAGTTGAGGACGCGCGCGGACGCGAGGTCGCGCCCGAACGGCTTTTCCACCACGACGCGCGCGCCTTGAGCGCAGCCGCTCGTGCCGAGCGCTTCCACCACGTTCGGGAAAACGCTGGGAGGAATCGAGAGGAAGTAGACGGGGCTCTTGGCGTTGGCCTCGCTCAGCTGCTGCTTGATTTTGTCGAACAGCTCCTGCTTCGTGTAGTCGCCGTCTACGTAGCGCAGATTTTGCGCGAGCGTGCCGAACGCCTTTTCGTCCACCCCGCCCCCGAACTCTTGGATGCTCGCGCGGGCGCGCTCGCGCAAGTTGTCCAGGCTGGAGCCGCCGCGGGACACGCCCACGACGGGGAACGGCGGGTGGCCGCGCTTGAGCATCGAGTGCAGCGCGGGGAAGATCTTCTTGAAGGCGAGGTCCCCGGTGGCCCCGAACAGAACGAACGCGTCGGAAACAGGCTCAGCCATGGCGCTCGTTATAGGGCAGGCGGCGCGGTTTGCCGAGGCTGCCGAGCGGCTCGCGGCAACGCGGCCGCGCCCGCCCGGCGGCCTGGGGGCGCCAAAACTGCGAGCAAAGCCGCAATCGCATGGTTACGGCGCCCCTGGCCCGTTCGGCCGCCGAGCTGTTATGCTTCCACTTTGGAGCGGGGACCCGCTCGGCTTATTCGAAGGGAGACTCCGGCCGCTAATGACGGAAGTGCGCGATCGCCGTGACGGCAAGAAGAGCCCCCCGCGCTCGGGAACGGGGCGGGAAGAGCTGCGCAGCACTTGGTTTCGCCCCTACCTGCTGCGGCTCCGAGCCGAGCGAGGTGAAGCCGCGCTGCGGGCGCTACTGACGACCGCCGGCATTCCGATCGGCCTGATGAACGACGACTCCGGTTGGTTGTCGGTGGCCGCGGCCAACCGGCTGCTGCGGGCGCTGGCGTCGGCGCTAGGTCCCGGAGCGGTGAGCGATCGCGGCGCCTGGATGACCCACCCCGAGTCGCTGGGGGCGTACGTGCGGATGCTGCGCGTCGCTTCGGCGCCGGAAGACGCGTACCGGTACCTCGCCGCGAACGCGTCGGAGACGACCCGCGTCGGAACGTGTGAGCTGAAGGCGTCCGGGCCCAACTCGGCGGAGATCATCTACCGACCTCGCCAAGACAGCGAAGATGGCCAGGGGGACGAGCTGCTGTGCGCCGCGCGACGAGCCGAGCTGGCCGCGATTCCGTTGATTTGGGGACTACCGGCCGCCCTCATCGAGCATCCGCGCTGCCTCGCTCGCGGTGACAAAGAGTGTCATTACCTGGTGCGCTGGAAGTTCGGCCAGAAGCGCTCCATCGCGCTCGGCGCACTGCTGGGGGCGGCGGCGAGCGGCGGCGCGGTGATGATGTCGGGAAGCCTTCTCGGCGCCGGTATCGGAGCCGGCGTAGGCGGCGCGCTCGGGGCCGCGCTCGGCCTCGCGTCGGAGCGAGTGTCGGAAGAGCGCTCGCTGCGCGTATTCGAAAAGCACCGCATCGCTGCCCTCGAGCGGGGGCTGGAGGTGCGCGGCCATTTCAAGGAGCCGGCCGCCGGCGACATGGTCGGCAGCGTGCTCGGCGGCAAATACCGCATTTTGCGTAAGATCGGCTCGGGCGGCATCGGCGTGGTTTACGCGGCGGAGCACGTGGCGCTGGGCACGGAGGTAGCGGTCAAGGTGCTGCGTGGCGCGGCGGCCATGGATGCATCCGAGATCGCCCGGCTCCGTCGCGAAGCGCGCGTGCAAGGCTCCATCGAGCACCCGAACGTCGTTCGCACGCTGGATTTGGACGAGCTACCGGACGGCTCTATCTACGTGGTGATGGAGCTGCTTCGGGGCAATAGCCTCGCGTCGTTGCTCAAGCATCAAGGCCTCGTGGCGCCCGGCTTCGCGATCCCGCTCTTCACGCAGGTGTGCCGCGCGCTGTGGGCCGCTCACCAGCTCGGCGTCGTGCACCGCGATCTGAAACCCGGCAACATCTTCATCTGCGACGACAAGGTCGTGAAGGTGCTGGACTTCGGCATGAGCAAGTTCAGTGAAGCCGAGTCCCTCACCCAAGACGGCTACACCCTCGGCACGCCCGAGTACATGGCGCCCGAGCAGTGCATCGGCGCGCCGGTGGACGCGCGCACGGATCTGTACGCCTTGGGAGTGATGATGTTCGAGGCCATCACGGGGGACTTGCCGATCCGTGGGCGCAACCGGCGCGAGCTGCTCGAGCTGCATCAGCGCGCCATCCCCCGGACGATCCGCGAAACGCGCCCGGATTTGCCGCTGCCGGAAGGGCTCAGCACGGCCATCGCGCAGTGCTTGCGCAAGCGCGCCGCAGAGCGACCTACCAACTCACGTGAGCTCGAAAAGCAGCTTTCGAGCATACCGGTCGACGGCTTGCCCGAAGATTACCCGAACGACGTGCCGCGGCACCCTTCGGACGCGCCTTCCTCGCGCAGCTTGCCCGCACCTCGCTGAGTCGGAGCCTGGGCCGCCGCTTCCCAAGGCGCGTAAAATCGCGAAATCGCGAGAAAAGTGGCGATGGCCCCGCCCGCCCCTGGCCACTATGCTTCGCCCGTCATGAAGCGGCGCTCCTGGCTGGCCCTCCTCCTCGCCTTCTGCGGCCTCACCCATCAGGCTCAGGCCTTCACCCACGTCGTCACGGAGAAGGACACGCTCGCCTCCATCGCCGAGCGCTACTACGGGCGCATCCAGTTCGAGAAGCTGCTCGTCGCCGCCAACGACTTGGACGCGCGAGGCGGCTCGCCCATCGTGCGCGGAATGCGGCTCGAGGTGCCGGCGCTCGGTCACCGCGTGGTACGCCAGGGCGAGACCTGGGACAGCTTGGCCGCGGAGCTGCTCGGCTCGCCGAAGCGGTCGGACGTGTTGTCGATGGCGAACGACTCCAGCCCCTGGCTCACGCCGGAGGAGGGCGCCGAGATCATCGTGCCCTTCAACCTGCGCGTCCTGCCGGACACGAACGACACGCTCATCACCATCGCCTATCGCTTCTATGGAGACATGAACCGCGCGTGGGTGCTGGACCGCTACAATTTGCTGAACGGTCGCAAGCTGCAGCCAGGTGACGCGGTGCTGGTGCCGCTCACGGAGCTCCCGCTCACGGACGCGGGTCGGCAAGCGGCGCGCGTCGCCGCTGGCGCCGACTGCTCGCAGGCGCGGGGCGAGACGCGCACGGTGCAAAAGAAGGTCGCGCAAGAGCTGCCGGCGCTGCTCGCCGACATCCGCAACGGTCGCTACGTGGACGCGGTCGCGCGCGGCACACGCTTCCTCGCCTCCGCCGAGCTGAGCGAGCCGCAAGTCGCGCTGGTGCACCGGCAGCTGCTGGAGGCCTACGTCGCGCTGGAAGCGACGGGCCTGGCCACGGCCGCCTGCGCCGAGTGGCTGAAGCGCACGCCCGCTGCGACCCTCTCCCCGGTCGAGCTTTCTCCCAAAATCCTCGCCGTGTGCGGTCGCGCCCAGTGACCGAGCTCCGTTCCAAGCTGGATTGGGGGGCGTTCGCGCCATTGCGGCTGAAAGCGCGCAGCGTGGCGGACGGCGTGTACGCGGGGAGCCACAAGAGTCCGCGCAAGGGCTCGGGCGTGGAGTTCGGCGGGCACCGCGCCTACACCCCCGGCGACGACCTGCGCTACATCGATCGGCACGCGCTCATGCGCCACGGCGAGCTGCTCATCCGCGAGTTCGAAACGGAGACGGATCGCGACCTCTGGCTGTTCGTGGACGCCACGAAGTCCATGTCTTACGTCGGTCCGGGCGGGCCGGGGCCGAAGTACGCTTTCGCGGCGTTGCTCGCGGCTGCGCTCGCCTACATCGCCGTTCGCACGGGTGACCGCGTCGGTTTGGATTTCTTCGGCGGCAAGAACGCGCGCCCGATCCCGCCGCGCGCGGGGCGTGACGCGTTCGAGCGGGTCGTGGCCGCGCTGGAGGACGTCGAGCCGGACGGTGATCTGAGCGAGCGGCGCGAGCTGCTCGATCAAGCCCTGGGGCAGGCGCAGCGCTCCGCCCGGCGCGGCGCGATCCAAGTCGTGCTGACGGATTTGCTGGATTTGCCGAGCGGCAGCCTTTCGTCTCTCACCTCGCTCACGACGCGGGGGCGGAGCTTGTCGGTGGTGCAAGTGCTGTCACCGGCGGAGCGCGACTTCCCGTTCGAAGGCGCGGTGCAGCTGCGGGCCCTGGAAGGCAAAACCGTCGTAGAAACGGACGCCGCGCAAGCGCGACAAAAGTACCTGAGCGCGCTCGCAGAGTCGCAGCGCAAAGCCGCGCAAGAGCTCACGCCGCGCGGGGGTCGGCTCCTCAGCTGCGCCACGACCGACGCGCCCGAGGTGCTGGTTCGGCGCATCTTGAGCCTCGGTATGGAGCCGAGCGAATGAGCTTCGTCACAATCCTGGCGCTGGGGCTCTCACTGCTCGTCGCCGCGCCCACCCTCGCGCATTTACTGAGGCGTGGCCGCGCCAACGAGCAGGCCTTCCCGCCCGCGGATCTGGTGCCGGTCGCGCGCGCCACCGCGCGGGAGCGTAGCCGGCTGGAAGATCGCGGCATGCTGCTGCTACGCGCGCTGATGGTGCTGTGCCTGGCCGTGCTCGGCGCGGGGCCGCTCGTCCAATGCTCGCGCGTCGCGCTAGGGCGTAGCGGCGGCGCTTCGGTTGCGATCGCGATCGTGATCGACGACTCCGCGAGCATGAGGACGCGCCTCCCCGGCGGCAAGACGCGCTTCGCGCGCGCCGCGGAGGGTGCGCGCGAGCTCCTGGCATCGGCCCGCGATGGCGACGCGGTCGCGCTGGTGCAAGCCGGCAAGCCCGCGCGGGTGACGCTCGCCGCGGGGACGGATCTCCAGGCCGCTATCAAGGCCGTGAGCGAGCTCACGCCCAGCGACCGCGCCACGGATCTGGACGGCGCGATCTCCCTGTCGCGCGCCGCTCTCGGCAGCTTGCCGCACAAGGACAAGCGGGTCGTGCTGCTGAGCGATCTCGCCGGCGAGCTACCGGCGGATCCGGGCAAGGACGTCTGGGCGGCATTGCCGGAGCTCGCGACCAAGGCCGACGACTGTGGCGTGCTGCGCGCCGAGCAGGTCGGGCCGCGCGTCTCCGTCGCGCTGGCTTGCTCGAGTGAAACCGCGGCCAAGGGTCGCACGGTGCGGCTCGTCAGCAAGGACCCGTCCGTAAAAGCCGAGATGCGCTTGGTGGTGCAGCGCGGCGAGCAGACTCTCACGTTGGACGCGAAGCCGAACGTCGCGACCGGCGTGGAGCTCACCGGCCAAGATCAGAACCCCGACGACGACCGCGCGGAGATAGCGCCGGAGTCGCGCGCGCTTTCGCTGGCGGTTCACGCTGACAGCGAGCGCGAAGCCGTGGTTACCGGCGGCGCGCCGGTGCTGGAGCAGGCGCTGCACGCGCTCTCCACGGGCGTGCCAGTGCGCCCGCTCACGGAGCTGCCTCGCGAAGGCTCGGAGCTGGCCGACGTGGCCGCGCTGTTCGTCGATGATCCGCCCGGCCTCACCCCGGAGACCCGCAGCGCTATCGACGCCTGGCTGGAGCAAGGCGCGGTCGCGGCGCTGTTCATCGGAGAGCGGGCGCACGACACGCAGCTCGGCGCCAGCCTGGAGCCGTTCCTGCGCGGCGCCATCGCGTGGGAGCCGAACGCCACCGGGCTCAATGTGGACGTGGGCTCGTTCGGCTGGCTCGGCGCCGAAGCCGAGAGCCTGACGGCACTCGGCGCCAAAGGCCGCGCGCGGCTGGACAGCGCGCTCCTGCCCGGTGCGGAGGTCGTCGGGCGCTGGAGCGACGGTAAGGTGATGATCGCGCGCCAGGAGCGCGGCCGAGGCTTGCTGTTCAGCGTCGGCTTGCCCGTTTCGGTGGAGGTGAGCGATTTGGCGCTAAGGCCCGCGTTCCTTTCCTTGCTCGACCAAATGGTGAGCGAGGCGCTGCGTCGCCGCGGCCCGCGCGAGAGCGTGGCCGGGACCGAGTGGTGGTTTCCGCAGGGCGGCGCACTTCAGATAAGCGCCAATGGGGGCGCGCTCTCCCCGCGCGAGGCTGACGGGCAACGCGTGGCGACACCGGAGCTTTCGGGACGCTACCAAATCTCCCTCAACGGCAAGACGGAGACGCGCTTCGTGACCCTGCCGGCGGAGGAGATCCTGACCGCTCCCCACGCCGAGCTACCCAGCGCCTGGAAGCCGAGCCAGGCGGCGGCCGCCCCCCAAGTGGATGCGTCACCGGAGCTAGGCTGGCTCTTGCTCGCGTTGGTAGCGCTGGAGATTGGGGTGCGGATCTGGCGGCTCACGCGTGAGCGGCGGGCCCACGGTGCTATACAGCCGACCCCGCCATGACGGACGCCCTCAAGTCGCCCCAGCAAGAGCTCGCCGAGCGCTTTCAACGAGCCGTAGCCAAAGCCTTCGGGCCCGAGCACGCCGGGATGGATCCGCTCGTGCGCCGCTCCGATCGCGCGGATTTTCAAGCCAATTTGGCGATGAGCCTGGGCAAGGCCGTGAAGAAGCCGCCGCGAGAGGTAGCGCAGGCGCTGCTCGGCGCGCTCGAGGCGGACGATCTCTGCGAAAAGCTCGAGGTCGCCGGCCCCGGCTTCATCAACGTCACCCTGAAGGATGACTACCTGAGCCGGTTGCTGGAGCGCACCTTGCGGGACCCGCGCTTGGGCGTGCCAACCAGCGAAAAGCCGGAGACGGTCGTGTTCGATTACGGCGGCCCCAACGTCGCCAAAGAGATGCACGTCGGCCACCTCCGCCCCTGCGTCATCGGGGACTGCTTGGTGCGCGTGTTGGAGTTCGCCGGCCACCGCGTCATCCGTCAAAACCACATTGGGGATTGGGGCACGCCGTTCGGCATGCTCATCGAGCACCTGCTGGACTTGGGCGGCGCCGAAAACGCGGCCGAGCTCTCCCTCGGCGAGTTGGACGCGTTCTACAAAGCCGCGCGCAAGAAGTTCGACAGCGACGCCACGTTTGCGGAGCGCGCGCGCCAGCGCGTCGTCTCGCTCCAAGGTGGAGACGAAACGACGCTCGAGCTGTGGAAGGTCTTGGTGGACGCTTCCACGCGCGCGTTCGAAAAGGTGTTCGCGCGTCTCCGCGTCACCATGAAGCCCACGGACACGCGCGGGGAGAGCTTTTACAATCCATTCCTGCCGGAGATCGCCGCCGATCTCGAGGCGCGCGGGGTCGCCGTCGTCCAAGAGGGCGCGCTGTGCGTCTTCCCGGAAGGGTTCAAGAACCGCGAAGGCAATCCGCTGCCGCTGATGATTCGCAAGTCGGACGGCGGCTTCGGTTACGACGCGACCGATCTTGCCGCGGTGCGCTTTCGCGCGCAGGAGCTGAAAGGCACGCGCCTGCTCTACACGACGGACTCGCGGCAGTCCCAGCACTTCGCGCTCGTCTTCGCGGGGGCGCGCCTCGCCGGCTACCTCGGCCCGGAGGTGCGCACCGAGCACGCCGGGTTCGGCAGCATCTTGGGCGTGGACAAGAAGCCGCTCAAATCTCGCGACGGCGACACCTTGCGTCTCATCGCGATGCTGGACGAAGGCCGAAGCGAAGCGTTCAAGCTGCTGGAGAAGCTCGAGCCGGACGTGCCGAAAGAGGAGTGGACGACCTTGGCGGAGACGGTGTCCCTCGCCGCCATCAAGTATGCGGACCTGTCGAGCGATCGCATCAAAGATTACGTCTTCGATTGGGATCGCATGCTGGCCACGGAAGGCAATACCGGCCCCTACCTCCAGTACGCGCAAGCCCGGCAGTGCTCCATGCTGCGCAAGCTCGCGCCCGGAGAGGCCGTGAACGCGAGCGCGCTCCGCGTGCAGCACGCGCGCGAGCACGCCCTGGCACTCCACATCCTCGGCTTCGCCGCGACGGTAGACGACGTGGCCGCGTCGCTGGAGCCGCACAAACTTTGCGGGTACCTGTACGAGCTCGCGAGCGCCTTCAGCTCCTTTTACCAAGATTGCCCGGTTCTCAAAGCGGAGACCCCGGCCGACGTGCGTGCCTCGCGCGTTGCCCTGACCGACCTCACGCGCCGCGTGCTGGTTCAAGGCATGTCGTTACTGGGTATCGACGCGCCAGAGCGCATGTAGGGCTCTTCCGAACCGCGAGCCGCCGTGATAATCGGCGCGGATGCGTCTTTCGCTTCACGCGCTCCTCGCGCTCTCTTTCGCTGTCCTCGCTGGTTGCAGCTCCGGCGGTCCGTACGGCTATAGCCGTACCTACAGCCCGCTGGACGCGGAGGACGACGCGGCGGAGGGCGCGCGTGAGTACGACCCGGTCATGGCCGAGCGCGACAAGGCGGAGTGGAAGAAGGCCAAGGTCAGCGTGTTCGGCGTCGTCACCAAGCGCGCAGAAGGGCCGGCCGGCAACGCGTACGTCACGCTCAGCGTGCGCACCTTGGAGGCGCGCAACCTCTGCGAGCAGCTGGACGAAGAGACGTGCCGCGTCACCGTGGGGCAGAACGAATTCGCGGTCGTGCACGCCGTCCTCAAGCTCTCCCCGGGCGACGACTTGGGCGACAAGAGCCTGAACCGTGGCTCGCTCGTGCGCGTCCTAGGCAAGCTGACGGACGAAGTGGATCCCGAAGACGGCACGCCGATCCTGAAGGCTGACTACTACCGTCACTGGCCGCGCAACTTCTTCGTGACGACGGCGAGCCGCCCCGACATGCCGATGTGAGAGCGCGCACTCACAAGCGCCCGAGCGACCAGCCCATGTAGTAGCTGAACACGACCGTCGTCCCGCCCTGGCGGTCGTTCACGGTCATACCGCACGAGCTCGTGAGACCGGACGAATCCGTCTGGGTGCAGGTACTGCGTGTCGTGCCGCCGCTAGCGTGGCCGATGGAAAAGTCGAAGCCGATGCGCATCTTGCTCGCGGTCGTCCATTCGAAGGGCAGCCCCACGAGCACGGCCGTGCCGTAGTCCCCCACGTCCGTGCGAACGAAGCCGATGTTGGGCCCGAACACGAAGGAGCGGTCGTTGGAAACGACGAGCCCCACCGACGCGCCGTACAGCAAGGACATGCTGCGCGAAGGCGCCTTGCGCGTGGTGCGGAACAACGGGCCGCCGCCCCCGTCGAAGCTGGAGAAGCCGTCGCTCTGGTCGCGTACCTCTTCGGTCGGCGCGACGATCCGCGCCGAGAGCCGCAGGTGGTCGAAGAAGTAGCCTCCCACCTGCGCGCCGAAGTTCAGGAAGTTGCTGACCCGGTCCTTCATGTAAAAGCTGGTGAGCGAGAAATCCACCCACGGTGAGGACCGCGCCACGAAGTCTGGGTCAGGCATGCGCGCGCGCTGCGCCACCCGGACGCGCGGCTTGACCGCCTCCAGCTCCTCGCGCGTGCGCAGGAAGCCGGGGCGCTGTGCGGGCTCGCTCGGCGGCGGCGGATCCAGCGGCGGCGGGTCAGTCGCGGGCGGAGGCGTCGCGGGAGGAGGCGTCGCGGGAGGAGGCGTCGGGACGACGGGCTGAGGGGCCGGTGGGCTCGCGCTGGGCGCGCCCTCGGCGACGACCGGCTCTGGCGCCGGTTGCCCGAGCGCGGCGCTGCTCCACCAAAACACCGCCGAGGATGCGAGCTTTGCCGCCGCCAATCCCAAAACCTTTCGCCCCATGCCCCCGCAGCATCGCCAAACGCGCTGCGTAGTCAAGCCGGGAGTGGTATGGACGGGCCCGCCCGTGGCCGCTCATTCCCGTTTTTCGCGCTTCATTGCCCCCGCCCTGTTGGGCCTTGCCTGTTCCGCATCGGTTTCGGCCATCGCGCCCCGCGCGGCCGCGACCGTCGTCGAGCGTATCGTGGCCACCGTCGGGGAGCGCGCCATCTTGCTCAGTGACCTCAAGCGCCGTGCGGAGCCGTTCATGGTTCAGGTCGCGCAAACGGTGCCGAACGGTGCGCAGCGCAACGCCGCCATCTCTCAAGTTTACAAAGCCGTCCTCCAAAAGATCGTGGACGAAGAGCTGATGGAGAAGGCCGCGCTGCAAGCTAAGGTCACGATCAGCGCGACCGAGATCGACGAGGCGCTCAAGCGTGTCGCCCAGCAAAACAAGCTCACGGTAGAGCAGGTGCTGAGCGAGGCGGAGCGCGCGGGCATGCCTCAGGCCAAATACCGGGAAGAGCTCCGTCGCCAGCTCCTGGAGGCGAAGCTCCTCAACGTGCGCCTGCAAGGCCGCATCCGAATCACGGAAGAGGACCTGCGCGCCGCCTTCCAGAAAATCGAGCAGGAAGAGCGCGCACAGCTCGGGGTCCGGCTCGCCATCATCGTCATCCGCGGCGCCACCCACGGGGCGGACGGCGCGCGCAAGCTCGCGAGCGAAACCGCCGCCCGCCTCCGCCGGGAAGACTTCGCGGCCGTCGCGCGAGCCACTTCGGAAGACCCCACGACCCGCGCCAATGGCGGCGCGCTGAACAAAGCGCTGCCGGCCGCGCTACCGCCGGACATCGCGCGCGGCTCGCTCAGCCTGGCCGTCGGGCAAGTTTCGCAGCCGCTCCGCAGCGGCGCGGACTTCGTCATCGTCAAAGTGTTGGAGCGGGACCCCTCGAATCTGCCGGATTTCGACACCGCCAAGCGCGAGCTGAGTGAGCGCGTCTACATGGACAAGATGGCTCAAGCGCGCCGCACCTGGTTGGACAACCTGCGCCGCCAGCAGCACGTCGACGTGCGGCTCTGACAGTTTGTCAGCGCCCCTCGGCGGTTCGCCATCCTGGCGCAACGCACGGTCGCTCGCCTTCGCTAACCCTAGTCGCAGCGCGGGTTTTAGCCGCTTGCAGGCGATGATTGCAGCGTGGCACGCCGTGTGCTCATAAAGCCACGTTCGCATGCGCCTCCACCGACTTCTCGTCGCCCTGCTTTGTCTGGCCACGCTTGGGCTCACGGCCGCGCCGGCTGCCGCTCAAACCGTCGGCACCGGCACGCTCACGGTCAGCAACATCCTCTGGAAGGATCGGCCCAATCAGAACCTGATGAGCAATCAGTTGAATCGGGCGGACTGCTTGGCAGATGTGAAGGCCACCGTGACCGCCGCGGTGCGCAACGTTCCCGCTTCCGGCAACACCTTCGAGATTTGGTCCGGCACCGGCTGCGACCAGCAGGCAAACCGCGCTCCCACGTCCGTGAGCCGCACCTGCTCGAAGGTGAAGAGCGTCGGTAACCCCGTCGATCAAACGATCGAAATCGCCTACCGCGACCTGATCAAACCCTACGGGGACGACTCGCCCGCGACGGCGGCGGTCTGCGATCAAAACGTCGCGACCGGCCTCATCACTCGCACGCTCTACTACATCATCATCAACAGCTCGTTCAACTCGGTCATTGCCACGACTCCGAGCTGGTCTTTCAAGTACGACATCAAGGGCCCGCCCCCGCCCACCGCGGTCAAAGGCAGCCCGGGCGACGAATCGATCGTCACGTCGTTCACGCCTCCTCCCAGCGAGCCCAACCTCCTCAAGTACCGCTTCTACTGCAGCCCCAAAGGCGCAAGCCCGGTCGCGGCAGGCGGAACTGCCTCGACGGGCGGCACTAACGGTGCCGATACCGGCGGCACCGACACCGGCGGCACTGATACCGCCGGCACTGACACCGGCGGCACTGACACCGGCGGCACTGATACCGGCGGCACTGATACCGGCGGCACTGATACCGGCGGCACTGACACCGGCGGCACTGACACCGGCGGTACTGACACCGGCAGCGTTGGCGGCACCACCGGCGGACTCGGCGCGGGAACCTCCGGTACCTCCGGCACAACGAGCACGGCTGGCACCGCCGGTACGGGCGTCGTCATCGACCCCAACTGTCAGTCGTCCTCTCTCATCCCCGGGCAAGACGTCCCGGCCGACGCGGTCCAATGCGGCGAGGTCGTCGCCACGGGCGCAAGCGGTGGGGAAACGACCCCGGACTTGACCAACGGCGAGGAATACGTCGTCGCGGTCGCCGCCGAAGACACCGTGTTCAACGTCGGGAAGCTCTCCAACCTCGCCTGCGCCACTCCCAAGGACGTGCGCGGCTTCTTCGAAAGCTACCGCGACGCAGGCGGCGAAGCGGGTGGCGGCTACTGCAGCTTCGCTCCCGCTCGGCGCTCCGGCACCGCGTTCTTGCTCGCGCTCGGCGCCGCCGCCCTGGTGATGCGCCGGAGGCGCAAATGAGCCGAGCTCTCGGCAAGGTGCTCGGCGCCGCCGCTTCGCTTCTCGCGTTCGTTCTCGCAAGCTCCCCCGCCTTCGCTCAAGGCGTGGACGACCTCGGCAGCTACGGCGTCAAGCGCGGTCGGCAGTCCGAGTCCAAACAAGAGGCCGCGTTCGAGCTGCGCGTCGGCCGCTACGTCCCGGATGTGGACGACAGCGTGGACGGCTCCCCCTTCCGAGACACGTTCGGCAGCTCCAACCGCTACCTCTTCGGCGCGGAGGTGGACTGGCAGCTGGTGCGCATCCCGCATTTCGGCACGCTCGCTCCCGGGATCGGCTGGGGTTACACGCGGTTCAGCGCGGATGCAGTCTTCGCGGACGGTAGCGGCACCTCCGCGTCGGACACGAGAATCAGCATCATGCCGATGTACCTGGTGGCCGTCGGCCGCGCGGACGTCCTCATGCGCGACTTCCGCATCCCTTTCGTGCCCTACGCCAAGCTCGGCCTCGGCTACGCCATGTGGTGGTCCACGGACGGGCAGCGCAGCGCCGAGTACGAGGGCCAAAAGGGGCGTGGCAGCTCCTACGGCCTCACCTACGCGCTCGGCGGCATGTTCCTGCTAGACGTGCTGGATCCGGACGACGCAGTCTCCGCAGACGGCCTCCTCGGCATCAACAACTCTTACATCTTCGCGGAGTGGTTCCGCCCCCAGCTGGACGGCTTCGGCTCCAACAAGGTGCTGAACGTCGGCAGCAGCAGCTGGGTCATCGGCCTCGCCCTCGAGATGTAGACCCGCCGCTCGTTCCCGGGGGTAGGCCCAGCCTGGAGCGCGGGCAGCTGCCCGCGCCGCCCTCCCCGGCTCCGACCCGACCCTATGACGTCCCTGAACGTCGGGGTGCGGCCGAAGACTCACACAGGAGATCACAGGAGGCGGGAGGCGGGAGGGGCAGGAGCGGGATCTAGGGGGGCGCGCTGCCGCCCGCGATCAGCCAGGGCTGCGCTACCGGGCGCGACGCCATTGACGAGCTGAGCGCTGCGCGCCGAAGGCGCGGCGAACCCCAAAATTCTCCGCTACCCCACCTCTCGTCTCCGGTCTCTTGTGAATCTCGGGGAGACGGGGGGTCAGCCGGCGCGGAGGAGGCGGTCGATGTGCTTTTGCTCCCAGGTGAGCGCGCGGGACAGCTGCTGGAAGTCCCGCTCGCGGCGCTGGAACTCGGGCGGGTGTAAGAGCACGCGCCCACCGACGCGGGCCTCCGGCACCAGGTGATGCAGAAGCTCGTGGTACACGATGTACTGCACGAAGTAGCGAGGCACCCAGCGTTGGTCCAACACCGGGTGGATGCGGATGAGCCGCTCGGTGGCGCTGTAGCTCCCGAGCTTGATGCTGGTGCGCTGCGCGGAGCGCGGCTTGGTCATTCGCCCCCAGGTGATGAGCACGTCGCTCACCGTGCCGGCGAAGTAGCGCTGGTTCACGTCGTGCAAAAGCGCTTCCAAGTCGTGTACTTGGCCAACTGCGCGCAGCTTACCCGGCGCCTTCCGCGAGGCGCGGATGCGATGCAGATTCTGCTCGATGAACTCCCCGACGACTTGAGAGCCGTCCCGGTCCCCTTGCACGACGTAGGCCACGAGCGCGCTCTTCACCCGCTCCTCCGCGCCGAGAAACATCATGTGCAGGCGCACCCGCAGCCGGCCGAGCGAGCGCGTCTGGGTGACCATGCGCCTCAGGTTGTCGGTGACGCCCAGCTGCACGGGACCACCGAAGGCGAGCTCCAAGCGGCGCTCGAGCGCTTGGCGCGCGCCTTCGTGAATGAAGATCTGCGGCCCCTTCGCCAAGCCCTTGATCGGCAACGCGATCGACTGCTGTGGGATACGCACTGCAGCCGTCGCCATGCGCGGCGCCGACGCGGCCGCGCGGGCGCGGCTAAAGCGACCAACCGGAGCGGGATGCCAGGGGAATCTGAGCTGCGAAGACATCGAAAACCAGACCGTTCTGGCTTCCCTAGGGGTCACGGTTGAGGCCGTCAAGGAACGAAGTTTCTCCCAATGTTTTCGGGTGTTTGAAGCCAAGAGCTATGCCTGCGGGATCAGGGATTCGTAAGTGCGCGTCCCCTAAACGAATCCCCCGGTTCGGCCCCTCGGCCCCCGCAGAAATTGGGCCAAACCGGTCTCGGGGCCGCCGCGGTTTGCGACCAGCGAGCCGAACCGCCACGTGCTCGACAGCAGCCAAATTTCCATTCAGCTCAAAAAACATCGGCCGGCGCCGTCCAGCGGCAATGGACGACGCCGGCCTCTGCCGGGGATCGATCACGGGCGCGAGCGCCGTCCGTCAGCCGCGTGCCCCCTTCACCGAGCGAGCGGCGCGAGTCGCGAGCGCACCGTTGAAAGCGCGCCGTCGAAGCGCGCTGTTACGGTTTCAGCTAGGGCGAGCGTTGGGCGGGCGCTTGGCGCCGTTCGGCGGTGCGCCACTGCCGGCCTTGGGATCCGAAGCCGGCACGGGGCCGGCTTCACCTTTTCCCGGCTTGGTACCTTCCGGCTTGGCACTTTCCGACTTGGCCTCCGCGCTCGGCTTGGGCGCGGGCGTCCCCGTCCCTGCTGCCACGTCACCCGCCGGGCCCCCGCGCTTCAGACCGTTGTGCTCCATCACCTTGGAGACGACCTTCTCCATGAGCGCCGGATGCTGCTCCAGGTAATTGCGAGCGTTGTCTCGGCCCTGCCCGATTCGCTCGCCATCCATAGAGAACCACGCGCCGCTCTTCTGGATGATGTTCGCATCCGAAGCCATGTCCACCGCCTCACCCGAACGGCTGATGCCCTGGCCGTACACGATGTCGAACTCCACCTCCCGGAAGGGCGGCGCCATCTTGTTCTTCACGACCTTCACGCGGGTGCGGTTACCCACGACGACCATGTCCTTCCCGGGCGGGCCGGCTTCCTTGATGGCGCCGATACGGCGCACGTCCAAGCGGACGGAGGCGTAGAATTTGAGCGCGTTACCGCCCGTAGTCGTCTCCGGGCTACCGAACATGACTCCGATTTTCATGCGGATCTGGTTGGTGAAGAAGATCATGCACTGCGAGCGGTTCACGGAGCCCGTGACCTTGCGCAGCGCCTGGCTCATCAACCGAGCCTGCAGGCCGACGTGCGAGTCGCCCATGTCCCCTTCGATTTCCGCCTTGGGCACCAGGGCGGCGACGGAGTCCACCACCACCAAGTCCACCGCGCCGGAGCGGACGAGCATGTCCGCGATTTCCAACGCCTGCTCGCCGTAGTCCGGCTGGCTGATGAGCAACTCGTCCGTCTTCACGCCGAGCTTCTTCGCGTAGCCCACGTCCAGCGCGTGCTCCGCGTCGATGAACGCGGCCACGCCGCCTTGGCGCTGCACGGAGGCGATGGCGTGGAGCGTGAGCGTCGTTTTACCGCTCGACTCTGGCCCGTAAATTTCGACGATGCGGCCCCGCGGATAACCGCCGATGCCGAGCGCGATGTCCAAGCCGAGCGAGCCGGTTGGGATGACCTGAACGTCCCCACCGATTTTTTCGCCGTCCTTCAGGCGCATGATCGCGCCCTCTCCGAACTCTTTTTGTACGCTGGCTATCGCGAGCTCGAGCGCTTTGGTTTTCGGCTTGTCGTCCATGTGCAGCTCCTAACAGCGGAGCCGCATGCAGGCTCCAGTGAATCTCCACGAACGTCTCTCGGCGTCGTTGGACCCACTTAGTACTGTTCGACTGTTCAGTTGTCAACTGAACGACGGACGTAGGCTGTCCTAGCAGGTAACACCATGTAAACAATCGAACTTTTCGCTACGTACGATCGCCGCGGAGCCCGAGCTGCGAGGCGCGTTCAGTAGCCAAGATGGCCGAGTGGGCGCGGGGCCTCTCGCGTTACATTGCCGAGCAATGCCCAGCATCCTCCTCGTCGAAGACGACGCCGCGCTCGCCAGCGGCTTCGCGCGCGCGCTGGGGGCCCGCAGCGCCGGGGCTTGGCAGGTGCAGCACGCCGCGTCGATCTCGGCCGGCAAGACCTTGGCTCGCAGCGCCCGCTTCGATTTGGCCATCGTGGACCTGGGTCTGCCGGACGGCTCCGGCATCGACCTCATCCGTGAGCTCGCCGTCAGCCCGACGCGCGCCGTCGCCTTCACCATCTTCGACGATCGCGAGCGGGTGCTCGGCGCGCTGCGCTCGGGGGCGGTCGGCTACCTCCTCAAGGACGAGCCGGTCGAGCGCGTCGTCACCCAAGTGGAAGAGTGCCTGGACGGGCACTTTCCGGTCTCGAGCCGCGTCGCGCGGTACCTGCTGGAGCTCTGCCGCCCCGCCGAGCTCGAAAGCCCGCTCACGGCGCGCGAGCACGACGTGCTCGGCTGCTTGGAGCGCGGCGACTCCTACGCCGAGTGCGCCAGGCGGCTGGGCATCACGCTCGGCACCGTACAGACCCACGTGAAGAGCTTGTACCGAAAGCTCGAGGTCAGCTCGCGAGCGGAGGCCACGGCGTGGGCGTCGCGTCACCGAGGCTAGTGTGACGACCGAGGCGCTCCGCGTCGATGAAAGCGAGCACGGTCGCGAAGTCGCGCGGATTGCGGATGAGCGCTTCGCCGCCCACTTCGAGCCCCAGCGCACCTGGCTTTCGCTCGCCGCTTTCTGCGGCATGTGCGCGGCTTTTTGGTTCGTGAGCCTGCTGCCCGCCGTCCGCGAGCGGCTGCACATCGAGCCGGCGGAGATGGCGGGCTTGATGCTGGTGGAGGCGCTCGTGATCAGCGCCGCCACCGTGTGTGCGCGGCGCTTTGGCGGCGTGCTCGGCAGTGCGCATCGCCGGGCAGAGCGGATCGAGACCTTCGTGACCGCGGGCGTGCTCAGCGCGCTCATCTATGGCTCGGGCAGCGCCGTGAGCATCTTCTGGCTGTTCAGCGTGCTGCACCTTTCGCACGGCGCGCCCGACTCTCAGAACACGCGCTTCATGCGCCTCAGCCACGCGGCCTGGCTGGGCGCGGTCGCGCTCGCCTTCGCGCTCCAAGGCAAATCCGCAGACGCGATCATCGTCTTGTTCTTTACGGCGCTGGTCCAGCTGCTGTCCTGGGCCCAAGCCCGCTCCACGGAAGGCGCCCTCGCCGCCCAAGCCGAACGCAACGTGCTCCGTCGTCGCCTCGAGCAAGTGTTGGTCGAGCGGGAGCGACAGCGCATCGCTCGCGATCTCCACGACGGCTTGGGCGGACAGCTCGCCGCCCTCGCTTGGGCCGCGGAAGCGCTCATCGCCGAGCAGCCGCAAGCGCCTGGCGAGCTCAAGACCATCGCCGAGCGCGCACGCAGCGGCCTGCACGAGCTGCGCTGGCTGATGAGCGATTTGAAGCAAGCCAGCATGACCCTCGAGCAGCTCGCCCAGTCACTGCGCAGTGGAGGCGCCCGCATCGCGCCCCCCGGCGTCGCTTACCGTGTGGAGCACCGCGGGGACGTCACGCTCCCCCCCGAGCTCTGCTACCAGCTCAGCCTGATCGCGCGGGAAGCGGCTTTGAACGCGTTTCGTCACGCTTCAGCGCGTGAGGTCTCCGTTCGGCTGGTTCATGAAGGCGACTTGCTCCTGCAAGTCAGCGACGACGGCCACGGCCTTCCCGCGGATGCACGCGAGCAGAGCCGAGGCGGGCTCGCGCACCTGCAGGAGCGCGCCGAGCAGCTCGGCGCCGAGCTCACTTTCGCGTCCTCGGCCAGCGGCACCACGCTCACGCTGCGCCTCGCCACGGAGCGCCGCTCCGAGTAGCAACCAGCCGAAGCCGCGACTCGCACCGTTCGTGCCGCCGCGATAACGACTTCGTTGGCCCCATCTCACCCCCACCCGCTAAAGAGTCGTCAAAGCGTGGCTGCCGGCAACGAGCGCGTCGCCTCGGCTAGAGTCGTCGCTGATGCGTCGGCGCCTTCCCCTGCCCTACGGCTCGCGCGGACCGAGTATGCGGACCGGCTGCGCCCGCTGTTCGGCGACCGGCTACTGGAGCTTCGCCTGTTGACGAGCGCTGGGGTTCAAGCAGCTGCTTGCAATTCCGGCCCAGCAGGGTGCCCGGACGTTACGTAACGTAACGTAACGAAGCTCACGGATCCGCGGCGTCGGTGACGTCGAAGCGACCGTGCACGCAGCCGCCCGGCGACGCCACTGGCCACTCTACCGTCGGGAAGTACGCCCAGAACGTGCCCTTGAGGCGCCCGCCGTCCTGCACATCCTCTTCGTAAGTAACCGCGCAATCTGCCCCTGGCGCGCTCTGGTTCGCGACGCCCAGACCGTTGACGCTCACCATGCCCGTCGCCTCCCCCTCGCGGCACCGGTACGTGCCGGCCGCGAACGACTCCTGCTGCACCGCGACCCCAACCGAAACGCTGCCGCTCAAGCTAGCCGCGTAAGTCGTCATGTTCAAAAACCCATTGAAGAAGTAGGCACCACCCGCGGGCGGTGTCGCGGTCATGGCTTTGCCGTCCACGCTCCACTGCGCGTACTCCGTCGCGCCCGGCTCCGCGAAGCTCGCCACGTCGTCCCGGCACGCCGCGATCTCCTCACTGGGCGCGGCGCCTCCGCTCCCCGTCCCTGCGCCGCTGCCGGTGCCACCGGACGACGCGCTACCGCCATGGTCCGTCGCATTGCTGCCGGCGGCGCCGCTCACCGCGCCGCTCCGGTCGCCCGCGCTCCCGCTCGCACCGGCCGCTCCACCATCTCCGTTGTCCTCCGAACCCCCGCAGGCCACGGGGGCAAGCGCGCTCACGACCAGCAACGACGAGACAACCAACGACCTTGTTCCACGCACCATGTTCAACGGGCTCCTTCGAGGATCGACGCCAGAGTCGAAGCCTTCAACGTCGCTCGACCGGAGCGCGGCGCACCATCCCATGCCTTTCCCATGGCAGCCCGCACGAGCCGGCCAGGCGCAGGGGACTATGCGGTTAATTTGCGGTGGATGTGGTCGCTACAGTATCAGTGACTCGCACGATGGTGAGGGCCGTCTTCTCGTTCTCGTTGCCGGCAGGACCGCATGCATTTTGAAAGACCCAAGCGCGCCGGGGCCGGGTGGCGGGGAGTATTCTTGGCCCTCGGCGGCGCCGCTGCCGCGCAGGGCTGCCTGGTGGACTTGGACGACCGCTGCGGTAAAAACCAGCACTACGACGCAAGCTCCGAGGTTTGCGTGTGTGATGCCGAGCTCGCGCGCGAGGGCGGAGAATGCGTGCGCTGCGGTGCCAACGAGACTGGGTCGGCCGACGGCTGCGTGTGCGTCGAGGGCTTCTCGCGTGCGAACGCGGAGTCGGCTTGCGAAGCCGGGGCAGTGCTCGGCGAACCCTGCGAAATCGACGCGGATTGCGGAGAGGGTTACGACCATTGTGCGCTCGAGCCCGGCGCGGAGGCAGGGTACTGCACCGCGAGTGGCTGCAGCACCGAGGCAGATTGCCCGACCGACTATGGCTGCAACACGCGGCCGTCCCCTACGTATTGCGAGCGGCCGCCGCAGGGTCTGGGGACACCCTGTACGAGCGGCGATGACTGCGCCGGCTTCGAGGCTTCGTACTGCGAGACCGTGAGCGCGCAGGCGTGCCTCGTGAACGACTGCGCGCCTGATCCCGACAAGTGTCACGGCGATTGGGTTTGCTGCGACATTGGACTGCTCTCGCAGTCCCTGTGCATCCCGCCCAGTGAGCTCGAAGACGGCAATTGCCCGGTGGGCGGCAAGCTCGTGCCGAGGAGCCAGTAGTATGCACCGACTCGTCACGCGCGGCCTGCTCGCGCTCCTGCTCGCGGCGCCGACCGCCGCCGCCGCACCGCCAGAGAGCTCAGAGCCCGCGCCAGGAACCACTCCGCCCACCGTCGGCGAAGCAGCCGTCGAAGCGCCTCCTCTGAGCGCGCCCGCCGGCGCTCCACCCGCGGCCGCCCCCGCCACGCCCGCTCCCGCTGTGGAAGGCGTGACAACGGTCGGAGCCGAGAGCGCGCTCCGCGAAGAGACGGGCGCGGCCGCGCTCCTCGGCGACGACCAGTCGAGCGCGACCGACTCGCTCACCGGCGAGACGCTGAAGGTTTACGGCTTCGGAGACGTGGGGTACCGGCAAATGTTGGTACCGAAGACGAGCCCGTGGCTCGCGTACTTCAACCGCCACCCGAGCCTGTTCGTGGGACGCCTGAACTTCTACTTCGACTCGCAGCTCGCCGAGCGCTGGCGCGCGTTGGCCGAAGTACGCTTCACCTACCTGCCTCAAGGCAGTTGGTACGGTAACGACAGCGGGCTGCTCCTGCGACAGGAGCAGTACGGCGCGGACTACACCGACTTCACTCGCGACCGCCCCCTCGGTAGCTTGATGATTCAGCGCGCTTTCATCGAGTACAGCGCCACGGCGTGGCTCAGCGTGAAAGCGGGCCAGTTTTTGACGCCCTATGGCGTTTGGAACATCGACCATGGTTCGCCCGTGATCATCGGCGTGTCCCCGCCGTTCCTGGTGGGAGCGCGGCTGCTGCCCGAGTCCCAGGTGGGCTTGCTCGGCTATGGGCGCGTGAGCCTCGTCGACGATTGGGATCTCAGCTACGCGCTCGGCCTCTCGAACGGCCGCACCGAGCTCACGGCCTACGAAGACCTCGACAGCAACAAAGCCATCACCGCCCGCTTGGCGCTCACCTACCGCGGCGCGGGCGAGCTCACGGTCGGCACCACGCTGTACGCCGGCAAAGCGACCGACAATACGCGGACCCTCTACTTCGACGCCACCGGTCCCAAAGCGCGCGAGAACATCCTCTACCAGGTGTCCGAAAGGGCCCACGCCTTCGACCTTCGGTGGATCTGGGGCGACCTGCATGTGCAGAGCGAAGCGATCGTTCGTGACCGCAAGTACACCGAGCGCGGTCGCCCCACGCTCGGGCCCGGGTTCGAGCCTGACCAGCGCGAGGCGGGGGTCTACGCCCTCGTCGGCTACCGTACGCCCCTTGCCGGCATCATGCCCTACGTGAAGGGCGAGTACAGCCCGGACCCCGCGCTGCGGGTCGTGGGCATCACTCAGAACGTGATGCTCGGCACCGGCGGCATCAACTTCCGCCCCGTGCCGCGAGTCGTCTTCAAGGTCGAGTACAACTACGGCTTCTTCCCGAACGCCAAGTCGAACACGTTCGCCGACAACTACATCACTGCGCTCGACATGCAGATTGCGTGGGCGTTCTGATGCAAGCGCTCAATCGCCGCGAGCTGCTGACCGCGCTTGGTGCCTGCGGTGTGGCCACGCTTTCCCCCCGCGTCCTCGCGGCTGGTGAGCCGATCGCAGTCGTAGTGAGCTCCGGCAGTCGCCAACGCCACCTGTCGCTCGACAAGCTCCGCCGTATCTTCCTCGCGCTCCCGACCGACGACGACGACGGCCGCCGCTTCGTGCCCATCAATCTCGCCCCCTCCGCGAACGGCCGCGCGCGCTTCGATCAGGCGGTGCTCAAGCTCCGGCCCGAAGAAGCCGCGCGCTACTGGATCGACCAACGCCTCCGCGGCAGCAAACCGCCCCGAGTCGCCAGTAGCTACGAAATTTGCCGCGGCGCCGTCCAGGAGCTCCCGGGCGCTATTTCCTACCTTCCTCTGTCTCAAGCGGGCTCCCTACGCGCCCTGGCCATCGACGGCCGGACGCCGAACGACGCCGGCTACATCCTTCGCTAGCGCGGGCGGCGCCCCTTCGGAGCGCCGCCGTAGGAGCTGCGGGGTATGGGCCTCCGCCTTTCTCCTCGGAAAGCTCCGCGTTGACTTCAGCGCACCGCGCTTCGGGCCGCGCGCGCTTCCGGCGAATGGACCCGCCGCACCTGACGGCGCTGCAGGTTCGTGGCGAGCTTGATGTGACCGTTGCTCCCCCGTGTGGACTTGCGCGACGGGGTGCCGGTCGCGGAATCCTCCAGCGCGGGGCCGCCCTTCACGTGCGAAGCCGCCGTCTTCAAGTTGCGCACGGCCGTGCCGCTGACGCCTTCCTTGTTGTTCGTGCTCTTGGTGCGCGAGGAGGCTCGCTTCGGATTCGAAGCCTGGTTCTCGCGCTGCTTTTCGGCTCGATACGTTTCTGCCTAGGTAGCCATACGGCCTGCCTTGCACATACGATGCCTAAGCGGCGCGGGTCCGTGATTCCCCTCACGACTTGCGCGCGGGCATCCGTCGCCCCCGTAGCCTCGAAGCTGGGCTCTACGGCTGCGGTCCGTCGTAGGCGCAGCGGATACCCTGCTGAGCCAGGTGGAGCCAGGCCGGTATGAAGCGGTTCGTCTGCACCGCAAGCTCCTCCGGGTTGCTGTTCCAATGGCCGCCGCGCGTGTTGCGCGGATTCTCGACGTAGACCTGCTCGACGTTCGCGCAATCGTGGCACGGCACCGGATACGCCGGACCTACCGTGTCGAGAGTCCATTCGGCGACGGAGCCCACGAGGTCCAGCTGACCGAACCGTCCTTTACCCTGGGGATGGGAGCCGACGGGCGTGATGTTGCACGGAGAGCCGACTTCGGAAAAGCACTTGAAGAATGCATGATCGCCGGTGGGCGGGTCCGTCCCCCAAGGGTACGGCAAATTCAGCTCGCCACCGGCGGCCGCATACTCCCACTCGAGGTCGGTCGGCAGCCGCCCGCCATCCCAGATACAGAACGCCTGAGCTTCGAAAAAGCTCACGCAATTAATAGGCTGGTTGCTGATGTCCGTAACGTAAGGAGTCTTGAGACACTCTTCTACCTCGTCCTCGACCTCGGCACGGCTCACGCCCAGGCCCTCGGAGCCGGGTGGGTCGCCCGCGTTCCGGAGCCACTCGGGACGCCAGCCCGAACCCGGCACGAGCGGATGTTGCCCGTCCCCAGCCCGAGGTGCGCCGCTCGCTCGCCAAGCGTCGTAATGGTCCAAGAACGCGTAAAACCGGCTGACCGTGACCTCGAAGACTCCCAAGTAGAACCCGGAGACGTGGCTCGGCGTGGCTGGTTCCCCCTCCTTCAGTCCGCCGCGCACGACCTCGCCTGGGCTGACGTACTCGACCGCGCAGCAGTTTTGCCAATTCGAGCGGCCGCACTTTTCCTCCAGGCCGCGGCATGACCTTTTCTCTTCGAGCGGTGCCCCGGCCGCACCTCCCGCGCCGAGCTCGCCCGCGGCACCGCCGGTAGGATTCGGAGTGGGCTCTCGCCCGTGCGGGGCTCCTCCCTGCGCTTGGGGCTCCTCGGCCGCGGGTTGCCCGGACGCTCCGCTCTCGGCACTGCTCGCGACTCCGCCGGCGCTAGGTTCGCCTCCATTCGGGGATACCGGAGCCGGAATGACGGAGCCTGGCGGCGGGTCGGGAGGGGTGAGGTCCGCGTAGCCGCCCAGATCCAAGCGTCCACACGCGAAAACGGAAGCGACGACGAGGCTACTTAGCGTGACGAGGCGCAGGTTCATGGCTTCAATTTCTCCAAACGCCGTTTCGCGTCTTCGGCATGGGGTCGTTGCGGCTGCTCGAGGTATTTGGCGAACGCCGCCGCGGCTTCGGACGGGCGCCCCGCCGACTCCAAGCACAGCGCTCGAAAGTAGATCGCAACGCTCCCTCGGGCGCCGGCGACCTCGGCTAGCTCGTACTCTCGGACTGCCTCCGCGAAGCGGGACTGCTTGCGCAGGATGTGCCCCCGGAGCAACCGAAGCTCGCTCGCTCGCTCTCCGGAGGTGGAAGACGAGAGGAGCTCGGCGCTTTGTTTGAGCGCGTCGTCACTTCGCCCGAGCTGGAGCAACAGCTCGAGCTGAGACATTTCCACTTCGCGCCGCAGCGAGCCGCCCGGAAAGCGCGTGCGGTAATCCGCCAGTGCGCGTAGCGCGCCGTTCGCGTCCGCGAGCACGTCGCGACGCAGCCTTGCGAGCTCGTAGAGAGCCATCTCCGCAGCGAGGCCCGCGCCGTTCGCTCGTTCGGAAAAACATTCTTCGGCCGCGCGCGTCTGACCATGCCGGGCGAAGCTCAGGCAGTCCGGCGCCGGTGCGGGCTCGGGCGTGACGGGAGCAGTAACGGCGGCAGGCGGCGGCGCCTCCACCGTTGACACCGCCTCACCGGGGGAGCCCGCCGCGGGGACGGTCGTCGGCGCGGCGACGCGCTTGCTAACGATGGGCTCTTTCTTGTCTTTCGTCCGCGGAGGCGTGGTCTCCGTGGGCGGAGGGACGACCGCGGTGCCGACTGAAGGCGGAGCGCTCGGCACGGCTGCCGGCGGGAAGCTTTCGGCGACGAGCTCGGGGGCGACCTCCAGGCTCTGCTCTCGCGAGAGCGCGAACACGACGGCCAGCGCCGACAACGCCAGCGGAGCCCCGATCCACCAGCTCCGCGCTGCGGCCCGCTCGCTCCGCGAAGCGGCCAAGCGCTCTGCGACGCGACGGAATGCCGCCGGTTGATCGAGGCCCGATTCCCATTCTCGGTTGGCCTGGCGAATCAAGGCGCCGTACTTCCCATGGAGCAGCCGCTCCGGATCCTGGTTCGAGCCGCGCGAGCTCATGTGAGCCCCTCCGCGATGGCAGAGGCCCCGACCGCCTCGATGAACTTCTTTCGCGCGTCGTGGAGGCGGCGCCACAGGGTGGCTTCTTTGCAGCGCAACGTTTCGGCGACCTGCTTGCCGGACAAGCCTTCCATGTCGAAGAGCACGAGCGCCAGCCGCTCATTTTCGTTCAAGCGCTCGAGTGCGGCTTCGATGCGACGGCGCGCAGAGTCCTCGCAAAACTCCGAGCTTACTTTCGCGGTGTCCGTCGCGCCGGAGAGCCATGAGCGCAGCGTTTCCGTCAACCTCCGCCGCCTTCGAACGTGGCGCGCTTGCGTGATGCAGAGACGGTAAAGCCAGGTCTTCAGCTGCGAATTGCCTCTGAACCTCGGCAAGTAGCGGTGCATTTGCAGGAAGACCTCCTGAGATGCGTCCTCCAGGTCGGGCTCGCGCACGCCCAGCTTGCGAAGAAATGCGACGGTGACGGGGTAGTAGCGAATGTGCAATGAGCGCCAGGCTTCGTGATTGCCGCGAGCGCACTCCAGCAGCAGGGGCGACTCGATCTCGGAATCCCACTCCCTCGGGCTGGCAGCGGCGGCGCGCATGACGCCTCCTTAGAGCCCTGTACCCGGTCCAACCTTCGGTACGCGGCATCAGTTTTTCTCCGCGCTTCATTCCTCAATGATTTCGCGCGTTCGAGTCCCGGCGCAGGCTCAGTAGAAGCCGAGGCCGAGGGACCAGCCCAGCGTCAGCCACGGCGGAGAGAGAACCTCTTCGTTCTGGATGAAGAAGCGTCCCGAGCCAAAGAGAAACTCCGCAGAGACAGCGGCTTGCAAAAAGAGCGCGCGACTCACCGGCGCCACGAACCCGGATTCGACGCCGCCCGACCACACCGCGCGCGTGCGCTCGTTTCGGCTTGCGAGCCCCTCGGTCTTCGCCTGCTCCACTGCCACTGCTACGACGGGACCGACGTGCGCGAGGCCCAGCGGCAGCGGCAGGCGCCAAGCCAATACCGAGCGCGCCGCCACGGCGCGCGCCTCGACGCTCGCGCCACCCGGGACACTTTGCTGCAAGGGCGTAAGCGCTAGCCGTAGCCCGAGCGCCACCTCCAGGTGAGAGCCGAGGGTCGTACTGCCGCGCACGCCAAGCCAAGGTAACGCGACCGGATGCGAGACCGCATATTCGAGCGCAACCCTCCGGTCCAAAGTCAATCGCGGCGTAGAAGCCGCGGCCGTCCGCGCGCGCGGCTGATTCGGCGACGCTGGCTCGACGACCTTCGGCGATGGCTCTGCAGGTGGCGCGTCCTCCGCGGCCAACCCTCGAAAGTGGCGGTCGAGAACGAGGGCGATCACCTCCGCCATCGTCCGGCACGACTCGCCTTCCATCGGCAAGTCGCGCACGAGCTCGACTCTTCCTTCGGGGCTCAACAGCTCCAACCGAACGAAGTCACGCGGGGTTCCGAAAGGCGCGTGGCCGATCGTGTAGCGCGCGCGCCAACCCTTGTGACCATCCACCACGAGCGCCCCCAATCGGCGCGTCACGGCCTCGCGCGTCACCTCGAGCGCGGGGCAGAGCGCGTCCGGCGATCCGGTCTCGAGCGTGAAGCCGCTCGAGTCCTCCGCAAGCGCGACCGAGCTGGAGAGCAGCCCTGCACCCAATAACCCAAACCGCAGCTGCCCTCGCACGTGCACCTATGTCACCGGAATTGGACCGCTGCGAGCACTCGAACCACCGCCGATAACATCCAAGACGTCCGTCTCCGCCGCCAACTTACAACGGTTCCCGACCGCGTGGCTCGGACCGAGTAACGACGCCTCTCTCCACCGAAATGGCCCCTGGGCCGGTTCGGCGATGAGGGAAGCGGGATGACGAAGCACAGTGGGGAGACGCTCGTTCGAAGCGTCGCCGCGAGCGCCCGCTCTTTCACCGCACTCTGCGCTCGCCTCGGGCAGGGTAGACTACGCGCGCGGATGCTCGCGTTCCTCCATACCGCGGCCGTTCACGTTCCCCACTTCACGCGGCTCGTGCGAGAGCTGGACGCGGCCGTACCCATTGTTCACTCCGTACGCGAGGACCTGTTGGCCCAGGCCATCGCGGATGGGCGAGTCACCGACTCTACCCGCCAGCAGACTCAAGCCGAAGTGAAGCGCCTGGCCCACGACGGCGCGCGCGTCGTCCTCTGCACGTGCTCCAGTTTGGGCGACGCAGCGGAGGCGACCGACTGCCCGGGGTCTCGAGTGCTGCGCGTCGATCGGCCGATGGCCGAGCGCGCGCTGTCGCTCAGTCGCCCGATCCTCGCCGTCGCCACCACGCCCACCGCCCTGAGTAGCGCCGTCACGCTGCTCAGCTCGGCAAGCGGCCTCGCAGCTCCCGTGGTGCGCGAGCTCCTGTGCAGCGCGGCCTGGGAACGCTTCCAAGCTGGAGACGAAGCCGGCTACTCCACGGCGCTCGCCCAACAAGTGAGTGCCCATGCGCTGCCAGGCGACGTGATCCTGCTCGCGCAAGCTTCGATGGCGCCGGCCGCCGCGCTCATCCGCCGCGCGGACGTCGAGGTGCTGACCAGCCCCTCGCTCGGCGTGCAAAGAGCGCTCTCCCTATTGGGCGAGTAGCGAAGGGTTCAGCTGCCCGAAAAAAAACGCAACTGAGGCTCGCAGCGTCCGAACAGCCTGCAAAGGAGCCTCGACATGCCCCAGCCCATTGGAGCCGGTTCATCTAGCGTCACCATCCCCCCGGTGCACATAAGCGGCGACGCTGCGCCTGCACCTTCCCCCCCTCGCGCCTCCTCACCGCCGAGCGTCACGGCCCCTCCACCGTCCGTGCAAAGTCTCGTCAAGGCGCACGACTCGGCAACCGCCCCGCGCAGTTGCGTCGCTGAAGGCGTAACGGCAGCTTACGGTGCCCTGGAGGTCGTGGGCGCCGCGGGCGCAACGGTGCTGGGCGCCGCGCTCGGCCCCCTAGGCGTCGCGGTGGGCCTCGCGAGCCTCAGCGCCGTGAGTTACGACGAGGGGCAGAAACTCAGGGCCCTCTACAACTGCGCGAAAGAATGAGCCCAGAGGCTATTCATCGCGTGGACATAATCGTTTCGTTCACCATCATCATCAGTTGGGCGGTCCTGCTGGTCATGTTGGAGGACGTGACCGACCCGCGCGTCCGCTGGGTGAGACTCTTCTCTTTGGGTCCCCTCCACCGCGCCTACGACCGACTGCCCGCGAGCTTGGGCCCCCTCCACGGCGTGCTCGTGGCGGCCGCGGTGCTCTGGCTCGCGGCCGTTCTCGCTCCCGCGCGCCAGGTACGAACCTTCCTCTTCATCGCCAGCTCTGGGTGCCTCGTCCTCTTGGCGACCGCGTCGGCACTAGGGGGGTGACGACGACGGCGCACTCCCTCGAGCCCGTGGCAACGGCTAAGCTTCAGGACGGTGAAGTCAACATGACACCCAGTGGGCGCGCGACGCCGTTTCGACTCCTTGCCATCGCTTGGGCGCTCGTCGGCCTCGGCGCGCTCGTCTTGTTCGTCGCCTACCCGACGCTCCCCAGCGAAGTCATTCTCTACCGCTCCCCGTGGGGAACTGCGAAGGGCCCGAAGTCATGGCTCACCGTCGGGCGCATCGCGCTGATGGGTGCGGGTCAGCTCGGAGCGGCGACGGCGATCGTCGTGGACGCCCGTAGCTCGACCTTCTGGCGCCCCTTCTGGTGTTGCCTGGCGCTCGTGGCGGGCGTCAAAACGCTCCTGGAATGCCTGTCGATGACAGCGACTCCGGGCACGACGGTAGAGCATGCGCTCTTCATTTCCACGCTCCTGCTCATCGGGCTTTTCGTCCTGAGCGCGGCGCGGTGGTGGCGACGCGGCCCTCGCGACCCGCATCCTCCCCTGACGCCGGCGGGCCAGCTCGCCCTGTACGCTTCATTAGGGATCTGGGCCCTGTTCGCCCTGGCTCCACGGCTGATTCGCTGAGCCGGTGGGACGCTGACGGTGCTCATCCGCGGCCGGCGGTGATGATTACTACCACCCGGTGATCGCCCTTCGCCGTTCCGCGTGGGAGCGGATTGTGTACAACTATATGACCAGCTTTGGAGGCCCGCGGACTTGTGTGCCCACCCAACAGCTGAGTAAGAATTTCGCGCATGCGCCTTACTCTGCGCCCCTGCGAGCCCGTCCGCGTGCCGTCGTGCCGACAGAAACACACTGGACACTTGCTGCGGCCTGTTCTTCGAGCTGCCGATTGCGATCGCGTGGCTCCCTGTGATAGGCACGTTACAGGGATGAGTTTCGTCAGCGCGGGCTAAAAAAGGTACCATGTCGCTAAGTCATGCCCAGGAGCTCATCGGCAATTTCGCGGAGCTCATCGTTGCGGAACGTGACCCGGCCCGTATCTGGCCGGCGATGCTGCAACGCGTGCACCAGGCTGTGGGCTTCGATGCGGGCTACATCGCCGCCAGCTTTGGCGCGTCGACGGATGGGCGAGGCGCCGTGCTCGAACATGACGCGCAGTTCCTGAAGACGAACCTCGGCCGTCTGCTCTCCGAAATCACTCTGGAAGAAGTGTGCTTGTACACCGAGCACGCTCGGAATTTCCGTGACGTTTGGGG
>JAQSWN010000291.1 GCA_029266615.1 Polyangiaceae bacterium
TCCGCGGTCGCGAGTCAGACGCCTAGCGCGGCCGCGAGCGCACCCGCCCGCAAGCCGGCCGCCCGCGTCCGCCCGCTGACGTCGGGCAAAACGCCGGCCGCGGCGAAAAGCCCGCCGAGCGCTAAGCGCGCTCTGGGCTCGGGCGACATCGTGGATCCTTGGGCGCGCTGAATCGATCATCCCCGCTCACGGCGCCTTGACAGCAGGTGGAAAGCCTTCAACGCTTTCCCAAGTCGTCCAATTGGGGGACGACGGGCAAGTGGTATCGAGTGGCAAAGAAACAGCTCCTTCTGGTTGATGCCGACCCGCGTAGCGTCCGGGTGTTGGAAGTTAGCCTGAAGAAGTCGGGGTACAGCGTGACGACGGCGAGCGACGGGGCAGACGCGCTCGCCAAGATCGATCTCTCGGCGCCGGATCTCATCCTCAGCGACACGCGCTTGCCGCGTTTGGATGGGTACGAGCTGGTCCGGCGCATGAAGGACCGGCCCGAGCACGCCCACATTCCGGTCGTCTTCCTGACCAGCCAGAAATCGATCGAAGACAAGATTCGCGGGCTAGAGCTGGGCGTGGAGGACTACCTCACGAAGCCCATCTTCGTTCGTGAGCTCATCGCCCGAGTGAACCTCCTTCTCGCGCGGCGCACGCAAGAGCGCATGGCCACGGCGATGCCGATGAGCCGGCGCACGCGCTTGTCCGGCTCGCTCGAGGACATGGGCGTGGTCGACTTGCTGCAAACCTTCGAGATTAGCCGCAAGACCGGGGTCGGCAAAATCGCCAACGGCCGCCGCGAAGCACGCATCTTCTTCCGCGACGGGAAGGTGGTGGACGCCGAGCTCGGGCGCCTCCGCGGCGAAGAAGCGGTGTACCGCGCCCTCATCTGGACGACGGGCACCTTCGAAGTCGACTTCTGTCCCATCGACCGCGAGGACATCATCCCCACCTCCACGCAAGGCCTGCTCATGGAGGGCATGCGTCGCGTGGACGAGTGGGGGCGGCTCTTGGAGCAGCTGCCGCCGCTCGCGACCATCTTCGAGGTGGATCACGAGCAGCTGGTCGAGCGTCTCAACGAGATCCCGGACGACCTGAACGGCATCCTGCGCTTGTTCGACGGCAAGCGCACCTTGCTGGACGTCATCGACGACTCACCGTTCGAAGACTTGTCGACGCTGTCGACAATCACGAAGCTCTTCTTCGAAGGCTTGCTGGTGATCTCGCACAGCGCCCCTGAGGACGACGTCGTGCCGAGCGAAGAGTTGCCTCAAGTGAGCAGCCGTCCGGATCGCTGGTCCGCACCCATCACCGACGAAGACGTGGTGCCGGAGTATTCGAGCGAGCCGCGCCTGCCCGCCGAACCGCTCGCGCCTTCGTGGCGTCCTTCCGCACCGCCGCTCGCTTTGCCGGGCGAGCCATCAGTGCCGCCGGAAACGTCGCCGGGTTTGGGCCCGGTGCTCGCGGACGATTTCGCGATGTCGGAGCAGCCCAGCGCGGAGCGCTCGCGACCCCGCGTCGTGATGCCGAGCGTGCACGACGCCGGCCCCGTCCCGCAGGTGGCGAGCGCGTTCGACGCTCGCCAAGCGCACCGAACGAACGCCGGTCTCGGTCCCCTGGTCCCGTCCGACCTGCTGAGCGCGCCGTCTCAAAGCGGGGCTTTGCCCGAGCCGAGCGCGCCAGCGCCGACCGCCACCGTGAAGGGGGAGGGCGCGCCCTCCGCGGCCGCGCCCGTGTCCACCCCCGGGCCGTCGCGCCAGGGCGAACCGCCAGCGTTCGTGCCGGTTTCAGAGCCGCAGCGCACGTTGACGGATTCGCCAGACGCGCGCGCTGCTGCCGCCAACGCGCAAGCCGCTCCCACGCTGCCGGCGACGCCGCAAGGTAAGATCATCCCGTTTCCGCAGCGCCGCGAGGACGAAGAGCCGGTCGCGCCCGCGTTGGTCGCGGCGCCGCCGACTGAACCCGCGCCGGTCGCACCGCCGCCGCTGCCCGCGGCGGATGAGCCGCCTGCCTCCGCGGCGCCGAACACGCCGCCCATGCCGCACGTGCGGGCGTCGTCCGCACAAGACACCCCGAAACCGGAAGAGCCGCGCTTCGTCGCTCCTTCCGAGCCCACGGTTCGAGAGCCCGCGGTAGAGCGGCGTCGCGAGCGAGAAGCGGCGCTGGGGCAGACCCTCGCGCTCGGCACGGTCACGGCGGCGGACTTGGCGGCCGCACGAGGAGAGGCGCCTCCCGCCTCTGCCGCGACCTCCGCGGAACCGAGCCCCTCGCTCGGCGCCACTCAGCGCTTGAGCAGCGGCCCCAGCGCGGAGCCAGTGGACGTGCCAGCCAGCAGCGACCACGTGGAAGACGCGCTCGCTGCGCAACCTTCGAGCAAGGTGCTGCACGACCTGGAGAAAGCGGCGCCGAAAGCGGCCGCGCACGAAGCGCTCCACGACGACTTCTTCGACGCGGGGGAGCAGGGCGCGTACGGCGAGAGTCACGCCGCCGGTCCGCACTTCGCTGCGGACGACCTGGACGACCACGAGCCCCGGCGCGTCATCGTGCGCACCGCCGAGCAAGAGCGTCGCCGCAATAAAATGATGCAGGTCGTCGGCGTGCTCGTCGGCGTCGGCTTGGGCATCTTCGTCTTCGCGATCTTGCGCAAGGGCGCGTCCGCGCCCGCCGAAGACCCGAAGCAGGTCGCCCCCACCGAGGCCGAAGCACCCGCGGCGCCGCCTCCGCCGGAGGCCATCACGCCGCCGCCCCCGCCTGCGGAGGTCGTGGTACCGCCGGCGGCACCCGAGCCAGCCGTGCAAGCGCCGAAGCCGGAGGTCAAGCCGACGGCTGCCGAAAAGCCAGCGCCGGAAAAGCCGCGTGGGGCTGACGCGGGCACGACCAAGCCGCGAACGCCCGCCGAGGCGCGCCCCGCCACTCCGCCGGCTGCGGCTCAGCCGCGGGGGCCGGTACCGCTGCCGATCCCCGCCGGCAAGCCCCCGACGGCTTCGTTCCCGGACTGAGCGGGGATCACCGAGCGGGAGCCGGAGCCGCTTCCGCCGGGGGGACCAATTCGCGGCGCGGGCTCGGGCGCCGTGTGGTCCTCGCTGGGCGTCGCCTCCAGCTGTGGCTGGGGCGTGAAGTCGGGCTCGCTGCTGAGGACGCGCAGCTGCGCGCCGCCAGCGCACCCTGCGCACAGAACCAGCGAAACGACCCAGAGCGCGCGAAGGTTCGGCATGGGGTGGCCAATGTAGGCGCGCCTCCCTTCGCTGGCCCAACTTGTCACTTAATGAACCGCGCTCTGGGTCAGCTCTCACGCAAGAAGCGGCGCAGGGCTTCGGTGAGCTCCCGCGGCTTTTCTTCCTGCGGCGCGTGCCCGGCGTCGAGCAGCTCGAAGCGCGCTCCGCGGATCTCGCGCGCGAGCCGCTGCCCCACGCTCGGCGGTAGCAGGCGATCGCGGTGACCCCAAAGCACCAAGGTCGGCTTTTGGATGCGGCTCGTCTGCGCTGCGACTGGGCGCGCGTCCACCGTGGCGCGCAGCGTCGCGAGCACGCTGCCACGCGCGGCGGGCGAATTGAACGACGCGTAATAATTGTCCAGTCTTGCGTTACTAATGGCGGCCCCGTCGGCCAAGAACAGCTCCCGGAAATACGCGCCGAATAGGCTGCGACCGAGCAGCTGCTTGAACACGAGGCTGCCCGCGAGTGGCAGGTGCGCGAGCCGGCCATACAGCCACGGCTCTGCGCTCTCCGAGAGCGCGTCGATGACCACCAGCTTGGAGACCAGCTCCGGGTGGCGCGCCGCGAGCGTGAGCGCAATGGCGCCGCCAAGCCCGTGCCCTACGACGCTCGCTCGCCCCAAAGAGAGCGCCGCGTACAGGTCCGCGATCGCGCCCGCGAAGGCGTCCACGTCGTAGGCGAAGCGTGCGGGGGCGGGCTTCTCGCTCTCGCCGTAGCCGGGCAAGTCCGGCGTGATGACGCAGTACTCCTGGCACAGCTCGCTCGCGACCGCGCTCCACGTCGAATGATCCATGAAGAGGCTGTGCAAGAGCACCAGCTTCGGGCCATGCCCGCGCTCGACGACGCGCAGGCGCACGCCGCTTGCGGTCACGTCACGCGTCGTGCCCAAGTCGTCGAACGTCGGCGGGGCGGTGCGCTCGGCCATGGGGACGACGGAGACTACTTCAATATGTTCGCTCCGTAAGGGGGCATGGTCGTTCGGCCCCTAGCAAAGCTGCCGCGCTCGGTACAAAAGTCACGCATTGCGGGGCAAGCGAGCGGCGAGAAAGCGGCGTTGGCGCGCGAGCGAGACCCATGCACGACGCAGCCATTTTTCGTGTGGTTCCATGTGGGCATGGACGGAAGAATATCTCCATGGACGACGCCTTAGATGTGACGGACAATGTCCGACCTGAGCCGTCTCCTAGCGTCCATGGAGCTGCGCGCGGATCCGCGCAAATTTTCGTGCAGTAAGTGCTTTGGTGGATCCATTCAGTGGAATATATTCGCGTTCGTCAAGGGAGCCTCGGCGCTTCGGTTTCGAAGCCCGGCGGCACGCCTTTCCATGATTGACGCCGAAACCCTCACTCAGCTCGAAAAAGCCCACGTGGCAGGGTTCAGCTCGGCCGAAATCCTGGACGTCTTCGCTCGGCATGACGTGCAGCTGAGCGAGGCCACGCTGCGCAAGTACGTACAGTTGGGCTTGCTCCCGCGCAGCGTGCGGGTCGGTCGCAAGGGCAAGCACCAGGGGTCGCAAGGTATCTACCCGGTCGGCGTGGTTCGCCAGATCCTGCGAATCAAGCAGATGATGGCCGAGAGCTACACCATCGACCAAATCCAGCGGGAGTTCCTGTTCATCCGCAGCGAGGTCGAGCAACTAGAGTCGATGCTCGCGCGGATCTTCAAGAAGCTGGAAGGTGTGCTCAAAGAGCGCAAGACCGAGCGAGTGACCTCTGCGGTGCAGCGCGATGTCGGCGATGCCCGTAGCTTGAGCAAAGAACTGATGGTCCGCCTCACGGCCATCGAAACCAAACTCACGTCGCGCAGCAGATTGGAAAGCGTCCCCTCCGCCTCGGCCGGTTGAAGGCCAGAGCAGGAGCGAGCGCGCCCAGGGCGACCTCTCCGAGGTCGAGCGGCACCCGTGCGTCTTTTTTTAGCGGAACGAAGCGGAGAAGCGTCATGAACGAACACGAGCTGGCAGGCGAAAGCGAAGCAGAAATCAACACGGAGGCGAGCCTCGGCGTGGACGGCGCCCTGGCGCTGAACCTCGAGCCCGAGATCACTCGTGAGCAGCGCCGCTCGCGTCGCAAACGCGACGTGCGTGCCCGCACCATCAGCGTCAAGCGCATGACCAAGCGCGAGCTGGAAATCGGCCGGCTGCTTTTCCCGGAGACGGACTACTGGAAGCCGCGTAGCCGCGCGGAGTGCGCGGAGGGACCGCGTCCGTGCCCGTTCGTTTCCTGCAAGCATCACCTGTTCATCGACGTCTCGCCCCGCACCGGCGCCATCAAGCTGAACTTTCCGGACATCGAGGTGTGGGACCTGGGCGAGTCCTGCGCGCTGGACGTAGCGGACCGCGGCGGCACCACGCTGGAAGACGTGGGGGCGATCATGAACCTCACGCGCGAGCGCATCCGTCAAGTCGAGGTCAAGGCCCTCGCCAAGCTCGAAGCGCTCTCGGACATGTACTCCCTCCGCGACCACGTAGACGAGGGCCCGGTCGGCAAGCGCCGCTTGCCCCAGCTCAGCAAGGAAGAGCTGAGCGGCAAGGGGAAGGCCAAGGCCAAGGCTCCCCCCAAAGCAGTCGAGGTCGAGGAAGAAGAAGACGACGACGACTTCGACAGCGACGAAGACACCAACGCCGAAGAAGCCGCGCTCTGACCCGAGATCGGGCGGCTACGCCGCCCGCATCCACCGATCTCAGCCGCGAACGCTCTCTACGACGCGCAGGAAATTCAGCCCGAGCACCTTGCGAATGCAGGGCTGGCTGAGGCCGCGCTCGAGCAGCGCGTGGGTGAGCTTGGGGAGCTCCAGGCAGGTCCTCATGTCCCGAGGCGTGACGATCGAGCCGTCCCAGTCGCTGCCGAGGGAGACGTGATCTTCCCCCGCGACGTTCACCACGTGCTCGATGTGCCGTGCGATCGTGTCGAGGCGTCCGCCGAAGATCGGATCGCCTAGGTACTCCGAGTGGTACATGATACCGATGGTGCCGCCGCTGTTCGCGACCGCCCGGAGCTGGTCGTCGTCCAAGTTGCGCCAGTGGGGAAAGACGCCAGAGACGCCGGTGTGGGTGACCACGAGCGGCGTACCGCGCTCGTGGGCGTCCACCGCATCCCAAAAACCCGCTCGCGAAATGTGCGCAAGGTCCACCAGGATTCTGTGGGCGTTCAAGCGCCGCACGTAGTCCTTGCCGTAAGGAGAAAGGCCGTGATCACTGCCGAGCGGCGAGCTGGTGTGGCCGAGCCGTGAGCTCGTGAGGTGCAAGATGGTGACGCGGAGGACGAGGCCCGGCGAGAGACGGTCGAGCGCGTCCAGCGAGTGGGCGAGCGCGTTGCCACCTTGCACGCCGATGAATGCGGCGTGAAGGCCGGCCGCGCGCGCCGCCCGGTACTCGGCCGCGCTGCGCACCACGCGCGCTTGCGCTTCGGGCGAATTCAAGAGCTCGCTGAGCTCGGCGAGGTTCTCGAAGAACTTCGCTTCGCGGTCGCGCGAGTCGCCGAGCGGGTTCGTCGTGATGACCCACGTCGCGCCGCCGATGCCGGCCTCGCGGGCTCGCGGTAAATCGAACTGGCTCATCATGACGCCGGCCGTGAACGCGGCATGCCGCCGCCTGAAGTCGTAGCCGTAAATGCGCCGCCAAATGAACGAGTCGACGTGCAGGTCACAGATCTCCGACTCGTAGTGCAGCGCGGCCGCCTCCTCCGAAATCCCGAGGCGTGCGGCGATAGCCGGTAGCGCGGTCATGTCGCGTCCAGCGTAGCGCCCCCCGCGACCTCCGTCTTCGCTCTATTCCGACGGGAGCTTGTTGGGCGCGTAGGGGCCGCCGACCTCGCCCCAGCCCCAGCGCGGCATCGGCTGCTCTTCGGTCACGTCCGCGCCCGGTTGGGAGTTGAGGACCGCGAGGCGCGTTCCCCACTCTAGGTATGCGACGAACGCGGACCGGAACTCCGGATCGTCGGGGAGCCCGAGCTCGTCCGCGCACGCCAAGAGCAGCTCGATCCACCGGCGGCGTTGAGGCTGGGTGAGGCTGCGCCCGAGGTGATGCCGGATCATGTTGGCGTGGCCGCCGTGCTCCGCGCTGTACGCGGCGGGGCCTCCGAAGACCTCCGCCAAGAAAGCCGCGACGTGCGCCGGATGGTCGGCAGACATGCGGGCGAACACGGGGCCGAGCAGTGGGTCGGACGGCACACGGGCGTAGAAGACCGTCGTGAGCTGCTCCAGTGCTGGTAAGCCGCCGAGCCAATCGTAGAGGGTGGGAGGACTGTTCATGTTCGTTGATTCCGCGGGACCCATG
>JAQSWN010000292.1 GCA_029266615.1 Polyangiaceae bacterium
GGCGCCGACGGCCGGCGCGCTGGGCGCATCAGCCTTGCTGGCCGGCGCGGCCGAGCTCGTCGCCGGGCCAGCGGGCTTGGGGTCCGCGGCATATGCGGTCGTTGCCAGCACCATCGTCGAGAGGCCGAGCAGGAACGTCGCCGTGCGCATGACCGACGAATAACACGGGCCGCGCGAAGCTCGAGGGCGGCGGGCTTCCCACACCCCCATCCACAGCGTTGTGGATGGCCTGTGGACACGTTCGTATCTCATTGACTTTGCTGAGATTTATCGTCCACAGCCTGGGGAGAACTCCCCCCGCCATTGGGGATAACCGGTTTGCGGTTCCGCCGCGTTAAAGTGGCCGTCCTGTCATGACGTCGGCCTACCCGTGGGGAGCCCTAGAGCCCGTCTCCAGAGCGGCGGTGCGAGTAGCCGCCGGAGCCCGCCAAAGCTTGCGCGCCTCGAGCGAGCGAGTTGCGGCCTCCCTGGGCGAGGTGCTGGAGCTGCCATGCGAGATCATCATTCGGCGCACCCAAATGGGGCGAGTGCCGGCGCTGGCACAGGCGGTGTGGCTGAGCCGCGACAGCGTCGCATTGGGCGTGCTGGTGGAGCCGGCGCTGGCGGCGTTCCTCGCGTCGCGCGTACTCCGGCGTGCCCCGCCGCTCTCGGATCCCAGCGCGCCTCTTTCGGCGCCGCTGGCCGCCCTGCTCGCGGCGCTGGCCGTGGAGACGGCGCGCCGGTCGGGCATCGGCACGACGTTGCTCGGCGCAGCGCCGGTGGGCGAAGAGGCCTTGATGTCGGACGTCACGCTGCTGCTCGAGGGTCGACCCTTCTCGCTCACGGCGTTCGTGGTGGGGGCAGAGACCGCGTCCGTGCCGGATCCGAGCTTGGCGCAGTTGGGCGAGCTCACGTTGCGAGTGCCGCTGGTCGTGGGAAGCGTCGCCGTGGAGCGCCGGGAGCTGCTCGGCCTGGAGACGGGGGGAGCGCTTTTGCTGGGAGAAGGCGCGACCATCGATGGACTCGGACGGGGGCATGGGATCTTGGTGGGCCCCCAGAGCGAGCGCGGAATTTCGGCGGAGCTTCGGCCCGACGGGCGACTTGTGGTAGGCGAACCCGCAGAAGCGAGGCTCTCCGTGGAACCAGCCAAACCAATGACGAGCGATGGGGAAACGCTGACCGACGTGCTGCTCGAGACGCCCGTGGTCGTGAGAGTGGAGCTCGGCGCCGTGAGCATGACCGCGCGCGAGTGGGCGCGCCTCGGTGCCGGCGACGTGATCGAGACGGCGCAGCGCATCGCCGAGCCGGTGGTGCTGCGCATCGCGGGGCGCGAGGTCGGGCGCGGTGAGCTCGTGAACGTCGACGGTCAAGTCGGCGTGCGCATTCAGAAGCTGTACGAGGGCACGTGAGGCGGGCTCTCTCTTTGCTGCTGATCACGGCCTGCCAGAACGCGCCGAAGAGCGAGGCGTCGGCTTCGGCCACGCCGCTCGCGTCCGTCTCGGCGCCGACGGCGCCGGCCGCGGCACCCGCCGCTCAAAAGCCGTGGTTCGAAGGCGACTGGCAGGGTCGCTTCGAGGCCGCGCTGTTTCGCATCGAGCTCCCGTCCGGCGGCGTCAAGGAATGGAAGACGGACGACGGCAAGCAGGCGAGCGGGGCGGGCGAGCTGTCGCTTATCGTGAGCGCAGACGGCACTGTGAGCGGCAGCGCGAAGGGCGCGCTCGGAGAGCTCACGGTGAGCGGCCGCTTCGAAGGTGACCGCGCGGCGCTCGCGCTCGCGCCCGCGACCCCAGGCGGCTTTCAAGGCGTCGTGCTCGCGACGCGCGACGGCGACACACTAAAGGGCACGCTCAACGCGTCCAGCGGCGACAGCCTTCAGGTGCGGCGCGCCGAAGTGACACTTTCGCGAGCCGGCAAGTGAGCGTCGCCGAGGCGCTACGGAGCGTACAGGAGCGCGTAACCGCGGCGGCGGCGGCGGCGGGCCGCGACGCAAAGACGGTCCAGCTCGTGGCCGTCTCCAAGACCCACCCCGCGAGCGCAGTGCGCGAAGCCTACGCGAAAGGTCAACGCGACTTCGGGGAGAACTACGTGCAGGAGCTGCTGCAGAAGGCGGAGGAGCTGCGCGATTTGCCGGACCTGCGTTGGCACCTCATCGGACATTTGCAGCGCAACAAGGCGAAGCTCGTCGCGCCGCTCGTCTCGCTGCTCCACACGGTGGACAGCGTCGACCTGGCGCGCGAGCTGGACAAGCGCCTCGCCGCGAGCACCCCGACGCGAGTCTTGCCAGTGCTGGTCGAAGTGAGCATCGCGGGCGAGGAGCAGAAACACGGGCTCGCCCCAGAAAATCTAGCGGAGGTGCTCCAAGGCATCGAGGCGCTGCCTCGGCTCGCCCTGCGCGGGTTGATGTGCGTGCCGCCCTTCACGGACGACCCGGCCGGCGCCTTGCCGCATTTCCAGCGCCTCGCGCGCCTCCGGGACGAGCACGGCGGCGCGGCACGCCTCCCGGAGCTCAGCATGGGCATGACCCACGACCTGGAGCCGGCGGTGGCGGCGGGGGCGACGCTCGTGCGCGTCGGCACGGCGATCTTCGGAGCGCGCCCTTCTCCGCTGCGCTAAATCACCCGAAGTATGGCGAAGAAGCCGGCGCCGAGCAGCTCCCCGACGCTGATGGAAGCCGCGGCTCGTCGCACTCATCTCGGCAGTCAGGCGACGCCGCCGCTCGCGGATCGCATGCGTCCGCAGTCGCTGGAAGAGGTCGTGGGGCAACAGCAACTGCTGCGGGAAGGAAAGCTGCTGCGCGACGTGATCCGCAAGGACCGCGTGCCCTCGTTGATCTTGTGGGGACCGCCCGGCTCCGGAAAAACGACGCTCGCGCACGTCATTTCCCAGCTCACGCGCGCCGAGTTCGTGCGCTTCAGCGCGGTGCTGGGGGGGTTGCCGGAGCTGCGCGAGCTGCTCGCCGCGGCGCGCGAACGGCGCGCGTACCAAGGCAAGCCCACGATCCTGTTCGTGGACGAGATTCACCGCTTCAATAAGGGTCAGCAAGACGCCTTCTTGCCGCACGTAGAGGACGGAACCATCACCCTCATCGGCGCGACCACGGAAAATCCGTCATTTTCCGTCAACGCGGCCGTGCTCTCACGTTGCCGCGTCTTTCGGCTGGAGGCGCTCCATCCACAGGATGTGGAGCAGTTGTTGGTACGTGCGATCGCGGACCGCGAGCGAGGGATCGGCAGCCAAGAGCTCGACGCCGATCCCGCGGCGATCTCGGCGATTGCGCGCGTCGCGGGGGGCGACGCCCGACGCGCGCTGGGCATGTTGGAGACGGCCGCGAGCACGCTGCCCCAAGGCGGCAAGCTCGACCTCGGGGTCGTGGAGGCGGCCGCGGAGAGCCGCACGCTGCTCTACGACAAGTCCGGCGAAGAGCACTACAACGTCTCGAGCGCGCTCATCAAATCCATGCGCGGCAGCGATCCGGACGCGGCGCTCTATTGGCTCTTACGCATGCTGGACGCGGGTGACGACCCGCTCTTTCTCCTGCGGCGCCTGATGATCTTCGCGAGCGAGGACGTGGGCAACGCGGATCCGCGCGCGCTGCAAGTTGCGGTGAGCGCGGACGAAGCGTTCCGCCGCATGGGCATGCCAGAGGGCATCTATCCCCTCGCCCACGCTTGCTTGTACCTCGCCAGTTGCCCCAAATCCGCGGCTGTAAAGGCCGCGATCGGCGCCGCCCGGGCGGCCATCAACGAGCACGGCGCCCTGCCGGTACCCAAAAAGCTCCGCAACGCGGTGACGAAGCTGATGCGGGAAGAGGGTTACGGCGACGGCTACCGCTACCCGCCGGACTTCGACGGAAGCGTCGTCCCCGGCGAGACTTATCTGCCGGACGAGCTCGCGGGCGCGCGGTTCTACGAGCCGACCAGCCAAGGGCTCGAACAAGCGATCGGCGAGCGCCTCGCCCGCCTGCGCGCCGGCGCCAACAAGCTGCCGAGAGGCTAGTCTAGTCGCAGTCGACCGAGACGTGACCGTCGGGACCTCGTTCGAAGCCGCTCAGACATTGGCTGTTACGGTCGCGAGGGCACGCGCAATTGCACGCCATTTGGCGCGTGTCGTAGCAGCGCCCGTCGGCGACCCAGGCGCATGGCCGCGCGGATGCTTCCGGGAAGCCGCGCACGCACTCGCCGAGCTCCGTGTCCGCGTTGGGGTTGATGCCGCCGGACGGGCCGTCCTCGGGCTCGTCGTCGGCGGGCAGCTCCGCAGGCGCGCCCGGCTCGCTATCTTCCAGGTCTCTCGAGCTCCGTTCGACGACGCCACCGCACGCAACGAGCAGCACGATTCCGAAGCTCGCCGGCAGGCTGCGCGTCCACATGGGGGCTAAACATAGCAAGCTGCGTGCCCGGGGCGAGTGCGCCAAATCAACGGCGCTCCCCAGAGTGGTCGCCAACCGACGTTGGCGGAGCTGCCAACGGCCCCGACTCAAGTTTGCAGCACGCCGACGTAGGGGAGGTTGCGGTAGCGCTCCGCGTAGTCCAGCCCATAACCGATGACGAATACGTCCTCAACCGTGAAGCCGAGGTAGTCGATGTCCACGGGTTTGACGCTGCGCGCAGGCTTGTGGAGGAACGCGCACACTCTCGCGCTCGCGGGGCCGCGGGCCAAGAGCTGCTCTCGCAAGTAGCTGAGCGTGAGCCCCGTATCCACGATGTCCTCCACGATGAGGACGTGATCGCCCGCGATCGGACGCGTCAAATCTTGGGTGATTTGCACGACGCCGCTCGAGCGAGTGTCGTCCCCGTAGCTGCGCACCCCGAGGAACTCGATGCGTAGCGGCAAGTCGATGGCGCGCGCCAGGTCCGCCGCGAACACGAAGCTGCCCTTGAGCACACACAACAGAACCAGGCTTTGGCCGGCGTAGTCGGCGGTGATTTGCGCGCCGAGCGCCGCCACGCGGGCGGCGATATCGCTCTGCGAGATGAGCTGCTGCGGGGGGGCGGCGTCCATACATGATGATTACCTGCCGTCCGCCACCGTGACAACGGCCAGCGTCGCGCCGTCCGTCTGAAGGCGCACCGCGCCGTGGCGATCCGAGCGCAGCGCCGCGATGTTTCGTGAAGAAAGCTTTTCGAGCGTCGTCTGGTGGGGGTGGCCGAAGCGGTTGCGCACCCCCGTGCCCATCGTCGCCACGCTCGGGCCCACCGCGTCGAGAAACGCCGGTGAAGAGGAGGTGCGTGAGCCGTGGTGGCCAACCTTGAGAAAGTCGGCTCGAAGCGGCGCGCCGCCCGCCAGCAGCGCTTCTTCGGCCTCGTGCTCCGCGTCCCCAGTAAACAGGAAGGCGTGCTCGCCCCAAGCCAAGCGGATCACGAACGAGTTGTCGTTCGCGCCGAGCTCCTGACGAAAGCCAGGGCAAGGCGATAGCACCTGCACCTGTACGCCGCGGATGCGACGCTCGCCGCACAGCTCGCTCGGCGTGCGCACGGGCACCCCGCGCTCGCGGAGGCGCGCGAGGATGCGTGCATAGATAGGACCTGCGCCATGCGCCATGCCCTGCCCCGTATCCCAGAATTCTCCGACCTCCACCGAGCTGATCACGCTTTCCAGCCCCGTGAAGTGGTCAGGATGAGGGTGGCTCAAGATCATCACGTCGATGCGCGAGCGGCGCCGAGCGCGGAGCTCCGGCAAAATCACGGTGCGGCCCGGATCTACCGGGCTCCCGACGAAGCCGCCGCCGTCCACCAGCCACAGGCTGCCGTCTGGAAAGTCGATGAGCGAAGAGTCGCCCTGACCGACGTCCAGGACCGTCGCCGCCAATGAGCCGCCCGGCGTTCCGGCCGCCTTCTGAGCGCGCTCCAGCGCGAAGAGCCCCAAGACGGCGGCCCCCGCGGCGCAGAGGCCGCGCCGCCATTGGCCTCGTTTGAGCGCAAGGAGCGCGACTCCGAGCGCGCCGACCAGCGAAAGCTCGAAGCCGCTCGGCACCGGCAAGGCGAAGCGGAGCCCGGACTGCTCCGCGCTGAGCCGCGCGATGGCGCGCACGATGAGTAGCGCCCCGCCGCCGGCCATCGCCGTGCCGCGCTCGAGCCACGGCCAAAAGCCGACCACAGCGTGGGCCAAGCACAGCGGCAGGGCGCACGCCTCCCCGATTGGCCCCGCCAAGACGTTGGCGAGCATGCCCGCGAGCCCGATCTCCGACGACAACAGCGAGAGCAACGGGACGCACGGCACCATCGCCGACGTCGTGGTGCCCAGGCTTTGCATCAGCCAGCGCACGGGACGCGGCTTCATCGCCTCGGTCAGGCGCGAAAACACGGGGTTGATGCCGATCAATCCGGCGGTGGCGGCCACGGAGAGCAAAAACGAGACGTCGCACGCGACGAGCGGATTCAGCGCGGCGCCGAGCAGCATGGACGCGGCGAGGCACCGCACGGCGCTCGGCCTTCGGCCGCACGCGGTGACCACGAAGCCGACCGAAAGCATGTAGGCCGCGCGAAATGCCGAGCCGCTGCCGCCCGCAAAGTCCGCGTAGGCTAGCGAGAGCACGACGCCGAGCGCAGCCGCGACGCGCGCGACCCGCACCGAGGCCGCAAACGCCTCCCAGCGCACCAGCAGGAAGGAGAGCGCGCTCACCAGCGAAACGACCGCGAATACGAGGTGAGTGCCGCTCACGGCCAGCAGGTGGGAGAGCCCGCTCGCGCGGAACGCCTCGTCGTCGTCGGGATCCAGGTCGCTTTCACCGAGCACGAGCGCCTTGGCCATGGGCACGGCGAGGGGCGGGAACGTCGCGACGATGCGCGAACGCACGTGAGCCCGCGCGCGGTCGACCAGCGCCAAGGGACCTCTGCTGCGGCTCTCCACGGTCATGGACAGGGCGCCCCCGCTCGCGACCGCCCCCGAACGCACGCCGGCCGGCCGCGGATCGGCCGCGCCGAAGTTGCGAAACAGCTGCGACGGAGCGAAGTCCGCCACGCCGCTCACGACGTCCCCGCGCGCGAGCTCCCGCGGACCACCGTAAACGCGCGCCCGAAACGCAGGTAGCAGCACGCCTTCGCAGTCGGCCTCGCTGACCTCCGCCAGGAAGCCAATGCTGCCGTGCAGCTCGACGGGGGACGAATCCACCTCGGCCGTGAACGCGCAGCGGCGCGGATGGCCGATCGCGTCTCGAAGGGCGAAGCGCGTGTCGTCGTAGGTGGACAGCGCGTGCGCGCCGCGCAGGGCGCCAATCGAGAACAAGAGCGCGCACAGCGCCACCCGCCGAGGGCCCAACGTTCGAAAGCCGAGCAGCGCGGCCGCGAGAAACCCGAGCCCGGTCGCGAGCGGAGACAAGGGCCAAATGCCGCCCGCTACCAGCGACAGCGCGGCCATGAGTAGCGAGTCCAGCCCCACGGCGCGCCGGGACTGCACACGCCGCGCCACGACGCAAAACCGCCGTGAGCAGCGGTTTCACCCGCTCACGGCGTTCTTCAGTACCTGGCCGCCAGGCTTATCGCCG
>JAQSWN010000293.1 GCA_029266615.1 Polyangiaceae bacterium
TGCGACATTCGCGACAGCTTCGCGCGGTTCGGCAAGCAAGGCTTGCGCGTTCTGGGCGTGAGCCCGGACTCCGCACAGAGCCACACCAAGTTCATCAAGAAGTATGGCTTGCCCTTCACCCTGCTCTCGGACCCGGAAAAGACCCTCGCCAGCGCGTATGGCGTGTGGGGCGAGAAGAGCAACTACGGCAAAAAATACATGGGCATCATCCGCAGCAGCTTCCTTGTCGGCGCGGACGGCACGATCAAGAAGGAGTACCGCGGCGTGAAGGTGAACGGCCACGTGGACGCCGTGCTGGAAGACGCCAAAGCCGTGCTCTGAGCGCGCCGGGTCGCCGCCGTGGAGGATGGCGGCGCCCTCGCCGCCCCTCCTGCAAGCTCAGTCCAGCTTGGGACGCCGCGCGCTCGGCGGCCAAGTGATGGTCGGCATTGGGTACGCGGGCCGCGCGAACAAGAAGCCTTGTCCGTAGTGCGCGCCCGTGTCGCGCAGCGCGGAAAATTCGTCTTCGGTCTCGATTCCTTCGGCGACGACGAGCGCGTTGAGATCGTTGCAGAGGCGAACGACGCCCGCGACGAGCTGTTGCTGACGCGTGCTCTGGTCCACTCCCAAGATGAGCCCGCGATCGAGCTTCACGACTTGCGGCTCCAAGTCGGCGATGCGCTTGAGGTTGGAGTACCCTGCGCCCAAGTCGTCCACGACGAGCTGAATGCCGCCGCGCGCGCGCACCTCGCGCAGCACGCTCAGGCACAGTGCGTAGTGCGAGAGCGGCACGGACTCGGTGACCTCCAGGAAGATCTCCGCGTCGTGCGAGTAGATCGGGTCGTCCGGCCGCACCAGCCAGCCCTCTTGCAGCTCTTGCGGGTGGACGTTGATGAAGACGGGGCGCGTGCCCGAGAGCGGCACCGCGATGTCCCGAATCATCCGACCTAGCCGCCCGACACAGCCGGCCTCCACGGCGCGCTCGAACAAGACCAGTGGGTTGCCGAGCTCCGGACGAGAGCAGCGCACCAGCGCTTCGTGCGCGAAGAGCCGCCCGTCCGCCATGTCCACGATGGGCTGGAACACGACGGAAAGATCCTCAGGCGAGACGAGCTGGCGGAACGAGAAGAAGGAGTCGCGCGCGGAGGGCTGGCCTTCAGCGCGCGGCGGCGCGTCCGACAGACGATTGCCGCGGGGTTGCACCTTCTCGCCCTTTTGCGGTGAGCTAACGCGTGACAGGGATTAGATCCTCAGCAAGCACGGACAGACACCTGACCCAACCTTCATAAACTAGCAGGGTGAAGCCCGCCGCGCCACGTCAGTCGAGCACGAGTCCGCGCAAGCTTGAGGGCCTCCGGGCTCGCACTTCGTACAAATTGGGGGAGCTCGAGAGGCAAGTCGCGCTCGCTGACTCGCAGGCGATTCGCCTGTGACCACCCAAAGTGATGACCATGCCAGCTCACCGTCAGGTACGAATGGGCCGGGAAACGGTTTCACATTTGTCGCTCGCGCGAAGTGGCGTAGTACGTGTGGATGCGGCTTCCCCTACTTCTGCCTACACTCCGCCTGGTCGTGGCCTCGCTCGGTGGTTCGCTGGCGATCGCTCCGATCGCTCTCGCTAGCTCGCTCTCGCTCGCGGGATGTACGAAGGCGGGCGAAACCAGCAAGCAGAAAGCGCGCGCGGGGGTGGAGCTCCTGGCCAAGGCGGCGGCCGCCGACGTGGAGGAGGTGCGCAAGGGGCTGCCGCTCGGCGCCAAGCAGCTCGAAACGTTCTTTGCCGACAGCCGAGCTCAGGGCGACGCTACCGCCGCGAAGGAGGCGCTCGATAGGGCGCGCGGGCGTGTGCAAGACCTGCGAACCGCCAAGAGCACCTTCTTCGTCGTCGCAGACAAGAACGGCCTCATCCTGAGGAGTGACCTCGAGCACGACGCGCTCGCCGGCAAGAATCTGTTCGAGGCCTTCGCGCTGAAGGCAGCGGCCACGGGCACGTACGTCGAGGCTCGCGGCAGTATGGCGGAGGCGGCCGGCGTGCGCGGCCGCACCGATGGGCAGTGGGCAGCGGCAGCCCCGGTCGCCAAAGGAGCGGAGGTCGCCGGCGTTTACGCCACGGGCTGGTCTTGGTCGGCGTACGCTTACCGGCTAGAGAACCAGTTGCGCAGCAGCGTGAAGGCCGAGACCACCGAGCAAGGCTCGAAGCTACCGCTTGTTTACGTCTACGTCGTCGTGGAAAAGGAAATCTACGGGGCGCCCATTTCGCCCGACGTGAACGCCAAGGCGGTGAAGGAGAGCGGGCTCATGGGGCGGGCAAGCGGCGAGGCGGTGGTGGACGTCGCCCAGGAAATCGAGGGGCGAGATTTCGGGATTGCGCTCCGGCGCGTACCGGCCCTCGGCACGGACGTGGCGATCGCGGTGGTACGCAGCGAGACCTGACTGCCTAAATGGCGCGAACGCCGGCAGATCCGTAATGGTTCTTGAAGCTGCGGCGCGAGCGAGTAAAAAAGCGTCCCCCATGCTCGATCTTCCTGATGCAGGCCTGTATCGCACCACTCAACCCTTGCCCGGTCACGAAGACGCCTTCCCTGCCGGCGTGCTCGTGTACGTCGGGCAGTCCGACAGCGGCGTGAAGTTCGTCGTGCGCCCCGCCGATAACCGTCGCAACCGCTGGTTCTGGCGCGACCCCACGACGCCGCTCCGCTCGCCGACTTGGGCGAAGACGCTCAAGACGCTGCCGAGCGAAGGCTTTTATACCCTGCCGGAGCCGGTGAACTTCGATGGCGGCGGTCGCTGGCTGAAGAACGCCATCGTCGAGCTCGGCTACAACGAAAAGGGTCAAGGGATTCTGTTCGTCGGCGAGTGGAAGGAAGACGGCACGGACAACGTGCTCACCTTCAGCGATCGCGGGCTCATGATCGAGGACTCGCTCCTCTTTCGGCTCACCTGGGCGCCTATCTTGCCGGTGCGTGGCACCGCGGCTCCTGCGAACTTGAACTCCTGAAAGCTCGCGCGGCCGCGCGCTCCGGAAAAGCAAACGCGCCGCTCGTCCCCCGAGGGACGGCGGCGCGTTTTCGCTTCAGCGCGCGTCCGAAGACGCTATTTGGCCGCGGCTAGATTCTTCGCCACGAAGTCCCAGTTCAGCAGCTTGTCGCAGAAGGCTTCCAAGAAGGCCTGACGCGCGTTGCGATGATCGATGTAGTACGCGTGCTCCCAAACGTCGCAAGTGAGCAGCGGGACGGCGCTGGTGGTGAGCGGCGTCTCGGCGTTGGGCGTGTCCATGATTTTGCCCTTGCCGCCGTCGAGTACGAGCCAGACCCAGCCGGAGCCGAAACGGCCCATGCCAGCGGCGATGAAGTCCGTGCGGAACTTGTCCCAGCCGCCGAGGCCGTTGATCAGATCCGCGACGTCCCCCGCGGGAGGCGCACCGCCGCCGCCCGCCTTGAGGCTGTCCCAGAAGAACGTGTGGTTCCACACCTGCGCCGCGTTGTTGAAGACGGCGCCGGTGCTGGTCTTGATCACCTCCACCAGGCTCTTGTCCGCCTCCGGCTTGCCTTCGAGCAGCTGGTTGAGCTTGGTGACGTACGCCTTGTGGTGCTTGTCGTAGTGGTAGTCGAACGTCTCGGATTTCATGACCGGCTCGAGCGCGTTCTTGGCGAACGGCAGCGGCGGAAGCTCAAATGCCATGGGGGCTCCTTTGGAATTTCGTGCGTGTTAGGAAACGGACCCGGAATTTCGGGACTTTGGGGGCCGCTGTCAATCCGGCATTTTGAGGCGGGCGCCCGCGCCCTTTGACGAGATGCGAGGCGTTTGGGACAGTTGGGGAGATGGCCTTTCAGCGACGCACGGTGCTGAAGGCGGCCGCGGGTGCCGCCGTCGCGGCGTCACCGCTCGCGTTCTTGTTTCGACGTGACGCGCGAGCGGACGGCGGGCCGCTGGTTGCAGATCCGGCTCGCGTGTTGGATCTGCCCCCCGGCTTCCGCTACACGATCTTGCAGCGAGCGTACGAGCCGATGAGCGACGGAACGAGAGTGCCCGGTCGCCCTGACGGCATGGCGTGTTTCGCCGACGCCACGGGGACGCTCACGCTCATGCGCAACCACGAGCTCGATAAGGGCTTGTCGGATTCGGGGCTGGACCTGTCCCCGCCGGAAGCGTTCGACGCGAAAGCCGGCGGCGGGGTGACGCGGGTCGTGCTGGACGAAAAAACACTCGAGGTGCTCGGCAGCAACCGGGTGCTCGCGGGAACGCTACGCAACTGCGGCGGCGGCGCGAGCCCCTGGGGCTGGCTCAGCTGCGAAGAGAGCGTCGAAGTCGGACATGGTTACGTCTTTCTGTGCCGCACGGACGCGGCGAAGCTTGCCCGGCCGCAACGAATCGTGGGCTATGGCCGCTTCCGCCACGAGGCCGCGTGCGTGGAGCCGCGAACGCTCACCGCGTACCTGAGCGAGGACGAGACCGACGGCTGCTTCTACCGCTACCGGCCGAGCGATGTTTCGCGCCCGCACGACTCTGGAAAGCTGCAAGCGCTGCGCGTCCACGGCCTGCCGCGCTTCGATACGTCGCGAGATTTGGAGCAAGGCATCCGTCTTCAAGTGGATTGGGTGGACGTGCCGAACCCGGACCCGAGCGACACGACCGTGCGTCGACAAGCCTCGGCCGCAGGCGCCGCCCGCTTCTCCCGCGGGGAAGGCGTCTTCTACAAGGACGGCGTCGTGTACGTGTGCTGCACCAACGGCGGCCGCCAAGGCACCGGCCAAGTCTTCAAGCTCAGGCTCGGTGACGCCGGCAAGCCGGACCTACTGGAGCTCTTCGCGGAGTCTCCTGGCGCGAGCGTGCTAGACATGCCCGACAACATTTGCGTGGCGCCGTGGGGAGACGTGCTGGTCGCCGAAGATGGCTCGGGGGAGCAACTGCTGCGCGGCATCACTCCCGAAGGGCGCGTCTACGACGTGGCTCGCAACGCCAAGAGCAAGGGCGAGCTCGCCTGTGTTTGCACGTCGCCGAGCGGTCATGTCGTCTTCGTCAATCTGCAGATGGATGGATTGACGCTGGCCATTCAAGGGCCGTTCGCGGAGCTGAGCCGCCACGGCAAACATTTCGCGCGCCGCCCGACATGAGCCCACGACCACAGCTCGAAACGTCCGCAGATTTGGCGAAGCTTGGCAGCTTCGGACCGCACTTTCACGAGCTCACGGTGGACGACGCGTGGCGCGCCGAGGTGGAGCGGCTGGGTCGCCACGGCCGATTGCGCACCTCGGCGCAGCGGCTGGCAAGGCTGTACCTCTCCGACTTCGACGCCAACGCGCTCACCGGAATGTACCGAATGCTGCTCCTGCCCGAGCACGCGTTTCGAAGCCTGCTCGACGGGCGCACCGGGGGTCGATTGCTGGACGTGGGCGCGGGCTCCGGCGACGTGACGGCGGCGCTTTCACCCTGCTTCGACGAGCTGGAAGCCACGGAGGTGTCGCGCGGCATGGCCAAGAAGCTGACGAAGCGCGGTATCCGCTGTCACGCCGTGGATCTGACGGAAGCGCCCCTGACCGACCGCAGCTTCGACGCCGTGTCCCTCCTGAACGTCCTGGACCGCTGCCAGCGTCCGCGCCAGCTCCTGCGGCACTGCCTGCAGGCGCTGCGGCCGGGCGGCACCTTCATCGTGGCGCTGGCGCTGCCCTACCGCCCCTTTTACTTCGACGGGCCCGCGACCCCGGATCCGCTGGAGCGCCTGGAGTGCGACCCGGGGCCGAACGGCACCTGGGAGGACGCGGCGCGGCGGTTCATCGAGCGCGATCTGCTCCCGCTGGATTTGACGCTCCAGCGGCTCGCGCGAGCCCCCTACCTATCCGCCGGTGACAGCCAGAGCTCGCTGTACGAGCTGGACGACGTGGTGGTCGTGCTGACAAAGCGCTGAAAATCTGCCCGGCTTGCCTCGAGCGCGAGCCCCTACTATGGCTTCGGCGGTTTCTCCGGCAGCCTGCCGGGTCAACACCGAGGTTCTGAGTGTCCAAAACCGTACTGCTCGCTACCGAAAAGCCTTTCTCTGCCAGCGCCCGCGACCAGGTCGTCGCCATCATCAAAGAGGCCGGCTACACCGCCAACGTCCTCGAGAGCTACAAGGGCAAGGCCCCGCTCATCGAGGCGATCGCCAGCGCGGACGCGGTGATCTTCCGCAGCGACATCCTCGACGCCGAGGTGCTGGACGCCGCCAAGAACCTGAAGCTCGCGGTGCGCGCGGGCGCCGGCTACGACAACATCGACACCGCCACCGCCAAGGCGAAGAACATCGCGGTCATGAACACGCCCGGCCAGAACGCCAATGCGGTGGGCGAGCTAGTGTTCGGAATGCTCGTGTACCTGGCGCGCGGCAAGTTCGACGGTAAAACCGGCAGCGAGCTCCGCGGCAAGACCCTCGGTCTGCACGCCTTCGGCATGGTGGGCCGCGCCGTCGCGACCATCGCCAAGGGCTTCGGCATGACCGTTTACGGCTTCGACCCGTTCGTGAAGCCGGAAGTGTTCGCGGCCGCGGGCGTGGAAGCCGCCTCCTCGGTAGAGGACCTGTACAGCAAGAGCCAGTACCTCTCGCTACACATCCCCGCGACGGCCGAGACGAAGAATAGCATCGGCAAGAAGCTGCTCTCGCTCATGCCGAAGGGCGCAACGCTCATCAACACCGCGCGCAAAGAGGTCATCAACGAGGCGGAGCTGCTCGAGGTGTTCGAGGCTCGCCCGGACTTCAAGTACGTGAGCGACATCGCCCCGAGCGACGCGACCGCCGCGACCCTCAAAGAGAAATTCGACAAGCGCGTCTACCTCACCCCGGCCAAGATGGGCGCGCAGACGGAAGAGGCGAACGTCAACGCCGGCCTCGCCGCCGCGCGCCAGATCGTGGGCTTCTTCGAGAAGAACGACCGTAACTTCATCGTCAACGGTCTCTGAGAGCGTCGGAGGTATCGAAGCCCCGTTCGCGCGGGGCTTCGTGCTTCCAGGCTTGACCAGGGCGAGGTTTGAAGTTACCAAGCCTCTCCCACAGCGCCGAAGTGGCGGAATTGGCAGACGCGGCGGACTCAAAATCCGTTGTCCTTAAAAGACGTGTCGGTTCGACCCCGACCTTCGGCACCGCAAAGTGAAGTAGAAGCCCGCGACACCGCGGGCTTCGTCGTTTTTGCGACGCTCAGTAACGGTAGCTGGTGAGCACCTTGATGGTGCCGCGCCCGGCCATGCCCCCCGCCTCGCTCGAGCGCAGCTCCATCGGTCCCTGCATCGTGCTCGTTTGGTAGCGCGAGGGCGCGTCCAGCACGCTCAACGTGCCGGCGACTTTGGCCTCGAGGGTGGAGCGCTCGTCGAGCTGACTGACGAGCGTGTAGGCGAGGTCGATGACGGCCGTCTTGTCGCCGCTCGGAGCCGTGAGCAGACGCTGCAAGGTGCCGCGCGCGCCGGTTACTTTCGTGTCTTCGTCCTCACCGCCGGCGAGGGC
>JAQSWN010000071.1 GCA_029266615.1 Polyangiaceae bacterium
TCGCACGCGTTTGAACCGGGCGCGCGAGCTCGGCTACTCGCTGGCTTGCTCCAACACGCAACCGGGCACGTCTTCCTGCCGAAACATGGAACGTCACGGATTCGCGGTCGCGTACCCGAAGCTCGTGATGCGCGCGGAAGGCTCGCGTCAATCCGTGTAGCGTTTGGAGCGGCCGCAGTCCGCCAAGAATGCTCGTTCCAGCTGCTCGGCGAAGGCGCGATCTTGTATGACGAGCGCGTTCTCTTCCAGCTCATTCAACGAGAGAGGATCGAGATTGATTGAGCCGACCAAGGAGAGATCGTCGTCCACGAGCACGGTCTTGGCATGCATCATCGATGACGTGTACTCCCATACTTTGACGCCCTCCTTGACGAGCGAGCCATACTCCTTGTGCTGCGCTCCGAAGGCAGTTTTGGAGTCACTATTCTTGTCGGGCGCGAGGATGCGAACGTCCAAGCCCGCGCGGGCTTGGCGTTTGAGCAGGGCTCGGATGCCCTGGGAAGGCACGAAGTAAGCGTTGGCGATCCAGAGCCTGCGCGTCGCACGCGCGATGAGTAGCTGCATGAGCCGCTCCGCCCGGGTGACCACGCCCTGGGTGCTGGTCACGAACACGGCCTGCGCGGGCTCCGCACCAGACAGCGCCGGGAAGTCTTCCGCAGGCAGCAGCGCGCCCCCCGCTTCTTGCCAATTCTCCGCGAACGCCTGCTGCGCCGGGGCCACCGCGGGGCCGCGGAAGAGCACGTTGGAGTCGCGCCAGGACTCACCATGAACGCCGTCTCCGAGCCACGTATCCCGAATGCCGAAGCCACCGGTGATCGCTAGAGCGCCGTCAACGACCACGAGCTTGCGGTGACTTCGCGCCACTTTTTCTTCGCCCGAGAGCGGACGAAAGACGCGCACTTCACAGCCCGCCTGGCGCAGCGGCGGCGCTACCTTCTTCTCGAAGTCCGGGCTTCCCACGTCGTCCACCAGGATTCTGCAGCGCACGCCGGCTCGGGCGCGCGGCAGCAAGGCTTGCACCACGCGCCGGGAAGCGGCGCCGTCCTCCCAAATGTACATCGCGATGTTGATGGAGCTCTTGGACGCTCCCACCTGCTGCACAATCGCGTCGAACACCGTCCCGTTCGGCAGGTAGTCCAGCTGGTGGCCCGGAAGGAATTGAACACCCAGGCTCTGGTACATCGCCAATGCGAAGCCTGCAGGCGACGAAGGGGGCGAGCCCCGCACCTGGAATGCATCATCCTGAGCATGCTGGCGCGCAGCGAGATGCCGCCATCCCGCAAATGCCATGACGGCGAGCAGCGGAACTACGATCAACGCCACCCGCGTGCGCGAGGCGAAGTCGGCGATCCGCTGCTTCAGCCGAATGGGAATCACCGCATTCAAAGCGGTGCCGCCGGCGCTTGCGCCCGCCGCCTCCGCTCGAATAAGTCCAGACGTTTTACTTGCACGTAGCCCTGACGGAGGTGCGCCTCGCTCACGCCAGGCCCGAGCTCCACCGATTGGTCCGCATCGATGAGGCTGTCGCCCAGCAAGGCAACGTGCAGGCTCGCCGCCGAGGCGGCCCCGTTTTCAGCAGTGGCGGCGGTAATGACGACGCTTTCACCCATGACGACCTGCCAACGCTCAGCTTCTACGCGCAGGAGGATGCTCGTCATGAGCGCGCTCGTCGCGGCGAGGTGCCTCGAGCGGGACGGATCGCTACGGAGGAGTCGTTCGCACCGTGCCCAGTTTCAGCCGCTGTTTGTCGCCGACACATGTGTACAGCCATTCGTGGGGATCAGGAACTGCAGCCGACGTGCCACGCGGGGCGTGAGCTCGCGCCGGCTGGCCGACGAGCACCACCGACTTCAGTCGCCCTACCGTCAAGGATTGAAAACCCTGCCTCAGCCGCAGATTTCACCCAGTCCTCGGAGCCGCGTGGTTCGAACTGCCACCGCACAGGCTCCAGATGTCCCTAAACGTAGACTTGTACACCTTATTCGGCTCTTTCGCTGCCATCGCTTCGAAACGATCGCCGTGTTACAGCGATGTCAGTGACTGCGTCGCCAAATTGCGCGTCTTCGGTCGCTGAAGAGCGGTCATCGATTTACCCGGAAGCCGGCCGGTCCATCCGCGTCTGGATCGTAGACGACAGCCCCCTCCAGGCGGAGGTGGCCCGCGCTGCGCTCGCCGATGGCTGCGACGTCACGATATTTTCGAGCGGCTCCGCCGCCCTCGAGCAATTCTCGCTGAGCGAAGCGCCGCCGGATGTGTTCGTGCTCGACTGGCAAATGCCGGAGATGAGCGGGGCGGAGGTGTGCGGGTTCCTGCGAGCTTCCTTCGACGCCGCGACGTTGCCGATTCTAGTTTTGACCGCGACGGCGACGCGGGAGGGCGTGCTCGAGGCGCTCTCCGCGGGGGCGAACGACTTCGTGCGAAAGCCGTTCGTGGACGCGGAGCTGCAGGCTCGAGTTCAATCGCTGGCGCGCATCAAGCACCTGCACGCGAGGCTCGTGACCGCCGAGAAGATCATGCGGGTGGAAGCGGAGTTTCGTGAGCGCTTCATCGGTATGCTCGCTCACGACCTGCGGCAACCTCTGAACACGGTGTTCATGGCGACCCAACTGCAACAAGCGGCCTCCGTCGAAGGACGCAAATTCGCGGACATGCAGCTCCGCGCCGCCCAGCGAATGAAGCGTATGATCGGTGAGCTGCTGGACTTCACCAGGAACCGCCCGGAGACGGGCCTCCCACTGGAGCGGCGCACCGTAGACCTCGCCGCGCTCGTGTCCATCGTGGTGGACGAGATTCGAGTTGGCCATCCGGAGGTCGAGCTCGAGCTCACGCTCGACGGCAGTTGCGAGGGAAGCTGGGACAGCGATCGCTTGGCCCAGGTATGCAGCAATCTCATCGGGAATGCGATCGAGCACCGCTTACCCCGAACGCCGGTGTCCGTGACGCTCCGCGGGTCCAAGTCAGAGGTCCTGCTGGTAGTTACCAACCGTGGTGTCCCCATTCCGGAGAGCGCGCTTGCCGGCCTGTTCGCGCCGTTTCGAAGGGGCTCGGGCAAGGGAGCCGCGGGCGGTGTCGGGCTCGGCTTACACATCGTGAGCCAGATCGTTACGGCTCATGGCGGTAACGTGTCGGCGGCCACCGATGCGCAAGGTACGCACTTTCGCGTGACGCTCCCCAAGGCCTGAAGTTACTTCAGGCTCTTCAGCTTCCGATACAGCGTGCGGCGGTCGAAGCCGAGTATTTCCGCGGCGCGACTCTTGTTGCCACCGACCACGCCGAGCACCTTACGAATGTACCGTTCTTCCACCGCCTCCATCGTGGCAAACTGTACCGCTTCACCACCAACCTCGAACGCCTCCGTGGGGCGGTGCTCTTGGAGCTTGACTGGCAGATCATCGACCGTGAGCACGGCCGATCGCGTGAGGGCGGCGGCGCGCTCCATGCAGTTCTCGAGCTCTCGCACGTTGCCGGGCCAATCGTAAGACAGGAGAACGTTCGCGGCCGCTGTTTCGATGCGGATGTTTCCCTTTTGCATGCGCTCCGTGGCGCGGTCGAGGAAGACTTGCGCCAGCTCGAGCGCGTCCGTGCCCCGCTGGCGTAGCGGCGGAACATCCACCCGGACGACGTTGACACGATAAAAGAGGTCTTCACGAAACCGCTTGGCTACGACCTCCTCCTCCAGGTCTCGGTTGGTCGCGGTTACGATGCGGGCGCTGAAAGGCACTTCGTGCGAAGCGCCGATCGGCCGGACCCTTCGCTCCTGCAGAGCGCGGAGCAGCTTGGCTTGCATCGCCAGCGGCAGCTCGCCAATCTCGTCGAGGAACAGCGTCCCGCGATTGGCTTCGACGAACAAGCCCTGCCGATTGGTGCGAGCGTCCGTGAAGGCGCCGCGAATGTGCCCGAATAACTCGCTTTCCAAAAGAGCTTCTGGCACCGCGGCGCAATTGATGGCCATGAAAGCTCCACTCCGACCGCTTCGCTCGTGCAGCGAGCGCGCGACGAGCTCTTTACCCGTCCCGCTCTCCCCCGTGATGAGCACGTTGGTATCGCTCTCGGCCACCCGCCTGACCAGGTTGGCGACGAACCTCATGGCATCGCTATTGCCCATGGCAGTGGAGAGCTCGTCGTCCGCGACCTGACTGCGCACGCGCTTGAGCTCGTCACTGATCGAGCGATCGCGAAGCGCGCGTTGCAACGTCAGCTCCAGGGCGTCCATGGAGATGGGCTTGGTGACGAAGTCGTAGGCGCCGGCGCGGATGGCGCCGACCGCGTGCTCCATGGTGCCGAACCCGGTCATCACGATAACGGATAGGTCCGGTCGCTTTGCCAGAGCCTGCCGGCACAGATCGAGGCCGTCCTGCTCCTCCATGTGGAGGTCGACCAGTAGAATCTCGTAGTCGGCAACGTCCAGCTCTGCGAGAGCGTCTTCGGCGCAGAGCCGATACGTAATGACGTAACCTCGCTGCGTGAGGCTGGCTTCCGCGAGCTCACCCATCTCCCGATCATCGTCCACCACGAGAACGCGAGCCCTCTTCACTGCGACGGAGGGGTGCGCCGCTATTTGGTCGTGCATTTGGATCGCAGCTGCGGACATTGCGCCCCGCGGAGCAACTAATGAGCCACGTCAATGTAGGGCAAATAGCGACTCGTTCACACCTATGACGACGCATTTGATCACATCGCCCCGCTCATAGTGGCATTTGGCACCAACCAAAGTCGCAGGATCAACCGGATCTGAGGCGGCTAGCGGAAAGCCGTTGCTGGCGCAGCTCTTGCTCAGGGCGGCGCAATGAAAGCCACCGCCTCGCTCAAGAAGCAGCAACCCAACGTTCGGCGTCCCTCATGAGGCTGAAAGCCGGTTGCGACATCCACCTCAGCGCGCCGTCTCCCGCTTCCCTCGTCGCCATGCTCCGCCCTCGGAGCGGAACCGCGCAGTGGATCATCGGCGAGCGCTACGACTTCGAGCCGTTCGTGCAGGCGACCGAGTACGTGGACGCCTTCGGCAATCTTTGCCAGCGCCTTACCGCGCCGGCGGGAGCCTTCCGCATTCGCACGGAGGTGGAGATCGAGGTGGCAGAGGCGATCGCAGTCGAACCCAGCGCGGGACCTGCGAACGTCGAGGACCTACCCGACTACGTGCTCCAGTTCCTGCTACCGAGTCGGTACTGCCAGTCGGACATGTTGGAGAGCGTGGCTGAAGACGTGGTTGCGGGCCGGAAGCCTGGCTACGAGCAGGTAGATGCCATTCGCGAGTTCATCCGCGAGCAGATCGAGTATCGGTCGGGGGCCAGTAACGGTTCGACGTCGGCGGTGGACACGCTTCGGGACAGGGCCGGCGTTTGCCGCGACTTCTCGCATGTCGGTCTGTCGCTCTGCCGAGCGCTGCGTATCCCCGCGCGCATGGTCGTCGGCTACCTGCTGGGACTTACGCCGATGGATCTGCACGCCTGGTTCGAAGCGTTCGTGGGCGGCCGTTGGTACACGTTCGATGCGACGCAGCCCAAACCGCGCGGCGGCCGCATTGCAATCGCGTACGGCCGGGACGCCGCCGACGTGGCCCTCCTTACTGAGCTCGGCCCGCTCAAGACCGAACGCATGAACGTCTGGGTGCACGAGGTAAGCGCCGGCGACGTGAAAGGTGTTAACCTGCCCGCGTGAAGCCTCGCGCCATGAACGCAGCCACGCTCACGCCGTCCGAGAACGTCGCAAGCGTGCCTCGTCCGTTGTGGTCGTTGTTCGTTCACCTGCGCCTCCACTACCAGCTCGTCTTCCTTTCGCCGCTGTTCGCCTGGGGTTTCGCGCTCGGCGGCGGTGAGTTTTCGCGGCGCGCGGGCTGGGGATTTTTGGCGTTCCACGTGTTTTTGTACGGGGGTATCACCGCCTACAATTCATTTTACGATCGAGACGAAGGGCCCGTCGGTGGCCTGCGCCAGCCGCCGGCCGTGACCGCGCCGCTGCTCGGTTTTTCGCTCGCCGTTCAGTTGGTGGGGCTCGCGCTCACGCTCCTGGTGGGCTGGCAGCTGGCGGCCCTCTACGTCATCGTCATGGTGCTGTCGGTCGCGTACTCGCACCCACGGTTCCGTTGGAAAGCACGGCCGCTCCTCTCCCTGCTCGTGGTCGCGCTCGGGCAAGGCGCGGTGGGCTTTCGAGCGGGCTGGTTGTGCGCGGCAACGCCGCCGCTACCCTTGCTGAGCTCCTACGAGGGGCTGCTAGGTATGGGCGCCGCCATACTGCTGACGACCGGGTTCTATCCGCTGAGCCAGCTGTACCAGATAGACGAGGATCGGCAGCGGGGTGACCTCACCTTCGCGGTTACCTATGGGGCCAAGGCGAGCTTCCACTTTTCGCTCGCTTGCTTGGTCGCGGGCGGGTTGTGCATCGCGCTCGTCGTGCTCACGAAATTCGGCCTGCGTGACGCGATGCTCGCGTTCGGGGCGCAGCTCCTCCTCTGGTGGGTGGTGCTGCGGTGGCACCGCAACTTCCAGAGCGAGGTCATGGGCAACTTCGTGACCTTGCACCGCCTGCAGCTCGCCGTATCGGCCGGCACCCTCGGTTACGTCAGCTTTCGCCTGCTGCTCGGTTGAGCGTCGGCGCGCGGGTTGCGTACCCCGTATACGCCAGCAGCGTGGACTTGCTGAATCGAAAACGGAAGTCACGCGGGACGACCCGAGTGAGCAGCATGCGCCAGAAGGCCCAGGACAGAATGACAGGCTCGGAGCCGTGCAGGACCCGGAAAGCCAAGCCGTGCCTTTCGCACATGCTTTGCAGCTCGCGCGGCTTGATGAACAGCCGGAGCACGTGCATGTGGCGAGGCGTATTTTTGACGAACCACTCCACCCCTTTGATGATGACCAGCCACGCGACTGGATTCCGATTGAAGGTGTGAAAGAAGAAGACTCCGCCCGGCCTGAGCACTCGCGCCACTTCGGCCACGACCGCAGCCGGGTCCTCCACGTGCTCCAGGAAGTCCATGGCGCACACGACGTCGAACGACGCGTCGGCGAAGGGCAAGCGAAGCGCGTCCCCGAGCAAGTAGTGGGCTTTACCGGTGGTGTCGTGCCGCGCGGCGACGTCCAAGCTGGCTTGGGAAGCGTCCAGCCCCGTCACATCGAAGCCTCGGTGCGCCAAATAGTTGCTCAGAAACCCAGCCCCGCAACCGACGTCCAACACCCGCGCGGCGTCCCCACGCTCGGCCAGGATGCGCTCCGCTACCCACGGGTTTCGGAGCCGGGATTCGGCGCGCAGGAGCGCGACGGGGTCATCATCTGCTCCGTACCAGCGCTCGCCGAGCTCGTCGTAGATGGCGTTGTTGACGGGAATTTCGAGGGCTTTTTCCATGAAAAGTTCCAATACACGGCCTGGTAGACGCCGAACGCGGCCGTGAGAACCGCCGAGAGCATCAGCAGCTGCTGCTCGCCGCGCAACCAGAGCCAAGCGCCGACTCCGAGCACGATGGGGTGGAGCACGAAGAGGACCGCGTGCAGCCACTGCTCTGCCGGCTCACAGCGCGCCGCGTGCACGATCTCGTCTTTCGTTACGAGAAGGCACGAGATGGTGGCGAGCAGCCCGTACCAAGGCAGGCTCGCCGCGCTGGCGGGGACGGCCAAGGCCAGGCCATAGCAACCAAGCACGCTTGCCGTATCCACCGGGTGACCAATGCGCTCCCAGCGTGGTAGGCCGCGGCGCCGGTGAAAGTACAGCTCGTCCACGAGCATGGCTAGCGCCTGCAGGACTAGCGGCACCGCCAGCCATTTCATCATCCGCTCGCCGCGACCTTGCGGAGCACCGCCCCCGAGAGCGTGAGGCCTGGGCCAAAGGCGAGGCTCACCACCAGCTGCTCGCCCGGCACGTGCCCGCTCTCCGCGATGCTTTTCCACACGTGCGGCAGCGTGGCCGAGGACATATTGCCGCGCTCCCGCAGCACCGAGCGGCTGTGCTGGATCTGCGGCTCGCCCAGGCCGAGCGTCGCGCCGACTTGATCGACGATCTTCGGCCCTCCCGGGTGGATCGCGAAAAGGGCCGTGCTCATGGCGGAGGGCGCGCCCGCGCGCGCGAGCAGGCTTTCAACGAACGGCGTGAGCGACTGCGCTATTTTCTCGGGGACGTCGCGAGCTAGCGACATCTCCATGCCGAAGTCGGAGCAGAACCAAGCCATGGAAGCGGCCGAGTCCGGTACGATCCACTCGTCTTGCGCGAGAAGCGCGAGGCTCGGCCCGGGTCGCCGAGCGTCCTCGTCGGCGTACAGGGAGTAGGCAATGCACCCGTCTGCGAACAAACTTTGTATGACCAGTTGCTCGGGATCGTGCCGCAGCGGATTCAGGTGCAGAGAACAAATCTCCGTGTGGACGATGTCGACCCGAGCTTGTCCGGCCGGGGTGTGAGCCGCGGCGCCAGCCTGAGTGCGGAAGCCGGAGGCGATTCGCAGGGCCGGCAGGGCCGCGTAGCAACCCATATGGTAGGCGTGCGTGACGCTCGTCCGCTGGCCCCAGTCCTTGCTCGCAACCAGCAGCTGTGCCGCGCTCGGCGCTTCGTACCCTGTGCAGGTGACGTGCAGCAGGTGTTGCGGAGCCGTTTCCACCTCGACGAAGAGTTGGGCCAGTGCGCGCTGAGCGATGCGGCCAAACGCGCGCGTCCGCACCCGCATGCCTTCACCGCTGGCGTGTTTCGCTAAGGTGTAGACCTCCATCTCCTCCCAGCGCAGGTGCGAGCAATCGTCTAATTCGTGTCCGCGTGAGGCGATCTTGTCGTCCCCACAGCCGAAACGAGCGAGGCGACGTTTCATGGATTCGCGGAACGCGGGCTCGTCCAGCTCCCGGCCCTCGAGCGTCGCGGCGAGCTTTTCCGCGCGCGCATGGGCGTTCGCCAGCCACTCGAGGGTCTGCGCCTGAGTGGAGCGGTGGCGCGGACGAAGCGAACGGAAGTCACCAAGCAAGAGCAAGCTTGGCGGCTACGCAAGTTCCGAGCCAAGCGGCCCACGACCGCGGAACCGTAGCCGGAGCCCCCGCCGCTCGCCCCTACTCGTCAACGCTTTCTTCGATCTTAGACAGCCGGTAGCGAACTTGGTCACGCGTCAGTCCGAGCAAGGACGCGGCCCGAGTGCGGTTGCCCTGGGTACGCCGCATCGCTTGCCGAATGATGTCTCGCTCGAGCGCGTCGAGATCGACCCCGCCGCTCGGCAAGGTGAAGGCGGCCGCGTCCGAAGCTTGCTGGATGGGCAAGTCGGAAGCGACAATTCGCGTGCCTTTGCACGCGACCAGCGCCGTGCGCAGTACGTTCTCCAGCTCTCGCACGTTCCCGGGAAAGCGATGACGGCGAAGGACCTCCATGGCCTCCGGCGTCAGCTCCGGAGTAGCGAGCCCTAGCTCTCTCGCCTGACTCGCCAAGATTCGCGGAACTAAAGCGGGCAGCTCGGCGCTCCGTTCAGAGAGTGGCGGGACCCGCAAGGTCACGGAGAAGCGGTCCACCACCCATTCGCAGAGCTCGCCCCCCGCTGTCGGCGCTTCGACCCCGAGCGCACCGACGAAGCGGCGGCGCGCCCCCCCGCGACGGCTACTCAGCGCGCGATACAGCTTAGTTTGCTGGGCTTTGGACAGCCTCAGTAAGTCGCCTAGGTACACGGTGCATGGCTCATCTCGTGCCACGACCGTTGCGAGCTCGGTCAGGTCGACGAGCTCTACCCAAGCTCCGCTACCCGGCGTCAGGTCGTGTAGCTCACGGGCAACCGTACGCCGGCCCGAGCCTCGCTCGCCCTTGATGAGCACGTGGAGATGCGGCGACATCGCCAAGCGCTCGAGCGAAGCTCTGAGTGTAGCGACCTCCGAGCTCACTCTGTCGAGCCGCGCCGACGCAGGGCCTGCGCTCTCCCAAAGTTTCGGTTCTGCTGCCGAGGGGGCGACTGGCTCCACGTAATAAGCGCCCGCAAGAGCCGTTTCGGCGATGTCCCGCTCGCATGGAACCAACTTGCGACCGTCGCGCTCGAGCACGGCTCGCATCTGCTCGAACTCGAGATCGCCACCAATCAATGCCAGGAGGTTTCCCACGTCGTCATTCCTGATGAGCTAAGTCGCTAGCAAACTCCACACGTCCATCGTTTAACACGCCTCCTGCTCTGCGCACTGTCCGTGTCTTCACCTACACCGCGCCGCGCAGAGCAGCCAGCGCTGCTGGCGCAGAGCTTGCTCTCGGCGAACGACAAGCGAATGAGCACGGGTGAGTCGACTTCCGGCAACATGCTTTATGAGGCGGTGATCGTCGGTGGCGGGGCCGGCGGGGCTCGCGGCCGCAACGAGCCTAGTTCGTTCCATGCACCGTTGGACGAAGCAACTCGCTCAGAAATTGACCTCAAATCACATGCGCTGCACTAGGGGGTGCCCCTAGTTCGGTGCGAGGCACAGCCATGCACAGGCGAGCTGCGTGAGAGCAAGGAAGTTGCGAGCGGTCTTCTCAAAGCGCGTGGCGATGGCTCGGAACCGCTTCAGGTTGTGGAAAAAGCACTCGATAAGGTAACGCTTCGCGTAGAACTCTCGGGACTTGGGTAGCTTGCGCGGTCGCTCGGGAACTGCCGAGGGCATTGCTTTGGACCCCCTTTTCCGCCCGACGCATCCTGGTGTGCGCGAACGACGGAGCCGTCAACGATCGAGCCGACCTCGTCGACCTCCAACTGGAGCGCCTTGAAGATCGCCTCCCATTGGCCCTTTTTCGCCCAGTTGTTGAACCGGTTGTAGACCGACTTCCAAGAACCGAAGCGCTCTGGCAGGTCGCGCCCCGGCATACCTGTCTTGGCCCGGAAGAGTACGGCGTCGATGAACAGCCGATCTCCTCGCGTCGCTTCCGGGCCAGATTTCTGCTTCGGGATGACTGCCTTAACGCGGCGCCACTGTTCCTTGCTCATCGCGTGTCGATGCACGCCGATTTTGATCATGCGCGACAGCGCGACGCAACCCATTGTCCAACAATCGGATGCACCGAACTAGGGACACCCCTAGTGCGCGGATCGCGCGGCTTCATGCAGCGGACGGCCGCTCACGGCTTCGAACTCTCGGACGTCGTGAGCGCAGAAGATTCGAACGTCGTCGCTCGTGTGAGCCAGCTCCCGCAGCCGTGCCTGGTTGGACAACCTTAACGTGCGGTCCTTCTCCATCATGCGTTGGTAGAACCGCAGGCCCGGGGTACAATACGGTCGGGCCGCGAGCTCGGCGTGATAGAAGTACGCATCCGCTGCGTAAAAGAGCCAGCCTTGGCCGTGGTCGATGGCGATGCCCGCATGCCCGAACGTGTGTCCCAAGAGCGGCACGAGTAAAATCTCAGGCGGCAAGCCGACCAGCTCGCGCACGCAATCGAAGCCGCGCCAAGGCTCCCCTCGCGCCGCGTAAGTCTGCCAACCACCGCTCGTGCTCCACTGCGCAGGCCGGTAGCGCTGGCGGTCGAGCCAAGTTTGCTGCGCGGACGCGGCTCGCGCTTCGCTCTCGAGCAGGTGCACCCGCGCGTGCGGGAAGTCGTCGAGGCCCCCGGCGTGATCGAAATCCAGGTGGGACAAGACGATGTGCCGCACGTCGGCCGGCCGAAACCCCAGCGCCTGGATCTGTCGAATTGCCGTCATTTCCTCACGCAGCTCCGGCTTCACCAGCGCGAGGAAGAAAGAGCTCAAACGCGCGCGGGGCGCGTCCACGTCTTGCAGCCCGTAACCCGTGTCGACCAGGACCAAGCCGTCACGAGCTTCCACGAGCAGGCAGTGGGACGCGAGGCGGCCGCGCACCTGACGCGTCATTCCATCCATGATGAGGCCACCCAGGGGGCACGCCGAGATGCAGTTGAGGTGATGAATGCGCAAAGGGCAGCCTCTTTCCTGGCGAGACCTTCGGGGGGCCGACTCGCCGAACCATGTAGGTCGTGCAAGGAGCGGTCCGGCTTATGCGGACGTGTGATCGTGTCGCAAGGCGCGTCAGCCCAGCCCATTGACGCAGGCGCCAGAGGCCAAGAGCGACGAAGCGGGCGTGTTGCCTCGCGACCGATCGGTTCCTTTCCCCCATCCCGGCCGACGAGCTCGTTCTGACGGTGGGTGCTCGCGCGGGCGACCGCCAAACGATGGTCGTATTCTCGGGAATACGCAAACCGGCGATTTTCCGCAGTTAGCCCGCGGGACGCGCTACTTTCGTTTGGCTCGGCTCGTAGGCGCACACGATGAACCAACGCACGAGTGGCAAGGTGGCGCTCATCACCGGCGCAGGGAAGCGCGAGGGTCTTGGGTTCGAAGCCGCGAGGCAGTTGGCGGAGCTCGGCTTCCGCGTTCTTCTCACCGCGCGCAGCGGTGACTCTGCGCGAGCGCGCGCCGAGGAGCTGAGGCAAGCCGGATACGACGTGGCAGGTGACGAGCTGAACGTGCAGCAGCCGGAAAGTATGGCCGCGCTCAGCGCCCGGCTCAAAAAAGAGTCGCGCGTGGACGTCTTGATCAACAACGCGGCGCGCCCTCCCGTCAACGGGGAGCGGGCGACCTGCGCCGACTTGGTGCTCGCCCGCGAGAGCATGGAGACCATCTTGTTTGGTACGTGGCGGGTGACCCAGTGCGTCCTGCCCTTCATGCTCGCCGCTCCGCAGCCTCGAATCGTCAATGTGTCGAGCGGCGCGGGCTCGCACCTCGACCACAAGTTCGGACTGCACGCGTCGGCGACGGATCCTTCGTACGCCATCGCGAAGTGCGCCCTCAACGCCCTGACCGCGACTTTCGCCCAGGAGCTGCGCGAGCTACGCGTGTTGGTGAACGCGGTCTGCCCTGGCTTCACGGCCACGTTTCCGGGCGCGGAGGGCATGGGCGCGCGGCCCGTGAAGGAAAGCGCCGAAGGGATCGTGTGGGCCGCGACCCTGCCCGACGACGGACCCACGGGCGGGCTATTTAGAGATCGGGTCGCCTTGCCGTGGTGAGCGCGCCGCGCGGTTGCTAGCCCTGGGAAGGGATGGCAATCCTGAGCGGCATGCCGCTCCCGCCCTTTCGCGCTCAGCTGGCGACACTGGCGGAAGAGGCTCCCCGGGGCCCGCAATGGCTGCACGAGCTGAAGTACGACGGCTACCGCATCGGGTGCCTCATCGATGGCGAGGGCATTGCGCTGCAAAGCCGCCGCGACCGGGACTGGACCGCGAGCTTCCCCGAGGTCGTCGCAGCGGCTCGGCAGCTCAACGTGCAAAGCGCCATCTTGGACGGTGAGGTCGCGGTCGTCCTTCCGAACGGCACCACGAGCTTCCAAGCGCTTCAGAACGCGTTCTCCGGAGCACCGCGAGATGGCCTCACCTACTTCGTCTTCGACTTGCTTTACCTGAACGGGCACTCCTTGGCGGCGCTCTCGCTCGAGCAGCGCAAAGCGGCCTTGGAGACACTGCTCGCGACGCTTCCCGCCGACTCCAAGCTCCGCTACTCGCGCCACTTCGAGGCGGATGGTCCTTCGCTGCTGAAGCAAGCTTGCGCCTTGGGCGCCGAGGGCATCGTGTCCAAGCGCCGCGACCAACCCTACCGGCCTGGTCGGAGCGAAGGCTGGCTCAAAACCAAATGCTCGAAGCGGCAAGAGCTCGTCGTGGGCGGCTTCACGGATCCGGAGGGCGCGCGAGGCGGCATCGGCGCGTTGCTGGTCGGCTACTACGAAGCTGGAGAGCTGCGGTTCGGCGGCAAAGTCGGCACCGGCCGTGGGTTCACGGCCACGTTCCTCTCGAAGACCCGCAAAGCTCTGGAGAAGCTAGAAATCGCAGAGTGCCCATTTCACCCCCGCCCGCCGGGCTGGCTAGGTCGCAGCGCCCATTGGGTCACACCGACGACGGTCATCGAGGTCACCTTCGCGGAGTGGACCGAAGGCGGGCACGTCCGTCATGGCTCGTTCCAAGGATTTCGCACCGATAAGCGCGCCACGGAGGTGGTGCGCGAGACGGCGATGGCGACGCCTGCGCCAGTTGCCGCTCCCCGCGCCGCGCCCGCAAAGAGCGCCGGAGCCACGCCCCCGCAGGTCAGCGGAGTTGCCATCAGCAGCCCCGAGCGCGCCGTGTACCCTGCGCTCGGCTTCGACAAGCTGGCGCTTGTCAAGCTGTACGCGGCGCTGGCCGAGCACATGCTGCCGTACGTGGCGGGGAGGCCGCTCACGCTGGTCCGCTGCGACAAGGGCGTGCGCAAACCGGACGCGCTCCGCACCGAGTGCAAATTCCTGCGCCACGAATCCGGCTACCATCGCTGGGCGAGTCCGCACGTCCGCCGTATCAACATCCAAGAGCAGAAGAAGGTCGGCGAGTACCTGATCGTCGACACGCCTGCCGGTTTGGTATCGCTCATCCAAGGCGACATCATCGAGCTGCACGTGTGGGGCTCCACCGCTGAGCACTTGGAGACGCCCGATCGCGTCGTCTTCGACTTGGACCCGGGCGAAGGCGTCGAGTGGCGGCAGGTGCTCGCGGCTGCACGAAGGCTCCGCGAGCACCTCGCGGGTCTTTCGCTGGAAAGCTGGGTCAAGCTCACGGGCGGAAAAGGCCTGCACGTCGTCGTCCCCTTCCAGCCCGAGCACGGCTGGGACGCCGTGTATGCCTTCACTCGGGAGGTCGCGTTGGCCCTGACGCGTCAGGACCCGGCCCTGCTGACGATCGACTTTGCCAAGGCCGCGCGCGCAAACAAGATCCTCATCGACTACAAGCGCAACTACCGGGGCGCCATTGCCGTAGCCGCGTTCTCGACCCGAGCCTTGCCGAGCGGCACGCTGTCCGTTCCCATCGCGTGGCGCGAGCTCAAGCCTTCACTTTCGCCGCAGCAGTTCACGGTCCAGAACGTGATGGCGCGCTTGAAGAGACAGAGGTCGGATCCCTGGCAAGGCTTCTGGAAAACGACGCAAAGGCTGTCGTTGAGATAGCTCGGGGGCGGCGCCCAAAGTCTGGCGCCGCCCGCTCGAGAGATGCCGCCGAAGCCCTATTCACGGCTTGCTGATCACGCCGCAGCCAATGCGATCGCCCGAGCCCTCGTCATCGCCGGACTCGTGCACCATGAAGGAGCGCTTGGTGACGTCAGTGTCCGAGCCGTCTCCTACTGTCCACTGCGAGGTGGGCTTCTGCACGGTGTGCATGCCTTTGTTGTCCGCGCAGGTATAGTCGCCCAGATTCTCGCCGTTCGGGATCCAGTGCCCGCCGGCCGCATTGCCGTTGTTGCCGCAGTCCTTGGTGATGTGCAGGTGGGAGGAGTGCTTGCCGTTGGGGCAGGCGCTGAGATTGATGACGAGCTGAGTCATGGTCGGGCCTTGGGTGAAGGTGGCGGTGCCGGTCACCGCTTCGCCGTTCACGCCCGTGATTTGCGCCACCGCCGTCGCGGCCGCCCCTCCATTCCCGGCTGCGCCCGCAGCGCCTCCGCTGCCGCCCGCTCCTCCTGAGCCTCCCGCTCCCCCGCTACCGCCGAGGCCACTGGCTCCGCCGCCTCCGCCACCGCTCGTGCCGGCGGCGGTTCCGCCGTTGCCGCTCGAGCTCCCGCCCGCGCTGCTGCCGCCAGTTGTCCCACCGGCTCCAGCAGTCGCGGAACCGCCGCTCGAGCTGCCTCCTCCTCCGGAGCTGGAGCCCGCGGTCGACGCCCCGGCGGAGCCCCCCAAGCCGCCAGCGCCCCCGTCCGGAGAGGAATCGCTGCTGCAAGCGATAAACCAAGGGGCGCTCAGCGCGGTGAGCAAGATCCAACGTGCGTGTGCAGAGAGCATGGCAGTCATCCTTTCGAGCGTGCCACGAGAGCCAGGGCAAGCGTCGGGGTTAGTGCAGCTGGCAGGCCGAGTCGGGCGTCTTTCACGGATCATGCACGCGCTTTGTGGGGTGGGTCGAAAATTGCGGGCCCTCGGCAGCGGGGAACGCCTGGCCCGCCATCGACGGGAGCGAGAGGCCGAGAAAAATCTCCGCCCGTTCGTCCAGCTGCGCCGCAAGTACCCGATGTGCTGCGCGCCGGAGCTTGCCTCGAGACGGCCTTGCTCGAGCGCGGCGCCGCCACTGCCGGCCCCGCCTCTCATTTTCCCGAACTCTCACCCGCGTCGTCGCTCGGGACCGCCCCGGCACGACCTTTCCGAACGGTTGGTCATGAAGCACCAGAAAGTCATCGTGAAGACGAAAGCGCTGAGCAGGCAGCTAGCTCGGGTCTCCACGCTCGTGTTGGGCATGGCCGCCGTGGTGGGCTGTACGGGCGTCCTCGACGGCGAGGGAATGCAGAAAGGCCACCCCGGCACGCCTGGAAACCCGAGCGGTGCGGGCACGAGCGGAAACGGGTCCATGGGTGAGAGCGCCGCCGGCAGCGGGACGGGAGGCACCGGCAGCACCGCGCCGCTCACGGGCCCGGGGCGCGTGGTCATGCACCGCCTGAATATCGTCGAGTACAACAACACGGTTCGGGATCTGCTGAATACGACCCAGCGCCTTCCCGAGACGTTCCCGGCAGATTTCACGGCGTTCGGCTTCGACAACGTGGCGTCCGCGCTCACGTTTACGGACATTCAGCTCGGCTACTTCTTGGAAACCGCCAAGCGCATTGCGACGGAGGCCCTCGCCTCGGAGCGTCGCAGCGGCGTGCTCGGCTGCGATCTTGCCGAGCAAAAGGAGGCCTGCGTCACCGCTTCCCTGAACACACTCCTCCCTCGAGCCTGGCGCCGCCCGGTGGAGCCGGCAGATGTGGAGCCGCTCGTCGCTCTCTACGCCGCGAACAAGGCCGACGGTAATACGGAGGACGAAGCCTTCGCCCGCGTCCTGCAAGCGGTGCTGCTCGCTCCAGAGTTTCTGTACCGAGTGGAGCGAAACTCCGGCACCGCTGGCGTTCGAGACCTCACGGGCTACGAGGTCGCGTCGCGCTTGTCGTACTTCCTCTGGAGCACGATGCCGGACGCGGAGCTGACCGCCGCGGCCGCTAACGGTTCCCTGGGCGACGCGGCGGGGCTCGCAAGTCAGCTCACCCGCATGCTCGCCAGCGAAAAAGCGGCGGCGTTTGCGGAAAATTTCGGCAGCCAATGGCTTCCCGTCCGTGAGCTCATGAAGGCGCGGCCCAGCGAGGAAGTCTATGAGGAGTTCGACGAGGAGCTCCGCAGCTCCATGGCCACGGAGACCATGCGCTTCTTCGCGGATGTGGCTCGCGGCACCCGTCCCCTGCCCGAGTACTTCACGTCCAACTCCGGCTACGTGAACGATCGCCTGGCGGAGCACTACGGCATGCCGCCGGTAGGCTCCGACCAGCCCGTGTTCACGAAGCTGCCAGCCAACCGCACCGGCTTGCTCACGCAAGGGACTTTCCTGACCGCGGTCGCCTACGCGGAAGACAGTCACCCCGTGAAGCGCGGGAAGTGGATGCTCGCGCACCTGCTGTGCCAAGAGCCGCCCGAGCCCAACTTCATGATCCCAGAGCCGCCCGAGCGGGAGGAAGGCACGACCCGCAAACAGCAACTCAAAGCTCACCAGACCGACCCCACTTGCGTCGCCTGCCATGTGTTGATGGACCCGCTGGGGTTGGCGCTGGAGCAGTACGACGGCATCGGCGCTTTCCGCACGGAAGACCGAGGCGTCGCCATCGATCCCTCCGGCGTCTTTCGAACCGCGGAGGGCGACGTGCCCTTCGCAAACCCGGCCGAGCTCGGCCAACTGATCGCGGCTGCGCCGAGTGTGTCGCGCTGCGTCGCCAAGCAAGTGTTCGCCTACGGCTTGGGGCGCGGCCCCCGCGGCGGCAGCGACTTCGATGATTACGTCTTGAACGAGGTGGGAAAATCCTTCGCCACCTCGGGGCAGACATTCCCCGCATTGGTCCAAGCGATCGCGACTTCTGACGCGTTCCGTAAACGAGAGGACGAGGCTCGCGCGCCATGAAAGGCTCAATGATGAACCCGCGTAGTTTTCTATCGCGCCGTTCGCTCCTGCGCGGAGCGGGCGTCTGCTTGGCGCTTCCGTTCATGGAGTCGCTGGTGCCTAGGGAACTGCGCGCGGCGCCGCCCGGCACGCCGGTGCGTCTCATTTACTGGCACATTCCGAACGGCGTGCTGCGAGACCGTTGGGACCCGAAGACACCGATGCTGGACGCGGCCGCTCCCCCCGCGAGCCTCGCGACACTCGCGAAGGAGGGGCTGTTCGGAGACATCAACGTCCTCACCGGCGTTGACAACTTGGCCGGCGCGCCCGTCAACGTGGGCGATCATGCGAGCGGCATGGCGGCGCTTTTGACCTGTGCGGCGGCGCGAAAGTCCGTGGACGACTACGAGCTCGCGGTTTCCGCAGACCAAGTCGCGGCCGCCACCCTTGGCGCCTTCACGCCGCGACCGTCTTTGGAGCTCGGCATGTCCGGCGGCGGCGGCTCGGGCGATTGCGACAACGGCTACGGCTGCGCTTACGCGCAATCCATCTCGTGGAGCGGCGCCAAGACTCCGCGCTCCAAGGAAACGGATGCGAAGCGCGCGTGGACCTACTTGCTCGGCAACGAGGACGCGAACATGTCCGCCGAGCAACGCGAGCGCATCAAGCGCGGCGAGAGGAGCGTGCTGGACTACCTGGTTCAAGAGGCGAACCGCCTCTCGCCGAAGCTCACCTCGGAAGATAAGCAGAAGCTGGAAGAGTACCTCACGTCCGTCCGCACCACGGAGAAGCAGCTGGACTCGGGCGTCGCCACCGCGGCCTGCCAGGCCGAGATGGGGCCAAACAACAGCACCGACTACCCGACGCGCGCGGCGGCGATGATGAAGGTGATGGAATTCGCGGTGCGCTGCGACCTCACCCGGGTCATTACCTTCAGCTTCGGAAACGCCTTCGGGCCGGGCTCGATGCCGTGGGTGGACGCAGGCAACTTCCACGGGATGACCCACGACATCAACGGCAGTGGCAACCGGGACGCGGTGGCGCGCTGCATCGCCTGGGAGATGGAGCAGCTAGCTGTTCTCGCGAAGAGCCTCAAAGCGGTAAAGGAAGGGGAGCACACGGCCCTGTACAACACCGCGATCTATGTCAGCTCGGAGGTCGGGGAAGGTGCACCCCACGATCACGAGCGGATGCCGTGTCTCATCGCGGGCAATGCCGGGGGCGCCATCGCGACGGGCCGGCATCTCAGCTACTCGCCGGAGGATGGAAACGCGCGCCGCCTGGCCGGTAGTCGAAACCTGGACAACCGCACTCGAGGGCTCGCGATCCCGAACACGAATCGCATGGCCAACGTGCACCTCGCGCTGCTGCAAGCCGCTGGCGTCCCGGTCACGCAGTTCGCGGATAGCAATCAGCCCATCGCCGGCTTGCTGAGCACTTAGGACCCGCCGATGCGTTTCCGGACCGGGCTCGCTGGGTCGACGCGCAACAAGAACCTCGCTGCGGAGCTGTCGGAGCGGGACAGATACTCTTTCGAAAGGAGATCCTGTTCGGCCCCTTAGCCTGTGGCTACGGTTGGACGTTTGCCGCCGCTACGGACAAGTTTATCGTGTCGTCCTCCCCTCATAGACCGAGGAAGCGGCTGGCCACGCTCCGCAGGACCATGAGCGCGGCGTACCCACTACGACCAAGGAACGATTTGCTCGCTACGGAGCCGACGGGCAAGCGACTCCGCTTTTTCTGCGTGTTGCTCCTCTGCACGCTCCTGGCGTTCGCCCCGCGCATCGCGTTGGGTGCGCTCAATGAAGTCGTGCTGGTGGTGGCGGACAGCGGCAGCTCCGAGCAGCCAGCCGAGGCGGACCTAGTCGGGGCGCTGCGCGGCCAGCTGCGCGAGCTGGAGGTCAGCGTGCTGGTCGTCAGGGCTGCGCGCGAGCCGCTCGCGATCGCGGCGCGGCGCGCCAAGCAAATCGCGGCGCGGGAGGCAGCGCTGGCGGTGTTCTGGCTAGAGACGAGCGGCGAGCAGCAGGAGCTATTCTTGTACGATGCGAGCGGTCATCTCTACTCGCGGGTCGTCGAGTCAGACGGCTCCACGGCCTCGCAGTCCGAGGCAGTCGCGGTCGTCCTGCGCTTCGCCATTCAGGCGCTCCTCGAGGGTGGCTCCATCGGAATGAGTGAAGTGGCGCTGCAGCCGGCGCCTCCGCCGGTAGAGCCCCCACCGACGCTCGCAGCGCCTCCCCGGGCCACCGCACCGCGACGAGAAGAAATGGGGACGGACCTCCGCGCCGGGGTGAGCTACGTGGCAGGCAGCTTCATCCGCGGCGCGCGTTGGCAGCACGGCGTCGCGCTTCTCGTGAGCGTTCGTCCGGCGCGCTCGGCCTTCTTCTTTGGAGCCGCCTACACCTACTTTCCGAGCGAGGCGGTGGCAGCCGAGGGCGTCCGCATTCAGCTCCGGAGGCGACCAGGAGAAGTGTTCGCTGGTTGGGAGCTCGGCTCCTCTCGGCTGCGAGTGAACCTGCGCGGCGCGCTCGGGGCGGACTACGTGCAGCGCAAGACGACGGCGGTCCGCGACGATTGGATCGCAACCCCAGACGCGAGTCGGTGGCTCTGGACGGTGTCGCCCCGGCTCGGCGTCACCCTTGCCGTGTCACGACGCCTCCACGGTTTTTTGACGCTGGGCGCGGACGTCGTCTTGAACCCCTTCGCGCTCGTCGCGGCGCCCGAGACGGGCCGCTACGACGCGTTAGGCTCGCTCCTCCGCGTGAGGCCGCGGGTGGAGGTAGGCCTCATGATTTCAGCCTGGTGAGAGATTTTTCCGCCCGCGAGGAGCGGCCGCTACCAAGGAAGATCCAGTACGCGATTCATGAACGCCCCGCACCGCACCACTGACGTTTCCGAGCTAGTGAGCCAAGCGCTCGCCGGAGACGCGACGGCTCGGCGTCTCATCGTGGAGCAGCTATCGCGCCGGGTGCGAGGCATCGCGCTCTCCATTCTGGGCAATACCGCGGACGCGGAAGACGCGACCCAGAGCATTTTTCTGGAGCTATTTCAGTCGCTTCCGTCATTCAAGGGTGAAAACTTGATGCCCTGGGCCGATCGGATCGCGGTGCGGACTGCGGTTCGTCACGCGCGGAGCCGCCGCGTGCGGAGCGCGCGCGACGCGAGTGTCGACCCGGAGGAGCTGGTCGCAGATACCGCCTCCCCCGCTGATCATCAGGTGCCCCGCGCCATCATCGACTACCTGAGCGAGCTGCCGGAGACCCGGCGGGTGGCGTTGGTGCTCCGCCACGTCATGGGCTACTCGGTCGAGGAAATTGCGGAGCTGACCGAGGCTTCGCCCAACACCGTGAAGGACCGCCTGCATCAGGCGCGGGAGCAGGTGAGAAAGACGCTTCGCCGTGAGCTCGGGCTTTTGCCTCTCGCGAGGAGGAAATCATGACTGATTGCGCGAATTGGGCTTTGCTTTCGGACAAAGCCGCCGCCGGCGAGCCGCTGAGCCCCGAAGAGCGGCTATTCGTGCGCAGCCACCCGAGCGCGTGCCGCGAATGTGCTGCAGAAGCCCAGCTCTGGGAGGCGCTCGGCGGCGCTCTGGAAGATCCGGCGATGCTTGCCACCCGGCCCGGTGGCGACGTAGCAGGCTGGCAGCCGGAGTGGCGCGGTTGGAAGGAGCGATGGCGAACGGCACGGCCGTCCACACGCCGGGCCACGATGGGGCTCGGCGCGGCGCTGGCGGCGGCGGCGATGGCGGCGGTGATCATGCCGCCTCACGCGACCCCCCCAGAAACGAGCGGCCTTGCGGCAGTGGTGCCGTCGCGAGTCGTGGTCGCGGAAACGCAGCGCCGTGGAGCGCGCCTGGCGCTCGCGGCGGGCAAAGTTACCGTCAACGCCCAGCCCGGCGTCGCGGGACAGTGGCTGACAGCGGGAAGCGTGGTGTCCGCCGAAACAGGGCAAGCTTGCGTGCTCGTGCCGCCAGGCGTCACCGCGTGTCTGGAAGCAGGGACCACGCTCTCGGTGGAAACCCTGGACGCGGGGCGCCGGCGCTTCCGCTTGCACCAAGGGCACGTGGTCGCACACCTGAACCGCCAGCCCCCCGGTAGCTCGTTCGGGTTCGAGACTGCGGCTGGCTCCGTTGTCGCCAAAGGCACGGTCTTCTCCCTCAAAAGCGATGGGGCCGCCGTCACCCTGCGCGTGCACGAAGGCGTGGTGTTGAACGACCAGGGCACGCGGGCAACTCCTTACGCCGCGCCTAGCTCCGCGGTTTTGCTCCAAGGCGGCGAGCCATCCGCCTCCGCCAACCACGACGAACGGGCCGATTCTCGGCTGGTGGAGCTCGCCAAGTACTTCACGGACGCGGCCGAGAGCACGCTCGTCGTCACGGCCGCGCTCGATAGTCAGATCTCGCTCGGCGAGCTCCGGCTCGGCGCCGCGCCGCTCTCCGCGCTGATGCTGCCTGGTCAGTACCGCATGGAAGTCGCGCGGGCCGGCTTCGCGTCCATCGTGGAGCAGCTCACGGTAGAGCCAGGAGCAAAGGTGGCTCGCAACTACGAAGCCACGCTTCAATTGCTGGACGCACCGAGCCGGCGTACGCCAACGCCGCGCGCGAGCGCTTCCGTCGCCGCAGAGTTGCTGCAACGAGCGCGGGCGCTTCGGGCGGACGGTCGCTACCGGGAAGCGCATACGGCGTATCAGAGGTTGCTGCACGAGCACGGCGCGAGCGCGGAGGCGCGAGTGGCGCTCGTGTCGCTGGGCGATCTGCAGATGTCGCAGTTGGGAGACGCGGGGGGAGCCCTTCGCTCGTTCGAAGCTTACTTACGACGTGGTGGCGCGCTCAGTCAGGAAGCCAGCTACGGTCGCATCCGCGCGCTGCGGCGCCTGGGAAGATTGAGTGAAGCGCGGACGGCCGCGAGTGCCTTCGTGAGCGCCTACCCGAACAGCGTGCAGGCCGCGACCCTGCGCAAGGAGCTGCCCTGACGATGATGAAGCACCGGCTGATGGCGCCCGCGAAAAGGCGCTCCGCGAAGTGAGCTGGAAGTCTTCCAGCGCCAAGAAACAGCGACCGAACGGCGCGCAGCTCGCGGCGCTGCGCCGGCTCGAGCAGGTACGCAGTCAACGTCGACCCTTCCGGGAGCTGAGCCGCCGACTCGTGGCGGGCACGCTCGAGCGCTTCGCGCCGCCCGCCGGTACCATCGTCGAAATCGGAATGGGCGACGGCCAGCTGCGGGAGCGGCTGCCAGAGCCGCTGCTGAGCCGCGTGGTGCACACGGAACCGGACGCCGCCGTGTCCCGGAGCTACCGCAAGCAGTACCCGAGGACGGAGGTGCTGCAAGCCTCCGCCTCTCGGCTCCCTTTCGAGACCGGGTCGGTCGCAGCCGTCGTCGGTCTTTGCGTCTTGGACGTCGTGAAAGATGGGCTGGCGGTGGCGGATGAGCTTGCTCGAGTTTTGAGGCCAGGAGGCCGTGTCTTCCACTGGCTAGACATGTCGACCGTGTTCGACGACGTGGTGGAGTCCTTGTGGAGCGTGGGCCTCGTTCCATTCCCGAACGTGTTTCGGGATCCGAGCACGGGCGCGTGGCCCGAGGACCTTTGGCTCTTCTCGCATCAGCAAGTCGCGCTCGTCCTCAGCGCGTTGGTCAGTGGCGGCAGCCCCGCCGCTCGCCCGCTAGCAGAGTACCTGGCCGTGTTTTCCAAACCGCCGCTGGCGCCGGGGGCGGCGACTCGGGAGCTGCTTCAGCTGCAGGAGAGCGCCGAGCTCCGCCAAGCTCTTCACCACACGTTTCGCGCTGCCTACGAGCTAGCTCCCTCGGGGATTCGCGCCGAGCTCGCGCAGGTGGCCGGGCAGCCACTCTCGACCGCCCAGCACTTTCAAAGCAAGCTGCAGGGCTGGTTCACGGCAGATGCCGGCTTTGAAATCGAAGTCTGTGCAATCCAACGAGCTTGGGAGGCCACTCCCCAGGAGGATCCCGCGCTCCTCTACCGGAGTTGCCTCGTGGGAGAGCTACGCCACCTGTCGCACCGTCCAGAAACGCTGCTTTGCGCGGATGCAGCGAGCCCCCTGCCCGACCAAGAACTCGTGGAGCTGGGGATCCTCACGTTCGTCGCGACGCGCCGTGGGTGAGCGTCGGGGCGGTCCCGCGCCGGTTCATGTTATGACCAGGTGGTGCGATCGGTCGCCCTGCTGGTTCCGTCGATGCACCGCGGCGGCCTCTTCCGCTCGGCGCTGGTAGCGGCCGCTCTGAGCCACGCGGGCTGCGCCGCCGATCCGGACGTGGTCGCGGTGGCCGTTGCGCCGCCCACGCCGGAGCTGCTCGAGCTTGCGGGAGACATCGCGGTGTCCGATCCCTCCGCGCTCCACGACGGCGACGACTATTGGGTCATCTCGACGGGGGAGCAGCTTCCGATTCGGCGATCGCCGGACCTTCGAGCGTTCGAGCGAGTGGGCGGCGCCTTCGAGCAGCTTCCCGCATGGGTTGCCGAAGAAGTGCCGGAAGCCTCGACTTTCTGGTCGCCGGACTTGGCCTATTTCAATGGCCAGTACCACCTGTACTATGCGGTCTCGACTCTGGGCGACAACCAATCTTGCATCGGGCACGCCACCGCGGAGGCCCTCCCCTCCTTAGGAGAATGGGCGGATCGCGGACCCGTCATCTGTTCCACTCGCGCCGACAATTGGAACGCGATTGATCCGAACGTACTGCAGGACGAGCAGGGCACGCATTGGCTCGTGCTGGGCAGCTTCCGAAGCGGCATCAAGCTCATCGGGTTGGACGAAGAGGGCATGCGGGCGGGCGCGGACCTCATCCCATTGGCCAAGCGTCAAGATATCGGTATTCAAGCGCCTGCGCTCGCGCACCGGGACGGCTGGTACTACTTGTTCGCGTCGCTGGGCGCAGGCGACGAGCATGCCCTCATCGTCGGACGGTCAGCCTCCATTCGCGGACCTTACTTGGACCGCGAGGGGCTGGACCTCTGGGAGGGAGGAGGCTCGCTCCTGCTCGAAGCAGGCGACCGGTACCGCGGGCCCGGCAGCAACGACGTGCTGGACGTCGACGGACAGCACTATAATTTCTTCCACTCGTACGACAGCGAAGACGCCAACGAAGCCCGGCTCCGCGTCTCCACTCTCGTTTGGGACCGAGAAGGGTTTCCAATCTCCGCGGGGCCGTGAGCGCGACCGACGCGCGCATCCCCGGTATCGTCACACCGCTCTTTTTCTACGAGACCAATTCCAGTGAGCCGCTCCGCCCTACTTCGCACCGCCGCCGTCCTTTCGCTCATCACGTGCATCGGCCACACCATCGGCACCTTCATGCCCGTTCCGGCGGAGCAAGCCCAGATGCACGCCACGATCGCCACCATGAAGGCGACGTTGGTACCCATGCCGGTTGGCTCCCCGAGAAGCTACATGGAGCTTTTGGACGGCAACAACATCTGCACCAGCGTGTTGTTGCTGCTCTGTGCCGCGGTGCTGTTCTCGCTTTCCCGTGCCGCTAAGGAGCAGGTAACGAACCGCATCATCACGCTCACGGCGCTTTCGCTCGCCGCTATCTCCGCGCTCAGCTTCCGCTATTTCTTCCCCGTACCCGGCGTGTTCACGGCTCTCGCGGCCGCGCTGGCGTTCGTCGCGCTGAGCCGTCCCTCCTTACCGGTTCTGCGCAGCTAGACTCGAAGGGGCGCCGGACCTCGTCAGTCCACGTGATGCTGCGGCCCGTGCTGCTGCGGAGCCTGCGCGCCGCCCGCTGCCGCGGACCATTCGCTCTCGTCGACGACGTGCTGCTTGTACTGCGCGTGGCACCCCGTGCACTGGCTCAACGTTTGCCCCAGCGAAGTCAGGATGGCCTCCGTGTCGCGCTTGCGAGCCGCTTCACCGATTTTGTCCGCGCCGTGATGAAACTGTAGTGCCGTTTCGGTGAAACCGGGCGCGCCCGCCCCCATGTGCGAGCACGTTCGTCCCATGCTCTCGGAAAAACCAATGCGGCTAGCCGCCTTCTCGACCGCCGCGAAATCCTTGCTGGCCACCGCCGCGATGATTTGCTGCACGGCCACGAGGTGATCGCGCATGCTCTGCTTTTGATGGTGCGCCATCATCGGAAGTAGGGGCACCGGTGTGCGCGCGTCCATGCGGTCGAGAGCCGCTTGCGCGTCGCTAGTGCTGGCAGCCGCAGTCTCCGCCACCGCGGCCTGCCGTACGGGTGCGCTCGCCTCGGGAACTGCCTCGGGCTTGCTGCGGCAGCCGAGGAGCAAAAGCAGAACCAGTAGATTCCATCGTTTGATTTTCGTGGTCATTCTGCACCATCCAAAGCTCCGACCGCCTCGATGAGAAGCGTGAGCGAGGCGAGCAACTGAGGGCGCTGAGCCGTAGGCACCGCCTCGAGCACGCGCAAGAACCTCTCGTCGCTCGCCGCTTCCAGCCTCTCGGCCATGCGCCGCCCCTTTCCCGTCAGCTCCACCAATCGACCCCGACCGTCGTCTGGATCGCGCTGCTGGCTGGCGTGGCCGGCTTTCTCGAGCTTGCGGCAGAGGCGCGCGATGTTGCTTTTATCGATCGTCAACTGCTCGCCAATTTCGCTTTGAGAGGTCTGCAGAGCTTGCCGCTCTCTTTCCAACAGCAACATCAAGCAATGCGCATAGGACGGCGAGACGGGCAGCCCACAGGGCGTCTGCTTCGTGACCAAAAGCCCGAAGCTGCGGGTGAACTCCTGCACCGCACGCTTCAAACGCGCGACGTCCTCGTGCTTCGGGCGAGTCTTGGCGCTGCTTGCTCCCAACATGGTGTTGACGTCCCAACCCGCAAGTCTTGTACCTCGAGACTAGTTGCGAACGCAACCATCCTCTTTTGCCCTGGCGCGCCTTTCAGCAGCTCAAAGCCGCCGGGCTCCCCAATAGGCTCCCGCGAGAACGCCTGAGACGGCGCCGACGACCAAGCCGAGCAGGCCCGCGGCTTCGTAGCCTCGGAGCCCGAAGAGCTCCACAGAAGTGGCCCAGTTGCCGCCGATGAGCGCGCCCAGGATGAGGCCTAAGGCAGCGCCGAGGGCGCCGAGGGCTATCTTCACCATGGCGTGAGCTTGGCGCGCGGGGTGCCTGAAGGCACGGCGGCAGGGGCGAAGCGCCCCGGCATCGCCGGCCAGAGCTGTTCCTTGCTGGGCGTCGTGATCGTTTCGACGGCCAGCGCGCATTAAGCGCTCGGTGACCATACGTTGGGTCACCTCCGGACGACGAATGCTGAAATCGCCCATCGTGCGTGCTCCGTGGTCGCGACGCCATTCGGCTACGGCGTCGCATTGGCTCGCGGCCTCCGTCTGCGCATGCGCCCTCGGGTGCTCTGCCGGTTCGGAAAGCGGCGCGCCTTCCAAGCCTGGCACTGGTGGGAACGGCAACGGCACGGCGGGTGGGATCTCGCTCGCGGGCTCGCTGAGCGGTGGTGGCTCGGACCCGGGCGTCTCCTTGGGAGGGTCCAACAGCGGGACGCCGGTAGGCCCGTGCGAGTCGGACGGCTGGCGCTGCAAAATTCCCGACTGTACGGGACAGGCGCCCACGACGGTGCGAGCGACTGTCTACGACCCGGCCGGAGTGACGCCGCTCTACAACGTCGCGGTGTACGTGCCGAACGAGCCCGTTGCGCCAATCACGCCGGGCGCGACGTGCGAAACGTGCGCCACGCCCGTGTCCGGCGCGCCCATCACTTCGGCGCTCACGAACGCTCACGGCGAGTTCGTCCTCGACAAGGACGTTCCCGCCGGCCCCAACGTGCCGCTGGTGATCCAAGTCGGCAAATGGCGGCGAGTGATCGAGCTGCCGGAGGTGAAGCCGTGTCAGGACAACACGTTCACCGATCCGCAGTTGATGCGCTTACCGCGTAACCAGGCTGAAGGGAATCTGCCCAAGATCGCGCTCGTCACCGGGGACGCAGACGCGCTCGAGTGCTACCTGCGACGCGTCGGCATCTCGGACTCGGAGTTCACGAATCCGGACGACGCCGGTCGCGTCAATCTCTACAAAGACACGGGCTCCGCTTCTTACGAAAGCGGCGGCAACTTCCCCGCCGCTTCCGCCCTGTGGGACTCGCTTCCCACGATGAAGAGCTACGACATCCTGCTCTTCGCCTGCAGTGGGTCGGACGACGCGACGCGTGAAGGCATCACCGCGCAGCAGAAGACGGACTTGAAGACCTACCTGGACGGCGGCGGCCGCGCCTTCCTCGAGCACTATCACGACACGTGGCTACGAGGCGGTAACGAGGCTCCGTCCCTCGAGCTGGAGCTCATGTATCAGAAGACGCCATTCCCGGCGATGGCCACCTGGCTTCCACCGAACGACCCCGATTTCCAAGCCGGGCACCCCGGCGCGTTCGCCCCCTACACCGTCGACACCACCTTTCCCAAAGGCCAAGACTTTGCGGATTGGTTGCAGTTCGTAGGCGCGAGCCCGAACGGCCTAGGCAAGGTGGACCTCTACGACGTGAAGCACCCGGCCATGTCCACGGTGTCGCCTTCACAGGGCTGGATTTCGGACGGCACCGGCGTCCCGTACTTCTCCTTCAACACGCCGCTCGAGTCCGCTCCGGAAGCGCAATGCGGGCGTCTGGTCCACACCGGCATTCACGTCGGGGTCGAGAAGCTGACCGACGACAACAGTGGTCCGTTCCCCGGCGGCTGCGCTTCCAACCCCATGACCGCTCAAGAGAAGGCGCTCGAGTTCCTCCTCTTCGACCTCTCTTCTTGCGTGATGACGACCACCGAAAAGCCGAAGCCTCCCGTCGTCGTCAAGTAGGTCGTAGCGACAGGACCACTGCGACCGGGTCGTCGTCCCGGTGTCTCTGATCATTTCCGTCTGCGAATTCTCCGACCGGATCGGCGCCGTCGCCGCCATTGCGGCGCATGAGCTCGATCCCATGCTCGAAGCTCCTGATGGAGCCAGCGGCTCCGAGCGTAGCAACCGGTCAAGGAATGCACGGCAGATGAAGAAACTCGATGTAGCGGCAGCAGGTGCCATCGCGGCGCTTAGTGTGGGGCTGGTGCACTGCTCATCCGAGCCGCAACCCGAAGGGCTACAGGTGCACGGCGGAGCCGGCGGGGCGGCAAGCGGAGCGGCACCGGCGGGCGGAGGCACGCCATCGGGAGCCTCAGGCGCTCCAACGACAATCGGTAACGGAGGCAGCGCCGGTGACACCGGCGGCGCGGGCACCAGTGGCGCCGGGACCGATAGCGCGGGGACGCCAAGTTCGGGAGCCGGTGGCGGCGAGGGCGTCGGCGGCAGCGGGGGGAGCGCCGGGGAAGGAGCCAACGGTGGCGCCGGAGGGGCAGCCCAGGGCGACTGCGGGCCGGATGCGATAGTCTGTGAAAACTTCGATCAGTATCCCGCCGCGAGCGCGCCGGCTGGAGGGTGGACGGCGGCGCTCCGTGGCGACGGCAAGATTCTGGTCGATACGGCGCAAGCCTTCAGCGGGAAGCAGTCACTCCACGTCACCGGCATGATGAACAAGGACCACGCCAACATCGCGCGGCCCATTCAGACCTCGAGCCCAACGGCTTATGTTCGCTTCATGTACTACATGAAGAGCTACCCCGCGAGCTCTGGAGTGCACACGCGGCTGGCGCGACTTGGCACCATACAAGCGGCCAGCGGGAACCCTTATACCTCGTACTCGCTCGCGAGCTACAACGGCATCGCCATCGAAAGAGTCAACTCCATCTACCTGCGGGACACCGGTACCAAGCTGAACGACTCCGCGCTGCGCAATCGCTGGTCCTGTCTAGAGTTCGCGGTCGACATGTCGGGAGGCGTGGGCAAAGTCAAAGTCGATATTTGGGTCGATGGCAAAGCGCTCAGCCTGAGTCCGGCGGGAAGCTCGAGTCACGGCCAGACCGCCAACAGCTGGGATCCCCTCGCGTTCGAGGTGTTCATGCTGGGTCTCGACGGCTATCAGGACGACGCGGAAGCCGCGGACTATTGGATCGACGACGTCTCCGTCACCTCGAAGCGCATCGGCTGCA